>NZ_CP014944.1:3961104-4322209 GCF_001767295.1 Colwellia sp. PAMC 20917
AAAAGCCGATTCACTACTTTGATATACAAGCAGAATCTGGCGGTTTAATATTGGGGGGCTTGTATAGAACATGGCAGCACAATAAAACGGGTGAAATAAAACTGAGTTGCTCGGTGATAACGCTGCCGGCACATGAAAAATTAAAACATATCCACAGCAAAGCCATGCCACTGATACTCCCGCAAAATTCATCACTCGTAGACAAGTGGTTAGATCCACAATGTGATGAACTTGATCAATTTGAACATCTGTTACAGCCGCGTTTACCTCAGTCTTTGATTGCCCATCAAATTGATAAACCCATGACTCATCGGCCAATTTCTTTGCCGCAAACCATTCCTTATGATTGATTATTTATAAGTAAAATTAACAGCCGACGCGCTTTTATTTGTTGAGAGCGCAAGGGCAGAGCATCGCTCTTTATTTACGATTGAAAGTCGATAATACGCTAAGTTATCTGAGATAATTGCTAGTAGGAGTAAATAGCGTACCGGAAACAGAAGGTTTTAGCGCAGAAGAACATTTAAAAGCTGGTGTTGTGTGTTTAATAATTTTTTTTATTGAGACTTAGTTGATGTAATATGCTGAAAAGCCTAAGCTATTCTTATCGAGAGTATCAATTTTTAAGAAGGGATAGAATGTCTTGTTAATTTTCATTAAAGGTAAAATGAAGTGTTTTCTTTTTCCGCTTATTGCGGTGTTAGATGTAAGCGAAATCATCAGCGTTCAACTATTTTAGGCTATTGTTAACATGGACTTTTTTTCTCTAATACTTCTTGTCATTGTTATTCTCATGGTCTTATCCATCGTTTGGAGTACGCTGAAAACGGGGATTTCCCCTATGATGAGTTCAAGCAAAGCGTGCAAAACCATGCTTGCTGAAATAGATGCGCATGAAAAAGGGCCTTTAATTGATCTAGGCTCTGGTTGGGGTACGCTGGTTATAGCTGTTGCCCAGAAATACCCCAATCAGCAAGTTATCGGCTACGAGTTATCTTGGTTTCCGTGGTTGGTTTCAAAAATTTTGAAACACAGTTTACGTTTAGATAACCTTACTCTCTTTCGTAAAGACTTTAAAAACGCTGATCTCAGTACTGCCTCGACCCTAGTTTGTTACCTTTTTCCTGAAGGCATGGTCGCTCTTCAAGAAAAATTAGTAGATGAAGTCTTTAATAAGGTTACTATTGTGAGTAACACCTTCGCCTTACCTTTATGTCAACCAACAAGAGTCATCAGGCTTAGAGATTTCTACCAAACACCTATTTACGTATATCATTGGCAACCAAAGTGAGCTTTGGCGTTATTAAGACGTAATGACGACATTCTATATTCTAAATTTCAGTACCTAGCTGACAAGCCACTCAATAATGAAAATTAACTGTTTGCTGTTTTCATTTTGTTCAACATCTTAGCAAGCTTATAATCTCTCCTTATTGGAGCGTAGTTAAATAGTATGGGTGTGTTTCACCCTGGGAGAATAAATGAAAAATGGATTTACGGGCGTTTTTGACATGGCATCAGTAGCAAAGATTTTAGTTCTTTGCATTCTAAGTATTGGCTCATATTTAATATATAAGCTCTACCTGTTGTCTAAGCAAATTAATAAACATACAGCGTTGAAAATATCTAAAACCTTTATTTTCATCACTATATTTTTATACATTATTTCGTTTGGCACCCTAATTCACGCACTAGCAAACTGGCAAGAACCGGGTATTTTAAATCTCACCTTAGGTTTTCATGTTATCTCATCTATTTTCGATATCATCTGGATAATTATGGTACGTAATCGTATTAATCTAATTGCAGGCGCTAATAAAGGAGACAAACTTTGGTTAAATCCCTTTATTACATCGTTGTTACATGTGGTTTATATGCAACATAAAATAAATCAAGGCTTGGCTAAAACGGCTACTGAGTATCAACGTTGAAGTGCGGCCAAATATGAAAGCCCAAATAGCGATACAAATCAAAATCAACTGTAGAACTAGACGAGTTAATATCTGCAGTTGAAGTACTAATAAACGTAGGCTTCTTCATTATTATTAGTGTGATATTGTTTTTATTAGCTATTATTCTAATTTTTATAGATATAATGAAACACAGTTATAATAAGTTTTTAAATTAATAAGGGCAGTTAATGGGTGTAGGTGTTAAAAAGTTAGCAGAAGATGATTGTTATTTTACCGGTAAACTCGTTTTATTCGGCGTTGCTATATTATGTGCTCTTTTTGGGCTTGGTCTAAGTCTATTGGTTAGTTTAGCTCTACTTGAGCCATCAACAGGGCAGTTGACTGATTTATTAAGTTCTGTCATTTTTCCTGTACTCGCTTCTGGTTATGTTTTGAATTATTATTATAAGGATGTCTTTACTCGCGCTAAGTAATACAACCATAGCTTCAAACGGAACCAATACCTTATTTGTGTGATTTATATTAATTACATACGCTAACTTGGGTTTGCTCAAATAAGCTTAAATCTTCGAGGATAAGCTCACGTGCCTTTTCCATCGTAATAGACGCAAAGCGTACTTTACCACCTTGAGATAACTGACCTAATTTGGCGGTATCAAGGGATATAACGGCACCGATTTTAGGATAGCCACCAATTGTTTGACGATCATTCATCAAGACAATTGGCTGGCCATCGCTAGGAATTTGCACGGCACCATGACAAATACCCTCTGATAATATGCCGTTAATATCAGAGACGATTTTTTGACCTTCTAAACGATACCCCATCCGATCAAAGCTTTTACTTACGCTATATTCACTTGAAAAAAACAATTTTTGCTGTTCTACACAAAAATGATGTTGCTGATAACTAGGAATAATACGCAGCAGTACTTCTTGGCTATATTTAGGTTGGTCTTCTATAGATAAACTAACTAATTGAGAACTTTTTGTTGTTAGACAAGGGAGTATATCGTTCGCGGCTAATTTTTTGCCCTTTAATCCCCCGATACCTTCACGGCAAACGGTTGCAGTGCTGCCAAAACTGGGTGTTATATTAAAACCACCAGCAACAGCCAAATAACTTCGCATACCAAGGTTAGTAAAACCTAGTTCGATTAAGTCACCGGCTTTCACTTGATAACTGCGCCATAACGTTTTTACTTGACCGTTAATGGTTAATGGCATGTCAGCGCCGGTTACGGCAATAACAGCATCTACTTGTGCAATGATGGCAAAACCACCAACACTGACTTCAACAGCACTAACATTAAGGGCATTATTACATAAGCGGTTTGCCCAGTGAAAAGCCAGCTTATCAATCGGACCACCGTTGGTTAAACCGACATTAAAAGCACCATAACGCCCCTCATCTTGAACAAGACTTAACATGCCTGGTCGTTTAACAATAAAACCTAAGTTTATTGCCGGTCTTCTTGAAGAAGCTTTACTTTGACTAATCATATGTTGCACCTAATACACCACCTAGTGCAAAAAATTCATCTTTGGAAATCGCTTTAAATTTAACCCTATCACCTACTTGAACGGGCATTGTTGGCGTTTTATTGGCGTTAAACATTTCAATAGGGCAAAGACCAATAATATTCCAACCACCAGGAGAAGTACTTGGATAAACAGCTGTTTGCCTGTCAGCAATACCAACAGCCCCTTTAGGCACTTTTATACGAGGAGTACTTAATCTAGGCATCGCAATACGCTGATCAACTTCGCCTAAATAAGCAAAACCTGGTGCAAAGCCAATCGCATAAACGTTATATTCTTGTTGCTGATGTAGGGTAATTATTTGCTCTATGGTTAAGTCTTTAGATTTAGCCATAGCCGCTAAATCGGGTCCTGACTCGCTTGCATAATAGACAGGTAACTCGATGAGTGCCCCTTGATTATTATTAATTATTGGTAAGTTTATTAATAGCTTTTGCAATTTGTTAGTGATCTGATGATGGTCTATATTGTATAAATTAAATACCACTAATATTGAAGTATAAGATGGTATTAGATCAATAATATCATTGCTCATCTCTTGCCTGATCAGCCATTGTGCTTGCTGTACTTTTGCGGCAACTTCATCATTAACGGGGTCGTCAAAATAAAGGATCAAGCTGTTTTCACCGGCAATTTCTATTTTAAATGTTGCTGACATTAACGAATAAGCTCCCTAATAATGGCTATTGCTTCTACGCCCTCGAGGTTGTCACCGTGCACACACAAGCTGTCTACTTCTAAAGGTAAGCGCTTACCATTAATAGTGATGACACTGCTTTGCTCTTTTAATAGTTTAACTTGTGCGATCATTTTTTCTCTATTATGCACCGCACCTGTTATGTTGCGTGATAACAAGCTGCCATCATCGTTGTAGCATCTGTCAGCAAAGGCTTCAGTGAGTATTTCTACGCTAAATTTTTCTGCTTGAGCGCGATGTTTTTTAATATTTGAGCTTGCTTGTATCATTAGCTTAAGTGGTTTGTGATATTGGGCTATGGCTGAAAGTATCGCCTCGCGCACTTCAATATTAGTCATCATGTCGTTATATAGTGCACCATGAGGTTTTACATAACTAAGCTCAATATCTAAAGACTGAGCTACGCCATCAATAGCCGCTACCTGATATAAAACTAACGCAATAATTTCTTCTGTGGAGCACTTCATTGAGCGACGACCAAAACCAACTAAATCAGGGTAACTAGGATGAGCGCCAACACTAACGTTGTGCTGCTTAGCTAATTGTAATGTTTTTTGCATGACCAAAGGATCGCCGGCATGAAAGCCACAAGCAATATTTGCCTGATCAATGTGCGGCATTACTTTTGCGTCTGAGCCCAAATTCCAAGAGCCAAAACTTTCGCCGAGATCGCAATTTAACTTCATTTCATTTCCTAAAATATTACCGTATATGCAGTGAATCATTATCATTACTTTAACGATGCTATTAAGTGACAAAGATTAGCCAGCATCTTACTAAATTTTAGCTGTATAAGGCTAATGGTATCTAAGTAAGAGAGGCTAGTTTACTTAAATGAAATGGCTGAGATAAATATAAAAACATATTAATGATTCTTTTGGGGCAATGTACAACAATAAAATCAATGCAACAAGATACTTTTCTGTTCAATAAATAATCATTTTAGTGTCCTTATTGATCTTACATTACTTATTTTCGTAAGTCATAAGATAAGATGTTATCTGTACATTTCCTTGAATGTGTTAATTTCATGATTTTAGACTTTACCGGCAGTTATGGTCTGTCGTCTTTTTAAGGCAAGTACTTGATTTTATGCTATGTTTTCAAATAAGTAGTTGCCACTGACATGATAAAATGACAGTGTGTATTGATTACAATCACGGGATGACTACTCAGTTGTATGACGAGCGACTTTACATTAGCAATACCTGTAAGGTATAAATTGGTCTTGTTACCTTTGACCCCAGTAACAAGTAACGGGTCGTTTCTTGTTACTGCTAAAGTTATAAATAAGCTAATCTTTAGTACGCTAAAAGCTGACTATTGTTATAATTATTAACATACCAATAGATCTATTTACATTCTTATAGGGTTTTAACTAATTTCACCGTTGAAATTAGCTAAAAAAATGGCGTTAAATGTCGTATAAATATCTATTATTGATTGTTTTTTCATGGTCATTACAAGTTGGGGCAAATGACACCATAAACATTGCTTCAGACGAATGGTGTCCTTACATTTGTAATGAAGATAATAAGCCAGGTATATTAATTGAAATCATCAATGAAATTGCTGAAGCTCAAGGCTATGATGTTAACTTTACCCTTATGCCGCTGGATCGTTCATTAAGGCTACTTCAACAATCAAAATTAGACATGGTCCTTGCTTTAACAAAAGAACACATTGAAGCTTTTGATTTAAGGCAAAGCCAAGAAGTTTATGGCGGCTTGTATAATGACTTTTATGTTAGTAACGAAACTCAATGGAAATTTTCTACTGTAGAAAACCTTAAAAACTTTATTGAACAAGGCAATATTCTTGGGCTCATCAATGGCTATGAATACGGAAGTGCAGTGAGTCGCCTAAAAGAAACCTCGGGTGAATTTATATTTTTAGCTTCGGGAGATAAGCCATTATCCAGTGCTTTAAAAATGCTCAGTAAGCAGCGAATAACTGTGCTGCTTGATTCTCGTTTTAATGTTGAATATGAAATTCAGGATAAAAAAATCACTAACTTACAATATGCCGGTACCCAAGGCATATTTGTTCCTCTTTATATCGGCTTTGCGCCTGACACTACCCTTAACTATATTAGTACCTTTGATAAAGGCTTAATAAAACTAAGAACAAAAGGACAATTGTCAAAAATATTACAGCGTTATGGTATCTCAGATTGGCACTCAAAAAAGTAGTCACCCAAGGGGCTAAATAAAATCCTCAGGAAAATATTTTCACCACTTGTTTACCGGTAAAACCTCCATCAACTTGAATGTGCAGGGCACGAGAAACCTGCTGTGCGTTAAATTCAATTAAAGTAATATCAGGCGTTTGAATACTGCCTTTTGCTAGTGCATCAAGTAATTGATTACTCTTAAAACTCATTTTTTGTTGTGCGCACAAGCTATTGGCTAACCACGCACCAGCGAGTGATACTATGCCGATATTGGGCGCTTTTCTAAACATGAGCTCTTGGTCAATGTTAGGCAAGGGACGCAAGCAAGCAATACGACCACAAAACCTCATCAGCTCAATATTACGCATTGTTGAGTCACCACCAACAGAGTCAAGTACGGCATCAAAACCTTGAGGTCCTAATGCTAGGCGAATTTTTTGACAAAGTTTTTTATCGTGGTAATCAAATATTGCATCAGCACCAAGTTTCTTTACTAATTTATGATTATGCTTAGCAGCTGTGGTAAACACATCCGCACCACGTTCCTTGGCAAATTGAATAGCAAATTGCCCAACAGCACCTGCACCAGCCTCAATTAAAATAGTATCACCTTGCACTACTTGTAATTTATCTAAAGCAATTAAAGCCGTCATGCCGGCACAAGGAAGTGTTGCCGCTTCACTTGCTTTAACATTTTCTGGCACAATAGAAACGGCAAAGTTAGGCACTTTAGCGTACTCACTTAGCACGCCTTGTTGACCAATATTGGCATGCCACATAACGCGGTCGCCAATATTAGGAAACAGACCTTTTTTAGCTTGAACGACAATGCCAACGGCATCTAAACCAAGAATATGAGGATATTGCCATTGAGAAAATCCACTTTTAGCGAAATAAGCATCAATAGGATTGAGGCCTACATATTCAACCTTAACTAACAGCTCGTGTTCATCGCACTCAGGTAACGGCAATTGCACGTCAGATAAACGGATTTTTTCGCTTGCCTTTTCAAGCACTATAGCTCGCATAGAAGTAGGTCGATCAATATTGGACAATATCTCAGTAGTTAGCATAAAAAAACTCAAACTTTACAAGGTGATTAAACCGTAACTCCACCGACCATTAAAAGCCTGATAGGCACTTACTTTGGCGAGAGATGAAGAAATGGTCGCGTTTACTGCATTTTCTTGGGCTATTAAAACATCCTGCCGCGCATCTAACAACTCTAAGTAAGGGATTTGCCCCTCTTGATACATAGCGTTAGCTTGCATAAAAGCCTGATGAGCAAATTGAAAACGTTTATCCGCAAAGCGTTTTTGTTCAAGGTGCTTTGTCAGCAATTGTAACGATAGTTCACTGTCATTAATAGCCGCTAAAACAACCTGCTGGTATTGGCTATAAGCCGCTTCACTTAAATATTGCTGCGCATCACGTTGCGCCAATAAAGCTGGATAGCTTAATAATGACCATTGAATTTGCGGCGCGACTTGCCATTGTTGCTGGCTATTATTTAATTGACTACTGCCAAGGCTTAGCACACCAACAAAGGCACTTAAACTAATGTCAGGTAACAAGGCTTTACTTGCTGCTACACTTAACGAATTAGCTTGGCTAAATTGATATAAGGCTTGGCTAATGTCGGGACGTAAAGCTATAGCTGAACTGGGTTGCGCTAAAGTGACCTCAAAGGGTAAGTCAAAGATCTTTTGTTCATTATTAAGCTTTATATCACCGCTTAAACGCCCAGTTAATAAGGCCAACGTAGATAAATCGTTATATAATGCATAACTTGTTTCAGGTAATAATGCTTGTTGTTGACTTAACTGTGCACGAGTGCGGTTTAAGTCAAGTTCATTAGCAATGCCTTCTTCAACCCTGGCGGAAAGAACTAAAATACTTTTTTTAAGCGCAGCAACTTGCAGACTAATAATTTCTTGCTTTTGCATATTGCCCTGATAACTAATATAACCTTTAACAACTGACGAAATCACTTCGATTTGCAAGGCGCGTAATTGTTCAGCTTGGCTCATCGCTGATGCATTGGCTGCATCAACTAACGCATTAATACGACCGAATTAATCGAGTTGCCAACTTAAGGCTAGATTAGCACTTGATTGACGACTTATATTATCAGCTATGCTAGTGCGTTGCGCACCCATTTCAAGGCCACCTTGTGGTAGAAAATCACTCTTTTCTACCTTGAGTTTAGCTAGAGCACTTTGTAACTGTAACTGACTTGTTTTTAAGTCATGGTTATTGGTAAGTGCATCTTTAATCAATTGATTCAGTTGTACTGAGTTGAGTTGTTGCCACCAATTTATCTCGTCTTGACCGGTCAATTGTGTGGCTATCTCAGTATCAGCAATAAAACTTTTCATTAATTGTTGATGCTGTTGCTCATCAATTTTGGTGGCACATCCCGATAATAAGCTGGCGATTAAAACGACACCGACAGTTAACTTGGTTTTTAGCGGTTTAGCGCTAAATTGTTTGGCTTTTAACCGACGGGTAAGTAACTTAATCATTGGCTACTCCTCAAGCTTTTTTTGTTTAGTCTTGGTCACTAAAATATAAAATACTGGCGTAAAGAGCAGGCCAAATACTGTTACACCTATCATGCCTGAGAACACCGCATTACCCATAGCATGACGCATTTCTGCTCCAGCACCTGTGGCAAAAACTAACGGGAGTACACCCGCTGTAAAGGCTATCGAAGTCATGAGTATTGGACGTAATCGTAGCTTACATGACTCAATAATAGCGTCAAAGTGAGATAAGCCTTGATCGTTTTGATCCTTAGCAAACTCCACCATTAAAATAGCATTTTTCGAGGCCAGTGCGACCAGAACAATTAACGCAATTTGGGTGAAAATATTATTGTCTGAACCAACGAGCCAAACACCTAACAAAGCAGAGAATATAGTCATGGGTACAATGAGAATAATGGCTAAAGGTAAACGTAAACTTTCATATTGTGCAGCTAAAACCATAAAGACTAAAAGCACCACTAGCGGAAAAACATACACCATAGTGTTGCCGGCTAATATTTGTTGGTAAGTCACTTCTGTCCATTCATAAGCAATACCTTTGGGTAGGGTATTCGCCAATATACCTTCTATTGCCGTTTGTGCTTGGTCTGAACTATAACCAGGAGCAGGGCTACCATTAAGCTCAGCACTTGGGTAACCATTGTAATGCATTACACGGTCTGGACCTGTTGTTGGCGTTACAGTTAAAACAGAACCTAATGGCACCATATCTCCATGGCGATTGCGCACTTTGAGGTTTAATATTTGTTCAGGGTCTTGACGAAACTCAGCTTCTGCTTGCGCTTTCACTTGATAAGTACGACCAAACATATTGAAGTCATTGACATAAACTGAGCCCAAATAGACTTGCAGGGCATTAAAGACTTCATCAAGGGGAATTCCTTGTATTAAAGCTTGTTCACGGTCGATATCTATATCCATTTGTGGAACTTGAATTCTAAAACTTGAAAACAGTCCTACCAATGCTGGGTCTTGTCTTGCTTTGTCAATAACTGCTTGTAGGCTATTAAATAAAACTTCAAAGCCTTTGTTACCACGGTCTTCTATTTGTAACTTAAAGCCGCCTGTTGTACCTAAACCTTGGATTGGTGGTGGTGTAAATACCGCAACAAAAGCCTCATCTATAGCAGTAAAACGTTGGTTTAATTGCGCAGCAATTGCCATAGCCGATTTGCTATCATCAGTTCGCAGAGAAAAAGCATCTAAAGGAAGAAAAACAATCGCACTATTAGGACTATTAGTAAAACCGTTGATCGACAAGCCAGGAAAAGCAACAGTATGAGCAACACCTGGTATATCTAGCGCAATTTTTTCCATTTCTCTAACCACCGCATGGGTACGGTCAAGACTTGCTGCGTCAGGTAGTTGAGCAATAGCGATAAGATATTGCTTATCCTGTGCTGGAATAAAGCCACCGGGCACACTGCTAAATAACTGTACGGTTCCACCCACGAGTGCGATATAGGCAACAATAACGATAACACTCATACGCATTAATTTTTTAACCAGCTTCTGATAACCATGGCTACCACGTTCAAAAATACGGTTAAAAGGCGCGAATAACCAACGGCCAAAAAGTTTATTAAGTAGGCGTGTTAATCGGTCTGGTTTACTGTCGTGTGATTTTAATAACAATGCTGCCAATGCTGGCGATAACGTTAAAGAGTTAAAGGCTGATATTATCGTTGATATCGTAATAGTTAAGGCAAATTGTTTATAAAATTGCCCCGATAGACCACTAATAAATGCCGTTGGTATAAATACCGCACTTAATACTAAGGCGATAGCGATAATAGGTCCGGTGACTTCTGTCATGGCAACGCGTGTTGCTTCTAACGGGCTTAACCCTTTTTCGATGTTACGCTCGACATTCTCAACGACAACAATAGCGTCATCGACGACAATACCTATTGCCAGTACTAAACCAAAGAGTGATAGGGTGTTAATTGAAACGCCAAGTAATTGCATTACCGCAAAGGTACCAATTAACGACACGGGTACGGCAATTAACGGGATAATTGAAGCACGCCATGTTTGTAAAAATAGTATCACTACAATCACAACTAAAACAATGGCTTCAATTAAGGTCGTTATTACTGCATCGATAGAGTCACGAACAAAAATAGTGGGATCGTAAACTATGTCGTATTCGACACCAGCAGGGAAGTCCTCAGATAATAACGCCATAGTTGCCCGTACTTGATCTGATAACTCTATAGCATTAGAACCAGGTCGTTGAAAAATAGGCATAGCTAAAGCAGGTTGCCCGTCTAACATGGCACGCAAGGCATAAGTATTTTGTCCTAGGTCAACACGAGCGACATCTTTTAATCGAGTAAGCTGGCCTTGTTCGCCGACTTTAATAATAACTTGTTCAAACTCTTCAATGTTATCAAGGCGGCCTTTTACATTGAGTAATACTTGAAATTGACTGTCGTTAGCCGCTGGTTGAGAGCCTAAACTACCGGCAGCAACTTGTTGGTTTTGCTCACGTAATGCATTAATAACATCGGTTGCGGTTAATTCACGCGCAGCTAATGCATCTGGGTTAAGCCAAACGCGCATCGAATATTGACCACCACCAAATAATTTTATATCACCAACGCCGGGTAAGCGGGAGATTTTATCTTTAACGTAGAGATCGGCGTAGTTCGATAAATATGCGGTATCATGGCTTTCTTGGGGTGAATATAAATGCACCACCATAGCTAAATCAGGCGATGATTTTTCTGCAACCACACCCAGACGTTGCACTTCTTCTGGTAAGCGAGATAATGCACTATTAACGCTATTTTGTACTTGTACTTGCGCGCGATCTAGATCAGTTCCAAGAGCAAACGTCACCGTTAAGGTCATACGACCATCGCCAGTGGCTTGTGAAAACATGTATAGCATGTTTTCAGTGCCGTTGATTTCTTGCTCAAGTGGGGTTGCCACTGTTTGTGCAATAACCGAAGGGTTTGCCCCCGGGTAATTTGCCGTAACCACCACGGTTGGTGGCACAACACCAGGGTATTCACTAACAGGTAGTTGAAAAAGTGAAAGTCCACCAGCAAGCAGAATGACAAATGACAAGACCGCTGCAAATATCGGGCGTTGTATAAAAAAATGGGAAAAATTCATGGTTAACTCTTATTCTTCTGACGTTAGTTTTGCCGTTAAACTGGCATCAGCAACGGGTGATAAAGTAAAGGCAATACCCGCACTATCAATGGTGACGTTATTAGGTGCGACAGGCATGCCCGGACCTACGCGGGCAGGGCCATTAACAGCAATAATATCGGTTGCTTTTAGCCCGGAAGTAATCGCCTGTAAACTGCCGTAACGTTCGCCTAATTTAACCAGTTTATATTGCAAAATATTATTTTCACCAACAGTTAAAACAAAATTATTTTTTAAGTCAGTACCAATAGCGCGTGAAGGCACGATAATTTTTTCGGTAATGGCATTTGCAGCCAACTTAATACGTGCAAATGAGCCTGCACGGAGTTGGTTTTTGTCTTCATTAAATACCGCTCTTACCCGCAATGTGCCGGTTGCCGAATTTATTTGATTATCAATAAAATCAATATAGCCTTGGTAAGCAAACTCACTTTGTCCTACTTTTTGCATCATGACTTTTTGCTGATCGGAGGCACTAATATTAGCAAAATCGCTATTCCAAGTGCGCTCGTCAATGTCAAAGTAAGCAAACATCGCTTGGTTAGAAACAATTGTTGTTAGCACACTTTGTCCGGCGATAATATTATTACCTTTGGTAATGTTGGCGCGAGAAATAATACCGTCGATAGGTGAACGAATAGCGGTAAATTCTAAATCAAGTTGTGCTGCTGTTAATTGTGCTTGTAATGCGGCGAGTTGTGCTTCGCGCTGACGTAATGTTGACGTGCGAGACTCTGCTTGTTCAGTGGATATCGCTTTTCGTTGAGTTAAACGTATTGCACGTTCTTCTTCACTTTTTGCTTGAACAAATGCAGCTTTTGCACTGTTTACTTGTGCTTGAAGGCTAGCAACAATAGCTAAAAAAGGTCGATCATCTAGTTTAAACAGGAGGTCGCCCGTGTTAATTTGCTGACCCTCATTAAAAGCAATCGACTCTATTACCCCTGAAACACGTGGTTTCAAAGCAACTTGCTCGGGAGCTTCTAAGTGGGTGGTATAGGTGTGCCAATTTTGTACAGATTTGACTAGCACTTCTGCCACATCAATCGACTGTAGTTGTTGCTGCTGTGTTGTTTGACTAGGTGCTTCTGAGCAACCTAATAAAGTTAAGCTTGCCATAGCAATAGCTACTGCGATTAAATGTTTATTCATAATAAGACCTCTTTTAATTTGAGCGCAATTTTACGTAACAAACCTGTTGATAAAAACCATAGATTTTGCATTTGATTAGTGCCAAAATGGCACCAATAGAATTGTGATGGTAATAAAATATGGATACGACTAGCCGATTATTGATGTTGCTTGAAGTTGTTGAACAAGGTTCTTTTATTAAAGCGGCTGAAGTACGTAATATTGACCGTTCGGTTATTTCTAAACAGCTCAGCCGCCTTGAGGAACAATTAGGCGTTGGTATGACTCCCCACGTCAAGTTAAATACACTGATCCTTGTTCATTAATTTCAGAACCATTGTATTCACTTTTAGTATTAAGTGAGTTAACGCATAGAATGAAGCAAGTAATTTCGTCGGTTATCATGCTGATATTCGTGGATTACTAACTTGTTTGCTAGCAGCGCCTACCTTACTCATTTCGTCGTGGCACCTGTCTTCAGTCTATGTTCGCGGTTCAATAGCCGTTAGGCTATTGCCGTCCTAACGCCGTCGGTGATTGTGCCACACCCGATGCTTGATCCCATGCGCTAACTCAAAACTTTTATTCATGCAGGTACTCTCGATATTCTTAGCTTCACATCAATTTTTGGTAGCACTACCTCGCGAGAAATAGCCCAAATATAAGCGATCATTTCTCTGGCGATGGCCGTAACGACCACATTACGATGTTTGCCTTTATGCATGAGTCGTTGATAGCGGCGGCACAACCTCAGTTGAGCTTGCCAAGCCATATCAATAATTTCTTTGCTTAAGCCTTCTTGTCTTAATTGCATTTCTTTTGAAATATTGGCGTTGTGTTTATACGAATGTGCACCTTCGACCAGTAGTCGTCTTGCACGGCTGTTACCGCATTTGGTAATAGCACCTAAATGGCGTTTATCGCCACTTGAATGTTCGCTTGGTACAAGACCAAGGTAACTCATTAATTTTCTAGGATGGTCGAACCGTGATAAGTCACCTAGTTCGGCAATCACTCCTGTGGCGACTAATAACCTCACACCACGGAGCGCCTGTATCGCTTTAACTACAGGATAAAACCGCCAGTTTTTCACTTGATGTGTTAATTCATTATCCAGCCTTTTTAAGCGTTTTAGTCGTTCATTAATGGTTAAAACCGCTTCTTGCAAAACAATTTGCTGACAAGGATGAGGTAATACTAATTCAGCGAGCCAACGCAAATGTTGTAATGACCAGTTATCTTTTATTTTGCTGTTAATGTTGTTACGTAATAACAATGCTTTAAGTTGATATTTAGCATCCTTTAAGTCTTTCATGCCTGTTTCTCGTGCCCGAGATAAGTCCCGTACGGCTTCATCTTCGGGCTCAGGGACATAGATAGATGTTAAGTCTTCAGACTTGAGCAGCTTTGCAAGTTTGAGCGCATCACGTTTATCGGTTTTGATTTTATCTCCTGGTTTTTTAGGGATAAGAGAAGGTGCGATGACATAGCAACAATGATTAAGGCTGGTGAGAAAGCGGTAAATCCAATAGCCACAAGGACCTGCTTCGTAAACAAAATGAAGTGTGGCATCTGGATATTTTGATTGTAATTGTCGTGCAAGTTTTTTAAAGGCGGCTTTATTACTGAGTATTTTACCTAGATGAGTTGATTTAGCGCCACGTTGGTCTTCAATATAAGCGACTTCAGTAAATGTTTTATGGGTATCTAAGCCAATGAAAAGTATGTTATGTTTTATCATGCTAGCCTCTGTTTGATAATGTTGACACATATATTATGGCTCTGGTTTGTAAAACTAACCCACATTTAGAGGCTAGCACCTTGTGGGGAGTCATTGTGTCTAGATTACTTAATCGCACGACACGTTCATTTTCTTTAACGGCTGCTGGCGCTGAAATGGTTAAAAAAGCAGCTGAACTTAGAGAGTTACTGGGCGAAACAGTACGAATGGCTGAAAATTATCATTTGGAACCCCAAGGAGTCCTTAAAATAACGTCTTCTACTTTATTTGGGAAACGTTACTTACAGCCAGTCATTAACGATTTTCAAATGCGCTTTCCGCAAGTTGAAGTAGAATTACGATTAGATGATCGTGTTATTGATATTGTCTCAGAAGGGTTTGATCTTGCATTTCGTATCGGCGAACCCAAAGATTCGTCGTTAATTGCTCGTAAAATAGCACGTAATCGTTTATTAATTTTAGCGACCCCGTCATTTATTGATAATTATGGTTTACCTCAAACTATCGAAGATTTAACGCAATTACCGGCGGCAAGTTACGCTAGCACCTCTTTTAAAGTCGAAGGTGTTCGCTTCTATGATAAAAATGGTGAAGCCAAGGAACAAAAACTCAATAGTATTTTTAGGGCAAACGATGCCGAAGTATTATTGATGAAAACATTATCAGGTAGCGCGTTTTTTGTTGCGCCAGCTTTCGTACTTGCTAATGAAGTGAAAGATGGTCGTTTAGTACCTTTATTGACCGACGTTAGATTAATGGAGTATGGTGCTATCTATGCTGTATATCCACATCGCGATCTCCCCGTTAGAACGCGATTATTTTTTGATGCGGTTCGTGAGTATCTAGGAAAAGAAATACCTATTTGGGAACGGGCTATTCCTAACTTTGAACAGTTATATACCCGGTAGATATTTTTCTGTGCTATTAAATATTAACCCGCCGATTTTACTCGTTTTATTTGCTTGTTTACCTCAGTTAAATTACCGGTCTTAAGCCAAATTCTTGCGCCAGCGCTACCAGCAGTTACCGTTAAGGTATCGCCTAATGGCAAACGTACCCAACTATGCTTTTGTAATAAATCACTGGGTGTTTGTAACTCCCCTGATAACACTAAAACTTCAGCCCCTTGAGTCGCGACAATATTCATTACTGCGCTCGGTTCAAAAGATAAAATAGCGACCTCTTCAATGGTATCTTGATGTAGTGGGATAATTGAAACACCTAGTATTTCTGTCGGTGTTGCAGACATTTGCTGTGTTTGTAAACAAACATGGCTTTTATCTTCTGGCTGAAATTGCCAAAGTTTTACAAAAATAATACAGCCTTCATCAGAAAAAGGTGTATGAGAAGATTGTGGTGGGTTTCTAATATATGAGCCGACAGGGTAGTCGCCGTGTTCATCTTGAAATACACCCTCAAGTACAATAAATTCTTCACCACCGGTGTGAACGTGGGCAGAAAACTTACTCCCTTTTGCGTATCTTACTATCGATGTTGCTCTGGCCACTTCACCGCCTACTCGGTCTAACGGTCTTCTGTCTACACCTGGCATAGGTGAAGCTAACCATGCTAATGAAGTACTGTGCACGATAGCTCTTTGTTCAAAGTTAGCTAAGATTTCCATAATCAATCCTATTTTAAAATAGTCAGCGTGAAAGTGAGTCATTTTACATTTAGTAAAAACATTATGTAAAATGACTGACAGTCATTTTTATTTAACGCTCGGACGCTCAGCAACCTTAGCACGCCAATTGAGTAAATGTGTGTATTCATTAGGTACGGCTATTTTTGCAAAGTCAGCAAAACCAAGACCGGCAAACAGGGTAATATCAGCGACAGTAAAAGCTTCACCTGCGACATAAGTCTGTTTGCTTAAAACAGAGTTAAAGTATTTAAAACCAGCAAGTGCTTTCTCGCCTTGTTTCTTACCCCATTCTATATTTTGATATGTTTCAAGTTCAGGTCCTAAGCCGTCGGTAGCATGATGAAAATAAGTAGCTACAGCATCAAGTACCATTAATTCAGCTCTTCTTTGCATCATACTAATAACTGCACGCGATTTTGCCGTTGTCCCTGTTAACGATATCCCCTCAAAAGTGTGGTCGATATATTCAATAATAGCAGAACATTCAGCGATATATGTTCCATCATCTAATGCCAATACGGGTACGCTGGCTAAGGGGTTCATAGCGAGGAAAGCGTCACTTCGATGTTCTTTGTTCATCACATCAACAGCAATAAAAGTGACTTTGTCAGTGGCATTTTTCTCTGCTAACGCCATGCGGACACGCAATGGGTTAGGAAAACCTTCTACATCATATATTTTCATTTTATATTTCCAATTAATTTGATTGTCATCACTTTGTCTATCTACCTACCGGTAGGTAGTTTGCGTATTTTTAATTATATTGTCAAATTTTATTTAAGACTCAAGTCTCTTAAAAATTAAAGTTGCTTTTATAGGTCGAGCTGGCTAATATTTACCTATCAGTAGGTAGTTTTTTTGAATTTTACATATATGAATAATAAACGTGTGATTATTGTCGGTGGAGGATTAGCGGGTTTATATACTGCTTATCAACTAGAACAGTTGAATATTCCTTACCTTCTTTTTGAAGCAAAAGATGTTTTTGGTGGCCGTATATATAGTGAACAACCGAAAGTGTATGATGAAAATGCACCATTACATGATTTAGGTCCGACGTGGATATTTCCGCATCATCACCAGATGAAAGCACTAGTGGCTGATTTGAAAACACATTTATTTGACCAACATATTGAAGGTGCTGTTGTTTATCATGCGGATCAGCATACTCAACCACAAGTCATTGAAAATGGTCAAGGGCCACTCTTACATCGTTTAGCTGGCGGATTATACAAGCTCATTTTAGCTTTACAGGCTAAGCTTTCTAAAGATAACTATCAGCTTAATTGTCAAGTCGAGCAGTTAACAAAAGTGCACGATAGCTGGCAAGTGACAGTAAAAAATACTAAAGATGACTCGACATCTGTTTTTGAAACCGACCATTTAGTTTTAGCTTTACCGCCGCGGATCATTAATGAATTTTTAACACCCGTTCATTGGGCAAGTAAAGCTTTAACAGCAGCCCTTGTCGCTGTGCCTACTTGGATGGCAAGCCAAGCTAAGTTTATTGCGACTTATGAAGAGGCTTTTTGGCGAACGAAAGGCTTAGCAGGGCAAGCCTTTAGCCTTGTTGGCCCTATGATAGAAATTCATGATGCCTCGGCACAAGTACAGCAAGATTTCGCTTTATTTGGTTTTATTGGGCTTTCGTCACAAGCGATAGAAGGCTTATCTGTTGAACGGGTTAAAGCTTTATGTATTAATCAACTGAGCTTATTATTTGGAGATGAGGCTCAACAATATTCACAGTGTTATTTAAAAAGCTGGGGTAATGATCATTATGTTGCCGTTGAAAAAGACAGAGTGGAGGCGCCGAATCATCCTTATTTTAATATCAAGGGTTTTACTGGCGAATTATCTTCATTAAATTTATATTTAGCCGGTAGCGAATTTGCTCAGCAAGAAGCCGGTTACCTTGAAGGCGCATTATTTGCCGCAAATTCAACCATTAGGTCATTAAAAAAAGAATTTAATGACCTTAACTAGAGAGAAAATATAATGAGTAAAAGTTCTTATGCTTTGTATCACAAGGTTCATTGTCCATATTGCCGACAAGTCATTGCCGCAATGAAAACTAGTAATGTAGTCCTTGAATTACGTGACACAGAGAAAAATTTAGCCTTTAATAAAGAGTTAATCGAACAAGGTGGAAAGAAACAGGTGCCTTGCTTAAAAATTACAGAAAATGGTCAAGAGTCTTGGCTGTATGAATCTGGAGATATTATTAACTATTTGAATAAAATAGCCTAGTCATTGATAATGGATGAAATTATTGAGTATAATTTCATCATTTACTTCACCTGCCAATAGCATTTATTTATGAACAAAAAATCTCAAATATTAACCTTAGCCGAAAATAAAGTACGATCTGGTGGCTATGGTAATTTTAGCTTTAGAGAGCTCGCCGATGAAATTGGTATTAAAAGTTCCAGTGTGCATTACTATTTTCGAACTAAAAGTGATTTAGGTGCTGAATTAGCGCACCAGTATACCGATACTTTTTTATCGTCATTAAATGACGATAAAGATAAATTAGTGGGAAGTAGTGCTATTAATCTTTATATAAATGCCTTTAAAACGGCATTAGATAAAGACAAACAAATGTGTTTATGTGGTTTATTAGGCGCCCAGTCAGATGCCTTACCTGAATTGGTTAAAATAGAAATTAAACGTTTTTTTGAATTAAACATCGCATGGTTACAACAAGTCTATATTGAAGAAAAGGGGCTAACGGTCGATCACGCAAAAATCAGTGCTATTAGGTTATTAGCGACTTTAGAGGGAATGATGATTTTAGCTAAAGTATTAGACGACATCACGACTTTTGACAGTATTACCGACTTTGTTTAGTCATCTTCTAGCAAGTAAATCCCTATAATGTCGTTCACACCGTTTTTATCGTTTATGACTTCAGCCGATAGTGCTAACAATATTTATGGGATCTAAAAATAACAGCGATTGATCCTTGTTTTACGCTACGGCGTATTACGATTGGATTGGTAGATATCCCCTAAGCTGACAATATTGAATATTTCATTAGTTTAATTTTGCTCGTTATCAATAACAAATAAAATAAGGTCAGGTATATGCAACGAATTATTAAAAATGGCATTGTTGTGATTTTTAGTTCATTTTTGCTATCAGCCTGCAGTTTTAGTTTTATTTATAACCACTTAGACTGGTGGAGTAATTGGTATCTTGATGATTACGTTACCTTAAGCCAAGAACAGCAAAAAATATTTGATACGACATTTAATGAGCTGCATATATGGCACCGACGAACACAACTCAGTGAATATACTCGTCAACTTATCACGCTAAAAGCCCAAGTGAATCGCGGTATTACCGCTGAAGAAGTCGACGATCAGTTGGTCAACATTAAACAGCATTGGCTTGTAGTGCGAGAGCAAGCAAAACCGGCACTGATATCGTTAGTTCATAGCTTGAGTAGTCGCCAAAGAAAACAAGTCATCGATGAAATTGCCAGTAATAATGAAAAACGTCTCGACGACTATGATGAGTTATCTCAAGAGCAATGGCTTAACGAAACATGTATAGAACGACAAGAGCAGTTCAAAAAATGGTTGGGGAAGTTAACTGAAAGTCAAAAAATTGAAGTATGTCAACTGACCAAAAGTCTAGCACCGACATTTAATCATAGAATGGATTATCGAATAAAATGGCACTCAGGTCTAAAACAGGTATTAGCCATGGGATTAGATAGACAAGAATATGAAGTGATGTTTACCGAACTTATTTCTGAACCAGAATTATTAAAGTCTGAGCAACACAAAACATTATCTAAAAATAACAGTGATACCTCTGTAAAAATATTTCATACTATGATGAACAGTTTAACAGATAAACAATTGAATCGATTTAATAATAAACTTGATGATTTGATTGAAGATTTAAAAGAACTGGCTATAAATACTTAGCAGCAGAGCTTGTTTTAAAGCCTTTACATAAGGCAATTTTAGCTTGACGTTGTTATTTATCCCCTGTGTTTAATTTTAATTATCTCTTCTTTGTTGTACCCGCCTGAAAATAAAACTATTTTTTCACATGAAAAGTAAACTTAATCTTGGTTTTATCGTATAACATATATTAATTTATATATATCATCGGTAGTAAGTGCGATTAACGTGCAGACACCAGCAAAAATAATTTAAGAGAGTGCTAAATGAACGATATTAATTCACCACAAAAACCGGTGGAAGTGACCCAAAAACCTGTTGTTTGGGGAATACATTTGATTGTAACCATCGTTATTTTTGCTATTGCTTTTTCAATTATTGCAGCGATGTTTGCTAGTAAACCTACTCCACGTAAATGGGGAGGAGGTCCGCCGGCTTCTGTTGGTGTCGAAACAGTACAACTAACGGCTACAGATTATCCTGTTTGGATTGAATCTTACGGCTCAGCTGAGCCTTTAACTAGAACGCAATTAGTTTCAGATGTCAGTGGCCGTGTTATTGAGGTCGCTAATAATATTCGAGCAGGAGCATCATTTAAAGCGGGTGATGTTTTACTGGCGATCGACCCTCGTGATTATCAGATAGAAGTTGATGTTGCAAAATCAACGGTCGCCAATGCTTGGGTAAAATACAAAGAAGAGTTGGCTCAAGCAGATGTCGCTGAGCGCGACTGGAATGTTAGACCCGGTAGTAAAGCGGGTCGTGATTTAGCACTTCGCATTCCACAAGTTGCGGCTGCACTCGCTTCTTATGATGCATCTAAAGCGCAATTGGCGAAAGCCAAACTCAACCTTGAGAGAACCCAAGTTAAAGCTCCCTTTGACGGAAAAATTTTGAAGCAAATGGTTGATTTAGGGCAAGTTGTTAATCCTTCTCAAACTATTGCTGAGATATATTCCACTGATTATATTGAAGTAAGATTACCGGTAAAAGCCCAAGACCTAGCGCACATCTACTTACCCGATGAATACAATGCACCAGGCAACGAGCCTACAGACAACAAGGAACATCAATCTGTTGTTCTTTTTGAAGGTGAGTTAGGGGGTAAAACTTATACCTGGAAAGGTAAATTAGTACGTAGCGAAGGAGCTTTTGATTCATCTACTCGTATGCTTTACGTTGTTGCCAAGCTTGATAATCCTTTTGTTAGCTCTCCACAACTCCCCGCACTACGTGTTGGGCAGTTTTTAAGAGCAAAGATTGAAGGCACACAATTGAAGAATGTCTATGCTATTCCAAGAAGAGCAGTAAGTCAGAATAATATGATCGCGGTTGCAGAAAATGGTTTATTGCAAAAACGCGCGATTGAACCTTTGTGGACAGATGTTGAGTCTGTCGTTATTTCTGCTTCTTCACTTGCTGGCGATATTTATAGTTATGCTAGCGCTATTGATTCTGCCGATAAGCTTATTTTAACGCCAACGGCCAATTTAGCTGCAGGTACCCGAGTAAAATCATTGAATGACATTAATTCGGCAACCGATGAAGAATTAGCTAAAAAGAAAATGTTAAAACCGACAATGAATCAAGAGATGCAAGACAGTGGTAGTGAAAAGCAAGAAGGTTTACCTGCTTTAAAAAAATCTCCAATTAATTCATCCACTTCGACTACGGATTAGGAACTCATTATGCATGGTTTAATCGCTTGGTTTGCTCGTAATGACGTTGCTGCTAATCTTCTTATGGTGGTCATCGTTGCCGCCGGACTTTATAGTTTGTCCAACAAAATCCCTGTCGATTTATTTCCTGAATTTGAAATAAATACCGTACAAGTTAGTACTGTTTTACCTGGCGCTTCACCACAAGAGGTTGAAGAAGGTTTAACCATAAGAGTGGAGGAAGCGATTCAAGATATCGAGGGCATTCGTGAAATGACTTCGCGCTCTAATGAAGGCAGTTCAACTGTGACTGTTGAAGTAGAAGATGGTTTCGACGTTAGAGAAGTACTCGACGAAATGAAAGTTCGCGTAGATGCGATTAATAATTTTCCCGTTGAAGCTGAACGTCCTTTAGTGACAATGCCTAAGCGTATGCGTGACGCTATTGGTGTGGTGATGTATGGCGATTATGACAGCTTAACATTACGCCGTTATGCTGAAGATGTTCGAGATGAAATAGCTTCGTTGCCAGGGGTTACTCAAGTCAGTGTTGATAACTCTCTGCGTTTTGAAATATCGATTGAAATACCTGAATGGTCATTAAGAAAATATGATATTACCTTAGAGCAGGTTGCCGACACTTTACGACGTAACTCTACAGATGTATCCGCCGGTAATTTGAAAACTGAAGGCGGAGATATTTTTATCCGCAGTATTGGTCAAGCTTATAAAGCAAGTGACTTTAGTCAGCTACCGATCTTAACCGATGAAGATGGTACATTAATCCGCTTAGGTGATATTGCTGTTCTACGTGATGAATTCGAAGAAACCCCTTTGAGAACAAGATTTAACGGCATTCCAGCAATAGAGGTAGAAGTCTTTCGCGTGGGTGATCAAAGTATTATCGAAGTAACCGATGCCGTTAAAAATTATATCGCAGGTAAACAACAAGCACTCCCACAAGGGTTAACGATGACTTACTGGCGCGATCGCAGTAAGTCGATAAAAGCACGTTTAGCTACGCTTACTACAAGCGCTTGGCAAGGTGCGCTATTAGTTATTCTACTCTTAGCTTTATTTTTACGACCTGCCGTTGCATTTTGGGTGTGTCTTGGCATTCCAATGTCATTTATGGGCGCATTTATATTGATGCCATTTTTTGGTATATCTTTGAATTTAATGAGCCTATTTGCTTTTATTTTGGTGCTAGGTATTGTTGTCGATGATGCGATTGTTACGGGTGAAAATGTTTACGAACATATGCAACGCGGCACAGATCCCCTTACCGCTGCTATAAGAGGTACCCAAGAAGTTGCCGTACCGGTTACCTTTGGTATTTTAACGACTGTTGCAGCCTTTATACCTCTGGCTTTACTTGAAGGAAGAGGCAGTTGGTACCAGAGTATTCCTTACGTTATTGTGCCGGTTTTACTCTTTTCATTAATCGAGTCTAAATTGGTATTACCCGCGCATCTTAAACATATTAAACCGCGAACAGGCGCGCCATCACGGTTAACACGCATTCAAATGGCAATATCGACCTCTTTAGAGACGTTTATTGCTAAATGTTATCAACCAACATTAGCATTAGCGCTGCGCTGGCGTTACGCGACGCTGGCCATTATGTTGTCGTCACTTTTTATAGTCATTGGTGCACTTTCAAGCGGACAAACAAAATTTGTATTTTTCCCTCGTGTGCAAAGTGAAGTAGCAACAGCAACACTAACAATGCCAACAGGTACCGCCTTTGAAAGTACCGATCGTATTGTTCAACATATGACTAAGCAAGCGAAGTTATTACAAGAGAAATATATTGATGCCGAATCTGGTGAGTCTATTATTAAGAATATTTATTCTATTAGTGGCGGCCGTAATTCAAGTACGGGACGTGTTCGTGTCGAAACAATTCCGCCAGAAGACCGTAGCACAGACATTGGCACGCAACAGATAGTTGCAGAATGGCGTAAAATGGTTGGACAAGTCGCTGGCGCTGAACAGTTAAATTATCGAGCTGAAATTGGTTGGAGTAGACCCGCTATTAATATCGAATTGCGTGGCAAGAATGCTGATGATTTAGCTGAGCTAGGCGATAAGTTCAAAAGTAAATTAACACAGTATTCAGCAGTTTCAGATGTTGAAGATTCAATGTCTGATGGTAAAGAAGAACTACAATTAAAACTTAAGCCCGAAGCAACGTTACTTGGACTTAATTTAAATATGGTTGCAAGACAAGTTCGTCAAGCAGTCTACGGTTTTGAAGTTCAGCGTATTCAACGTGGGCGTGAAGAAGTGCGAGTTATGGTGCGCTATCCTATTGCTGCTCGACAGTCGATTGAGACGTTAGAGCAGATGATGATCAGAGTTGAAGCTGGCCAAGAAGTTCCGCTATGGCAGATTGCTGATATCGTACCTGGATTAAGTCCTTCGAGTATTTTACGTATTGATCGACAGCGAACACTTTCTATTACGGCTGACTTTAACAAAGAACAAGGTAATTTGTCTGCGGTGCAGGAAGAGTTAGAAGAGTTTTTACAACAATCGATAAGTACGTATCCAGGCATGAATTATGAAATGGCTGGCGAAGCTAGAGATCAAAAAGAGTCTTCTCAAGAACTGAAGTTTGGTATGTTTGGCTTGTTATTAGTGATTTATATCCTGCTTGCCATTCCGTTTAAAAGTTATTCCCAGCCTTTAGTGGTGATGATGGTTATTCCTTTTGGCATTGTCGGTGCGGTAATAGGTCACTGGATAATGGGCATGGATTTAACCTTACTGAGTCTGATGGGGGTCTTAGCGTTATCGGGTGTGGTGGTTAACGATTCACTGGTCCTGGTCGACTATATTAACAAAAAGCGTGCTGAGGGAAGTGCTGTTTTTGAAGCTGTTTATGCCGCTGGTGGTCGTCGCTTTAGGCCGGTTTTACTAACATCATTAACGACGTTTGCTGGTTTAATGCCACTTTTATTTGAAAAGAGTACTCAAGCACAGTTCTTAATTCCGATGGCAGTAAGTCTTGGCTTTGGTATTTTATTTGCGACAATCATTACATTGTTTTTAGTGCCGATAAATTATTTGATTATGGAAGATATCAAACGCTATTTCGATCGTTATAAAAATGACATGCGTTGGTTAGTACGTAAAGGCGTTAGTAAAGGAAAATCGTCATAACGTCAGCCGTTAAACGTTCAACTATGTTGTTGCGATTACACTAAAAAATTGCCAACCTTTTATTAGGTTGGCAATTTTTTTATTTATCATAAAAATTTAACTCCACTATTATCTGCAGTGTTGATTTCTTAAGATTTTATTAAAAATATGCTTAGCAGAGTAAACTGTTTACTTAAAATAACGCTTTGGCTACAATATTTCATCAAGGTAAGCGCTTATACTAATATTTATTAAAATATTCCTTGACCAATCACCCCCCTCAACCCACTCTTTGCCCACGAATTTATTCAAATGTAGAGATTTAATTAGTGAGCCAAGAACTAATGTACGACAAAAATAGCATTATCATTATTATTACCCTTTTTATTTTGATGTTAATTATTAACCAAATAGGCTACAGCTTCGGTTTACGTAATAAAGACGCAGAAAACACCGAGATGAAAAGTCAATCGACGGCTATTCAAGCCGGTATTCTTGGTTTATTGGCTTTGTTGCTCGGTTTCACGTTTAATATGTCGCTGCAACGGTATGATGGACGAAGCAGCGCGGTTATTGAAGAAGCGGGTGCTATTTCAAGAGTAGCCATGCAAGCAAAACTATTGAGTGGTAAAGTAAAAGATGACGTTTTTGATGAATTAGAGTCTTATTTAGCACTACGTATTTCACTGAGCCAAATAGATTTGAGCAATGCAGACCAACGTATGGCTGTGAACAAAAAGGTTAGTAAATCACAAGCGAAACTGATTGAATTAGCACAACAAGAATTGGAAAATCCAAGATCACTGTTAATTGCCAATGGCTTTTATCAGTCATTGTCCAGCATGATTCAAATTGAAAACAAACGTTCGGCTATGCTTAGACTCCATGTGCCCGAGCCGGTATTGTTTTTGTTGTTTAGTGTTTTTGTTACTGTTGGCGGCATGCTTGGTTATAATAGCGGGTTAGGGAAGAAGCGTCCCGCATTTCCCACGATATTATTATTCACCTTAATCATCTTGGTGGTCTTTATTATCATTGATTTAGACAGACCTAAACGTGGTATTATACAAGTTAACCAAGATAGCCTGCATGATGCGGTCATGACCCTTCAAGATTATAAAACTGAATAATGTTAACGTTTATTTAAGCTAGTGATAATAAAATTTAATAGCTATTTTGGGTCATTTAATAATGAATAGCTATTAGATATTCCCCTTTAAAAGGACAAAGCACTTAAGGTTGCGGCTGAAACTTCACCTTATATTCGTTCGAACATATCGATACTAGTCCGGTCGATACCAACCTACCTAGCTAAGCGTTTGATAGCGATAATAAAGATTATAAAAGTTGATAACGACCAAACTCTTAAGATTTATTTATTTAAAAACATTATCTTGCAAACTTCCCTCTAATTTTTTCTCACTATATTTCCTGATCATTTGTCGCACTTTCTACGACGCATTGACATCATCTAATACCGTCAGCTTTTCAAAGATCGCCTTTTTTAGCATCAATGAATACCGTAAATCTGGCTGTTGTTTTTTCCATCTTTAATGTTTGTATAGCGACATGTTATTTTGATTATCATTTAATTAAAATTGTATTGTCTTTTAATTGGAATATAATCGTCGTTTTGTTGACTGCCATGTGAAATATTAACCGTTAAATTACGCTTATCTATTGATGATATTTACCCATATTTATTTTATGTAAGCAAGACATGCAGATAAACCCCCAACATACTTATATTATGGCTGTTCTTAATTTTCAGCCTTTAAAAGCGTTAGCCACTGGCTTTTTTTGATGGTGACCGTTGCCTTGTATTCTCTTTGCTTACTCTGTCAAAGGAATATCTAATGCAGCGCTGCTCGCTGAGATAAAACGTTTTTTGACAAATTTTAAATTAACTCAGAGAAATATTGTGAAAAAATTAATAACGACTGTATTGCTGCTCCTCTTTGCAACACCTGCTTTTGCCGCTGGAGCCGGCGAAATTGATCTCACTAACACTGTTGCAGGATTTACTGCATTAACGATTTTTATTATCGCTTACCTACTGGTTATTAGTGAGGAGTTTCTTCATCTGAGAAAGTCAAAACCGGTATTGGTCGCCGCCGGTGTCATTTGGCTGATTATTGGTTGGATTTATACTCAACACGGCATTCCTAAAGCGGCAGAAGAAGCTTTTAATCATAATTTATTAGAATATGCTCAGTTATTATTATTTTTATTAGTCGCGATGACTTATATAAATGCGATGGAAGAGCGAGGGGTGTTCGATAGCTTACGGGTTTGGATGATTTCTAAAGGGTTAAGTTTACGCAGCTTGTTTTGGGTAACCGGCATGATGGCATTCGTTATTTCTTCGTTTGCTAATAATCTAACGACGGCAATGTTGATGTGTGCCATTGTCCTTAAAGTGGCTCCGAAGGACCTTAAGTTTATTAACATTGCCTGTATAAATATAGTGGTCGCCTCTAATGCTGGCGGGGTGTTTAGTCCATTTGGAGATATAACCACTTTAATGATATGGCAGGCAGGCTTAGTTAAGTTTGAGCAATTTTTTGTACTATTTATACCTTCGCTGGTCAACTTTTTAGTCCCTGCCATTATTATGAGCTTTTTTATCTCTAATGAAAGATCAACACCTATAACCGATGAAGACTTCATGCTAAAACGTGGCGCGAAGCGAATTATTTTCTTATTTATACTCACCATAGCAACGTCAGTTGCCACCCATAGTGTTGTTAACATGCCACCTGTGTTAGGAATGATGATGGGCTTAGGTTACCTCAAGTTTTTAGGGTTTTATTTAAGAAGAAGCCTTCCTCGTTCATTAGATAAAAAACGTACCTTAGCAACCATCCGTCATGATGAAAAAGCCCTAAAAAGATTAGGTAATATTGTTCCTTTTGATATTTTTGAAAAAATAGCACGCGCAGAGTGGGATACCTTACTGTTTTTTTATGGGGTTGTTATGTGTGTTGGTGGGCTCGGTTTTATGGGCTATTTAAGTTTAGTATCAGACCTATTATATACCAACTGGGATCCTACCTATGCCAATATTGCTGTCGGCGTACTTTCAGCTATTATTGATAATATCCCTGTTGTTTTTGCTGTCTTAAGTATGAACCCCGTGATGGATTTACAACAATGGTTATTAGTGACAATGACCGCTGGGGTAGGGGGAAGTTTACTGTCGGTTGGCTCTGCGGCGGGTGTTGCTTTAATGGGGCAAACGAAAGGCAAATACTCGTTTGTTGGCCACCTTAAATGGAGTTGGGCTATCGCTTTAGGCTATAGCGCCAGTATCTATGTTCATTTTTTAATTAATGGCTAAGTAATCTGGAACACCTTTAATGTAACTGCGTTATATTAAAGGTGTTCTCTTAGGATATTCATCGACTATTAGGCCTGGCTTGGCCCCGCTAAACAAAGTAATAATTCCCGCACGACTTTCGCCGCAAAAACATCACTATTTCCTGTACTGTCAATTTTAGGCGCTAACTCGACTACATCACAGCCAACAAAATATTTAGATCGCAATATTTTGCATAAGCTAATCAATGAATGAAAATCTTCTCCGCCTGGCTCAGGTGTTCCGGTACCTGGAAAAAAGCTTGGATCAAAATAATCTAAATCTAAGGTTAAATAAATAGGAGTATCTTGTGCAATCGCCTCAACACTGGCAAGAAATTCAGCTCTGCTTTTTTTGAGTGTTTGATGTGCTTTCATCCATTGATATTCTTCACGAGTACCTGAGCGAATGCCGTATTGTATTAGCTTATTATCTTTACCAAAATGATCGGTAATACGGCGAATAATAGCGGCATGTGAATAATGATATCCTAAGTAACCATCGCGTAAATCAGCATGCGCGTCGAGATGCAGTATGACCAAATCAGGGTATTCGCTCAAATACTTCTTTATTGGAGCATAAGAAATAGAATGTTCTCCGCCTAAGGTGACAATGCGAATATTATTTTCTTTTAAAGCAACATTTTCAAATAAGGTGTTAAAAGCATCATTAGCATTACTATAAGCGTTTTCTATATCAGCTTGTCTACTTTGTTCATTGATAGATAAATCAATCGGTAAATTACCTAGATCAACAAATGAAATATCTTCAAGGTCTGCGTCTAAATACGGAGAATACGACTCAATACCATCAGAAACGGCTCGCAGTGCGTTAGGCCCTGCTTTAGTGCCTTTTCTAAAGCATGCCGTACCATCAAACTCAAAGCCGATGATGTGGCTCGTATCTTGAAAAAGACCTCGCTTATCTTTAGCCCCTTCAAAAGGTATTGGCGGGGATATTAAACCCACATTAATTTCTTTAACCATATTCATTGAGTCATAATACCTAACAGCAATATTTTCTTAATTATCCAAAATAAAGGCTAAATGTATAGTTTTATTTATAAAATATAGTGTGGTGAATAAAAGGAGGGCTATTGGATGGCAAGCTTGTTGTTTATTTTCTCGATGTTAGCTACATTATTTTATTGATAAAAATGAAATAATTTGTAAAATGACGCACTATTTTTTTAATGAGGAGTTGTTATGTTTTTTGAGGGATCAGAGAAAAAAGCTGAAATCTTAATCGATGGTGAACAGCTTTCTTTACTTAACGACATTGACGATGAATTTTGGTCTGCGTTAGTTCATCGTAGTCAAGCTCAAATACTATCTTCGATTGAAAATGAGTATTGCAAAGCTTTTTTACTGTCCGAGTCGAGTTTATTTGTCTGGTCAGATAGAATATTAATATTAACCTGTGGTGAAACGCAGTTAGTTAAAGCGGTAGAGTTTTTTATTCAAAAACTTGGTACAAAAGTGATTAAACAGCTCACTTATCAGCGTAAGAACGAATACTTTTCAAACGCCCAGCCTAGCTGCTTTGGTGATGATATCAAATTAATTAATCAATATTTACCGGGTAAGGCTTATCGTTTTGGTGAAATGGACAGTCACCACAACTACGTTTTTCATTTAGATAACGACTTTACTGCTGATACTGATGACATTACCTACGAGTTACTCGCCTATCAAATAAGTGAGCAGGCTTCGAAACATTTAACACAAGCTAATTTGTCAGCTGAAGAAATTCGTCAGTTCTTGTGTATTGATAGTATTTTACCTGGCTTCATTATTGATGACTTTGTCTTTTCCCCTTACGGCTATTCACTCAATGCGATTAACGAACAGCAATATTTAACCATTCATGTTACGCCTCAAATGGACAGTAGTTATATTAGCTTTGAATCGAATATAGATTTACTTTTGCTTGCGCCAAAACTTTTAGAGATATTGGCACCCAAATCTTTTGATTTAATGAGCTTTAATGAACAAGCTTTTGAGCAAAAATTAAGCGTGTTAATACCAACACAATATGTGAGTAAATCACGTGTTTGTAAAAAGCTTGATAATGGTTATTTAGTAAACTTTGCCAACTATATTCTGCCACAGACAGTCTTTGCTGAGCCAATTATGATTGATATTTCAGGAGAAAACCATGCACTCTAATTTATGGATAGAAGAAAAATTTGAAGATTTTTTGGGGATTAAATTTAAAGTAGAAAAAGTACTTTTCTCTGGGAAAAGTGAATTTCAAACCGTTGATGTTGTTGAAACGAAAGGTCATGGTAAAATGTTACTAAATGACGGTTTGATTATGGTCACCGAGCGAGACGAATTTGCCTATCACGATATGATAAGCCATGTGCCCTTGTTTGTGCATCCTAAGCCTAAAAATGTTTTAGTGATTGGTGGTGGTGATGGTGGAACGGCAAGAGAAGTCATTCGTCATCTATCAGTAAAAAAATGTACTATGGTTGAAATCGATGTGATGGTTGTCGACGCCTGTAAAGAACACATCCCACAAACCGCTTCAGCACTCGATGATGAACGTATAGATCTTATTATTGGTGATGGTGTGCAATTTGTTAAAGAAACCACTGAGAAGTTTGACGTTATTATTGTCGACAGCACTGATCCGATTGGACCGGCTCAACCCTTATTTGGTGAAGCATTTTATAAAGATGTTTTTAACTGTTTAGCCGATGACGGTATCGTTGTTGCTCAGGGAGAGTCTTCTTGGTATGCCATGGATATTCAACAATCGCTATTGAAAGTATTAAACAATGTCTTTCCGAAAACTTACTTGTATAGTTTTAGTAATTTAACTTATCCAGGCGGCTTATGGAGTTTTACTTTTGCATCTAAGCAATACCATCCTATTAATGATTTTAACGCTGAACGGGTTGAAAAATCAGGCTTAAGTTTTGATTATTATAATGCACCGCTTCACTGTGCTGCCTTCGCCTTACCTAGCTTTGTCAAAAAAGGTTTGCTGGGTTTAATTGATAATTAAGTTATTTTAAACGGAAAATGATTTTTAGACGTTTGCGTTGTAACTGTCTAGGAAAAAATCACTAAGACAAGCTATAGCTAAGTAACTCGCTTATTTTGCTATAGCTTATGATTATTCCCCAAGTGATCCCCTAATGCTCTTTTGGTTATATTTATACTTGTACAAAGGATATTATTCACTTTTACAGCGACTCATTAAACTGATGGCAACGATTCTTTTTACTGAGGCTTAATAAGTAAAGCGCTAAGTCTTTTAACAGTACCACTATCGTTAAGTATAAGTTATCACAACGTTAACAGGAGGGGTGGGGTAACTTATTACCTTAATAAAATTAGACTCTTGTCATATGTACAGGTATGATTTAAACACGAAAAAAAATCATTTAAGGTCATCATAATAATGTTTACGTTTCGATTGTTTATGGTTATATCTTTCTGTTCAGTAGTCTTCCTTGAAACTGCTTTTAGCCAAACACTTATAAAAATTGTTGATCAAAATAACGATCCTCTGCCCAATGCTGTGATTGAATATGGCATACCTCAACCCGTTATAAATAAATCAATCGATGATCGTATCTATGTGATGGATCAAATAAACAAACAATTTTCCCCTCATGTTTTAGTTGTGCCGGTTAATAGTCAGGTTAGCTTTCCCAATAAAGATGATATTAGACATCATGTTTATTCTTTTTCGCTAGCTAAAACATTTGAATTAAAATTGTATTCAGGTAAACCTAAAAGCCCGGTTCGTTTCGAAGATAAAGGTCTTGTCGTTATGGGCTGCAATATCCATGATGCTATGGTCGGCTATATTTATGTTTCCGATGAAAATAATACCTACTTAAGTGATGCCAACGGAGAAGTCTTGTTAACACAACCATTAGCGTTAAATACCCAGTTAAAAATTTGGCATCCCAATAGCACGGTTGGTTTAACAAAACATACCCTGTTAACCGTTGATCAAAAGATGATTGATAACAATGAAATTTTTATCACCATAAGCGTAAATGCACCTCAAGCAAGAGGCAGTTTTGAAGAGTTAGCTTTTTATGAACACTAGGTTTAGTTTTAAAGCACAGATTACTTGGCTATTAACCAGTTTAATTTTATTAACCGTGATTATTTTAACGGGCAGTAATTGGTTTAGGTTTGCTGATTATGCCGAAAAGCAAATCGAACGCCAAATGTATTTTGCTCAAAACGTACTCGACCAAACATTAAGGTCGCAAGAGCGAGTGTTAACGACTAGCGCCAGTGTTTTAGCCGCCGATTTTGGTTTTAAACAAGCGGTAGCGACTCGCGACAAAAATACTGTGGAGGGTGTTCTACTCAATCACGGTAAACGTATTAATGCTGATTTGATGTTGATTCTAGACTTAGAAGGTAAGTTATCGACGACCAGTTCATTACACTCATTCGATGCAAAAACAATTGAAGCAAATATAACTAAGCTTCCTTTTAGGGAGGTTCATGCTCAAATTCTGAGTATCGAAAATAAAGTTTATCAAGTTATTGTTGTCCCGGTTAAGGCGCCAAGAGTTATTGCTTATACCGTGATTGGCTTTGAATTTGACCATGTTGCACTATTAAAGCTGAAAGACCTCATTGCTTTAGATTTAACCTTAGTGCAAAACAATCAACTGATTGAGTCAAGTATTGAACGTAAAGACATTATAAAAAAATTGTTACAAGGCACTAAACAACAGTCGCCGAACTTACTGCTAACACGAGCAGATTACTTCCACAAAACCATCAGTTTTGCTGGTTCTAAAGATATAAAAGCAACCTTGTCTGCGCCTTTGACAAAAATTCAAAGTGATTTCAATCGTCTGATTCTCTCTATGTTGATAATTGCGGTGATTGTCATCGTTATTGCTATCACCTTATCTCGCCTGTTATCACGAGGCTTGTCTACGCCGTTACATATTTTAATGGAAGTCACACAAAAAATTAGCCGCGGTGAATTAAATGTGCCTAAATTGGCCAACCGTTTGCCGGTTGAATTTAGCGAACTTTATCAAGGGTTTTCAGTGATGGGCGCGGCTATTGAGAGTCGTGAGCAGTCAATTATTTATCAGGCAGAGCGCGATATATTAACTGGCTTATATAATCGCCATAAAACATTAACGAAAGTAGCGGACTACTTTAATAAAGATATTCATTTAGTGGTGATTACTTTTAATATTAAAGCCTTTAAAGCACTTAATGACACCATAGGATTGACTAATGGTGATAATATTTTAAAAGAAATTGCTGCCCGTATTTTAGTCTATATTGAAAAATCAAATCATAACTCAGCGCACGATATTATTGCTGCACGCACTAATTCAGACGAATTCTTGTTGGCTGTTCCTATAAAGAAAACCGATGAAATAAAACATTTTATCGAGTTACTGCAGAGTGAACTTAATCGTCCTTTTTGGCTTGATGACATTAAAATTAATTTATCACTTTATTTTGGCGTCGCCAACTCTATTGAGCATGGTGTTGATGCGGAGCGATTGATCAGGCGATCAACCATGGCAGTTGCTTCGGCTTATCAAGAACAGGTCTTATTGAGATTTTATAAAGATGGAGAAGACGAGGCTTACCTTTATAAGTTGCGTTTAATAGAAGAGTTAAAAGAGGCGCTTGAGTGTGAAGTAAGTCCACTTTTCATGAATTATCAGCCAAAATTAAATATGAATACCGGTAAAATTGATAAACTTGAAGCGTTAATTCGTTGGATAAATAAAGAAGGCAACTTTGTAAATCCAGAATTGTTTATTGATTTAGCTGAAAAGGCCGGTTTGATTGTATCCTTAACACGATGGGTCATTCTACAAGTTATTCAACAAACTGAACAATGGAATAAGATGGGTTACCATTTTAAGGTCGCCATTAACTTATCCGCACAAGACATTCAAAATGAACAGTTTGTTGATTATTTACTTAACACAGTAAATAATCATGAGGTGTTAACATCGCAAATCACCTTGGAATTAACAGAGAGAGATATTGCTGAAAACGAAGCAGTAGTCGTAGCGCGTTTATCTCACCTTAAATCACTAGGTTTTCTGATTTCAGTCGACGATTATGGTATTGGTCAATCTTCATTAGCTAAGTTAAAAAGTTTACCTGTCGATGAATTGAAAATTGATAAAACCTTCATTTTAAAGTTAGAGCAATGCCAGAAAGATCAAGATATTGTTGCGTCAACTATTTCTCTTGGTCATAAACTTGGGCTGAGTGTGGTCGCTGAAGGTGTTGAAAACAAAGAAAGCTTAATGTTATTAAATGATTTTCAGTGTGACTATGCACAAGGTTACTATTTATCAAGACCTGTTAGCGCTGAAAAATTTATAGAATGGTATAAAACTTATGAATCGCCTCTTTAGCCTTATATTACTCCTTTTACCTATGATGAGCTTTGCTAATGGTAAAATATTAGCAACCCCTGGTGTTTCTCAAGTCGAGGGCTCAGGAGGCGGAGGTCTAGTGCCTTGGGCGCAATTAGCGGGTTATGCAACGGAAGATGAAATAGCCTTTTCTGCCTTTTGTTCGCAGGCTAACGTGAAAGACTTTCAATTAAATAGCTGCGGTGGCCAAATTAATTTTTATGACCGTGTAGAGTTTTCATTTGCTAAGCAAAATTTTCAGGTCGACCCATTATCATTAACCTTATCTCAAGATATTTTAGGTCTGAAAGTTCGTTTGTACGGTGACTTGGTTTATAGCACTTGGCCACAATTATCAGTAGGTATACAGCACAAATCACTAACAACTGCCGATGTAGCTTTTTCATTAGGTGCGAAAGATGACACAGGTACCGATATTTATTTAGCAGCGAGCAAACTTCATTTAGGTTTGTTGGCCGGTTATAACGTGTTATGGAATGCCACTGCTCGTTACACAAAAGCAAATGAAATGGGGTTACTCGGTTTTAGTGGCCCAAAAGGTAATGGTGCATTACAAACTGAAATGTCAGTAGCTGTATTAATAAATAAACACTTGGCTGTTGGCACTGAATATCGGCATAAACCTGATAATTTAGGTCTTGGAGAAGACGACTGGCAAGATGTTTTTGTTGCTTGGTTTCCAAACAAACATTTCAACGTTACTCTCGCCTATCTTAATTTAGGCACTATAGCTGCATTAGCCGATCAAAAGGGTTGGTATTTATCTTTGTCGGGATCTTATTAATGATTAAATATGTTCACAGTTTTTTTATTGTCCTAGTCCTGCAACTTTGCCTTGGCTGTAGTAGTAAAAATTTAGTACCAAGTGATGAGCTTTATCAAGATATTGGTGGTCATCAAGGGATAGAACTACTTGTTGATGCTTTTGTAAAAAGAATTGTCAAGGATAAAGTAATACTGCCTTATTTTGCCAAATCGAGCGTCAGACATTTCAAGCAGGGTTTTATCAACCACTTATGTGGTGTGGTTAATGGTCCCTGTAAGTATAATGGCGATAGCATGATTGATATTCATACCGGTATGAATATCAATGAAGCTGATTTTAATCGTGTGGTGGAGTTGTTAATAGAGGCGATGGAAGATGTTGATATCTCTTATCAGTCCCAAAATAAAATATTGGTTAAATTAGCTGTTCTGAGACCAGAGATAATAAAAATGTAAAGTCGGCAACGGTTTCTATCTGTTGCCTAAGTTAGCCCTAACAACATTATTTGCGTTTAGTTTTAACCGATTACCTCTATACCTTAATATAAACGAAAAATAAGCAAACATAATGATGTTAATTATGTAATAGCGAAGGTAAAATTGCGCCAATTGTGTCAACAGTCATTTTTATGTTGTCTTGCTAAAGGTAGTTGAAGTTTTATGGATTATTTTGAACAGTTAGGCGTGAGTAGGGTGTCAACCACCATCGAGATTAAAAAAGCTTATCGAAAACTTGCCAATAAATATCACCCAGATAGAAATGATAATGTTGAAGCCAAAGAAAAGTTTCAACTTATTCAAAAAGCATACGATGTTATTTCTGATCCAAAAAAACGGTCATTATATTTAAAAAGTAACTATACGGTAATAACCGATCCGCGAGAAATTGCTGATTCTTTTTGGCAAAGTGCTTTTAATCAAGCGCAGAATTAGCCTTTTTACTAGGAGATTTGTATGCAATCCCAAACTAATTTACCCGAATATTTAACGGATGATTTCTCTATGTATTTAGAGAATATGAATTCATTATCAGATCCAGAAAATCCTGATCTATTATCAAATTATTTATCAAACTTGTTTGAACAATTAAAGCAAATGCCTTTATTATTTAATGGCATGGTTGATCAGTTGGCGATGGCTATCTCAACTAAGGTAAGAATCGATAGTAAAAATTTATCGACAATCGAGCTTAACGATGAACCAGAGTGGGCTGACGTTAAGCCTTTTGTTGGCGTTCATGCTGATGCTCGAGCATGTATTACTGAAATAATGGCGCATGCTGAAGACGACTTGAAAAAAGCTGTTTTGCTGATTCATTTTTATAATGGTTATGATGCAACGCCGTTAAAAGCCGAAGAAGATGATTACGCTCAAGTCGATGATGACGATGAATCTAATGATTATGATGAGAACTACTAAGCTTAATCAATAAGAGTGTAATTAAGTTTAACTCACCATTAAATATCCGAAATAATTGACAAATAAATATAAGTTTTAAGGAATCAACTTGACAAAAAATGCATTAATTCTAGCTAGCGATATTATAGAACAAGCACAACACAGTGGTAGACGTGCAGGCACTTCATTAGAGGCGATTGCCTCTGAGCACGGTGACGAAAAAATGCTTGCCGTGTTAACCGAGATGGATATTTTAACGGTTGCAAAAATTGTCAGAGAGCACGATGCCACCATTCCCTCTATTGCCACATGGTTAATGGATGCTGAGTCAATAAAACAACTCTTAAATGTTGAACCATCCTATTGGCAAAATATTGATGAAGACCACGTCTTTTGTGCACAAACAGAAGCGCATAGTTTGTTAACGCAAATATTTCTTTCTTCTGATGATGAAGAAAAACAACGAGAAGTATTAACGGCGATAGTTGAAGACGACTTTGGTCTTTTATACTTGTCTTTACCCTTCATTGGCCATGATTTTTCAGAAATTGAAGAAGATGAAGAGCAAACCTCTGGTAGTATTGAAGAATTATTAATGAAAATAAAATCCTTAAGCGAAGAAGCTTATCGTGAAGTAATGACGGTTAGTACCAATGGCACACTCGATAATATAGAGAATGCATTAAAGCAAAATGCAAATAAACAAAGAGTGACTGCTGTAGAAATGGATACCGACGATATGTTTGCGCCTCTTTAACGCTAAACTGCCGCTGTATTTATTTAGCTTATAATAACCGCTTTAATTGATTGGAATTCATCAATGAACATTGCAGAGTTAAGAAATTATCCGTTTTTACTTTTAGTATTAAGAGACGGCGAAAGTGAAGGTTTTTTTACGCCTGAATTTATGCATAAAACCAAGCAACAGTTATCTGATATGTCTTTGAGAATAGCGTCTGATAATCTATCAATAATTTATGCTGATCAAATTAAAAAAGGCTGTGAAATTGTTCTAGGAATGAGCAATTTAGGTTTGTTAGACCTTTGTGATAACGACACAGATAAGGCAAAAGAAATTTTAAAAAGCCAAGGTGTTGTTTATTGCTTTCGGGCAGGCTGGGCAAAGTATGCTCAATTAAAAACAATATCCCCTTCATACTTCGAAGAAATATCTATTCGCCGTTACGCTTTAGCCATCAATGATACAACTGATATCAGAGTAATGCATACAGCGTTAGTTAATGAAGGGTATAAAAGTGCCAAGTTATTACAAGTTTATAAAAGCATTGCCACAGATTATTGTGCAACCAGTTTACTTGTTGACGATGATGAAGAGGTATTGTTGTTTGAATTACAAAAATTTCTAAACACCGCCATTGCCTTATTACTTATTGATAGTGATAAAAAAGTTTTTACTACAAGTTTGTACGAGCAGTTGAATACTTACCTGACCAAAACAGATAAACAGGCCTTACTGACTAAAGTCGATACTTGTATTGCCAGTTTTACTGAACAATTATCAGTTTTAACTAAAGGTTACCTGCAAGATATAAAGTTATTAACGTTCACTGAACTTAAGGGCATTATTGATCAACAGGAAAATCTCTCTATATATATTCAGGAGATATTAGAACTGCCTATCACTGTTGCTAATGAGCTCAATGGCGACTTTGACGGTGGCTATGACTTTCATGCTGACGATGAAGATGATTTGGCTTATTTAAGACCCGAAGGGCAATAATAAAAGTATTAACCAATACTTAAAAGTAAGCGATAACTTGTTAAATAACCGTACACTAGTGCGGTTATTTCTTTGTGATAACTCAACTCCAGATAAAATGTTCAATGCTATTCATTATTAGCGCTTTTTTTAGTTTTTGTTAATACAATTAAACCTTCCCTTTATTAAGTTTAGACCTGTCGGTTGAAATATTACTTTCTGTGTTGATAAAATATATCTAAGGCAATTACTTGTACAGATTGGTTGACGTAAAGTTTAGGTTTAAGCTACCTTACCCATCATATTATTATTTTTGGATAAAGGGTTATGGATGAATAGAATAAAGAGGCGTTTTTTACCTGTTGTTTGTTGGGTTGCTGGTAGTGTAATAGTGAGTGCTTGTTCTTCTTTACCTGTTTATCAGAACTTGTCTAGTGACGCGATAGTGGTTAATGCTAAAAAAAACAGCCCTGAGTTAGCCGATGAATTTACAGTAGACATAGGTGATAACTTATTAACTAAAGTGTCAGGTAGCTACTTAGAAAAAAAAACGCAGTCTGTTAGTTTACTTACTCATATTAAATTTATTTACGATGAACACCCAGGATTAAGCAAAGGAAAAACCACCTTATTAGGCATGAGTCGCTCAGGGGGCAATGCCGCTTGTTTTAATGACGCTGAATATGACGATGGTTTGGTTAAATTTTGTTTATTTGATGAAAACAAAGATGGTTATTTTGAATTGGGAACTTTTGCTGGCGATGAAAGTGTTGCTTTAAATATCCCTTATAATATTTTTAGTGATAACAGTAAGACCCCTGAGAAAGGCTATTTCAGAAAAACACTCTCTTATAAAGGATTATCAAACGGTAAAATTAACTTTAACTATGCTGAATACTCAGCAAACATGGCTAAAGCGACTTTTAGCCAAGATTTTTCTATAGAAAATAAACAAGGTGCGCATATCCTATTTAATTTTAAAGGCGCTGAAATTAAAATTAAGCAAGCGACGTTGTTAAATGTTACCTATGAAGTCATCCAATACTTTAAGTAATCATTTTAGTTCTCATCTTTCCCAATAAAAAAGCCTGATAAGTCAATTATCAGGCTTTGTCATAAAAAAATTATAAAGGCATTAAAAGCTTAGAAACCACATTGCTTGCCTTTGTTCTTCTCTTTTAACCAGACTTGTAAAGGAGCAAAGTAATCGAGTACTGCGGTTGCGTCCATTTGCTTACTGCCAGTCAACACTTTATAAGCTTCTTGCCAAGGCTGACTAGAGCCCATTTCTAACATGGTATTAAGTGCTTTACCGGCAGCCTTAGAGTTGTAAATTGAACAGCGATGAATGGCATCGGTATTACCTGATATTTCACAAAGCGCTTTATGAAACTCAAACTGTTGAATATGCGCTAAGAAATATCGACTGTAAGGTACGCCACCAGGCACATGGTATTTCGCACCGGGGTCAAATGCATCAACTTCACGAGCTACGGGTGCAGCAATGCCTTGATACTTTTGACGTAACTCCCACCAAGCTGTATTGTAATTCTCTGGTGTAATTTCTCCTGAATAGACTTTCCAACGCCATTGATCAACCATTAAGCCAAAGGGAATAAAGGCTATTTTCTCTAACGCCATTTTCATTAATAAACCAATATCTTTTGATTCGTCAGGGATAGTGTCGATTAAGCCAATTTCTTTCAAGTATTTAGGTGTTACTGAAAGTGCAATGGTGTCACCAATCGCTTCATGAAAACCATCGTTGGCACTATTTTGAAAATAAACGGGTTGATCTTGGTAAGCGCGCTGATAGAAATTATGACCAAGTTCGTGGTGAATAACGTTGAACTCTTCGCCGGTTTTTTGAATACACATTTTAATGCGAATATCATCTTTTGCATCAAGATCCCAAGCGGAAGCATGACAAACAACATCGCGGTCTGCTGGTTTAGTAAATAAGGATCGCGTCCAGAATGTTTCGGGTAATGCTTCAAAACCTAAAGATGTAAAAAAGGTTTCAGCCCCTGCAACCATTTTAATTTCGTCATAGTTATTTGTAGCTAACTGCTCGGTAACATCATAACCTGGATCTGCATTCTCAGGAGCCACTAACTCATAGATATTTCCCCATGATTGTGCCCACATATTACCCAACAAATGAGCGGGAATAGGTTGGTCTTGTGCTACCTTGTCTTCTCCATAGGTTTTGCCTAGTTCACTGCGAACATAGCAATGAAGGTCATCGTACAAGGGCTTTACTTGTCCCCATAAACGGTCAAGCTCTTTAGCGAAATCGTCAGCAGGCATATCGTAGTTTGAACGCCACATGGCGCCTAAGTCTTTGTAGCCTAGCCCTTGTGCACCCTCATTGCCTAATTCAGATTGACGAACAAATAAAGGTTTCATCTCTGGACTAATTGTTCGCCAGCCTTGCCACATTTCTAGCAATTCGTCGTAATCACGTGATGTTGCCATCGTCGAAGTCATTTCACCCAAACTTAATGTTTTTCCAGCTTGGGTCGTGTATGTTCCTTTACCGTACATGCCGCCAAGTTCAGAGCCAATTTTTGCCAGTTCAGCTGACTTTTCAGAATCTTGTGGCGCAGGCATAACTAAGCTTTGCTTTAAGGTATTTAATTTTCTACGTTGAGTCTCTGTAACATCGACATCGTCAAATTTAGCTGCTGCCATAGCGAAACGAACGCCAGCTTCTGTCGATTTTTGGTTTGCTGCCGCTGATAGGGCAGCGGTATCATCGGTAATAAAATTTGAATAAATCCATTCGGCGCGGCTCCCCTCAATACCCAGAGCGATTAATTCTTTTTCGGTAGCGTTAAGAAATACATTCGCATCTTTTGCCGTTAATGCTGGAGCTACTTGCGTTTGTGCTTGTTGAGTTTGTGTAGCATTTTCACCATTACATGCAGTAAGTGAGGCCAATACACACAAGGCTACGCTTGTTTGTTTGAATAGTTTTATCATAAAAGTCTTATATTTTTATTATTAATAGATAATGAGTCGCCAGTATATAAAATTGTCTAGTCCGCTTAAAGCTTTGACCGCAAAAACTGATCAAACTTTTACAATACTCTGTGATTAAGTAGATTTGACTCATTATCTTACTAGATAACTAACGGGCAAATGTCTACGCGGTCAACGCTAAATAAAAGTTGGGATTAAAGATCACCTATGTAGATTAAATCAGATAAGCAAATAGGGGATTATCAAAGTATCTAAACGTTTTAGTTTTTTCGATAAAAAAGCACCAAACGCTTTTACGTTTAATGCTTTTTTATCACCATATGATGCGCTTTACTTTCAGTGTGTAAACTTAACCTAGCGAATGTGACTAAAGTTAAATTAGGCTTATAAAGGTAGAATTTAATGCTAGGGTTTAACTTTTATTCATGGGCTGAACTGACCGCCATCTCTAGTACATTGTTTGCTTCAACATTCGCTTCAATAAAACGTAAAGATCTACATTGCGGCTGTTGCGAATATACTAACGTTTGCTCTGCATTGTGAACGCCGCGATATTCATCTGGCTGTGAATAGGTTAATAGAGAAGGAGTCACACCAAAATTAAAGTTATCTCATTGAATTTAAATGGAAATAGATTGACCTGTATATTCATTGTTGCGTTATTTCAAACGCTTGTTTAAACTAGGCTTAATTAATGATGAATATTTTCATTTAGGGCGCAGGTAAGAGGTACCGTTGGCACATGAGTACAAAAAACAAAATTTTAGATGCAGCAGAAAAATTATTCGCGACGCAAGGTTTTAATGGTACATCGTTAAGAGAAATCACTAGCCAAGCAGAAGTTAATCTAGCCGCGGTAAATTACCATTTTGGCTCTAAAAAAGAGTTAATAAAATCAGTAATGTCTCGTTATATGAACGAGCTTTCACCCCGTTTAGAATTATCGCTAGTGAATATATGCGAACAAGATGATTTAACCTTACTTGAAGTGTTTTCAGCTTTTATTGAACCCTTGTTATCATTAAATGAATTTAAAGAAAATGGTACCAGTAATTTTTTACAATTATTAGGACGAGGTTATAGTGATAGCCAAGGCTTTTTACGCTGGTTCTTAACGACACAATACCCAGGCGTTATTAATAACTTTGTTAAAGCGGTGCAAAAAGCTTATCCAGAGCTTACTGCTGAAGAAATGTTTTGGCGTTTGCACTTTACTATGGGCACAGTGGTTTTCACCATGTCTTCGAGTGATGCTTTAATTGATATCGCTAAAAGTGATTTTGATCGTAATATGGACATTGCCGGCGTGATTAAACAAGTTATCCCTTATGTCGCCGCAGGTGTTGCTGCTCCTTTACTTTAATCTGACTCTTTTATCATTTTGACATGATATATTCGTGATACTTCAATCTGTCAGCGATAATTTTCAGGTATCACCGTTATATATCAATATCAGCCTTTGTAATTACTATTGATTTAGGTAAAGTAGCAACATCAAAAACTTATCATCTTCAAAGTGTGTATATGGGTCCTATTATGCTAGATGTGCTTGGCACATCTTTAACGGCAGAAGACAAAGAGCTTCTGCAACATCCTCTTGTTGGCGGGTTAATTTTATTTACTCGTAATTATGAATCCCCTGAACAAATTGCTGAATTAACTGCTGATATCCGCCGTGCCGCTAAAAAGCCATTGATTATTGCCGTTGACCATGAAGGTGGTCGAGTTCAGCGATTTCGTGATGGCTTCTCTCTTATTCCGGCAATGGGTAAAATTTGGCACTTTGCCGAAGAAAGTATTAGTGTGGCGCAAGAACTGGCTAAACAAAGTGCAATATTAATGGCATTAGAAGTTCAAGCCGTCGGTATTGATATCAGTTTTGCACCTATTCTTGATATTAACGATATTAGTGCTGTTATTGGCGATAGAGCTTTTCATAAAAATCCAGAAATTGTTTGTCAACTCGCTAGTGCTTTTGTCGATGGCTTACATTTGGTTGGTATGAAAGCTACGGGTAAGCATTTTCCTGGTCATGGCAGTGTTGAAGCTGATTCTCACCTTGCTTTACCTATTGACTCTCGTTCACGTGATGAAATATTCGCTGTTGATATGTTACCTTTTAAAACGTTAATTAATAGCAATAAGGTTGATGCATTAATGCCTGCCCACGTTATTTTCCCTGACGTTGACCGCGAAGCTGTCGGTTTTTCTCCTTACTGGCTCAAAGATATTTTGCGTAAGCAACTTGGTTTTAGTGGCGTTATTTTCAGTGATGATTTATCGATGGAAGGTGCTGCATGTGTTGGTGGTTATGTTGAACGTGCTGAAGCTGCTCAACAAGCAGGTTGCGACATGCTATTACTGTGTAATAACCGAGATAGTTGTATAGATGTCATTGACCATGCCAATATCACTATTGATGAAAAAAGTAATCAGCGCTTATTACGTTTATTGAAAACGTCTACGAGTGGGCTCAGTGAGTTAAAGGCGAATACTCATTGGCAACATGCTCGACAAGCATTAGCCGAATACTTATAAAATAATCTTATCGTCCTCTTAAAAATAATAAAAATAGAGAGTTAAATGAAGCTAACTAAACAAAGTTTTATTGTCTTAGCACCCGCGCTAGCCTTTGGTTTTTACTTTTTGCTACTTTGGCTAGGCTTAGCAGAAAAGCCCGCAACAGCCGCGGCAATAACATTACTCACCGTTATTTGGTGGGTTAGTGAAGCTATACCCATTCCTGCTACATCTTTAGTCCCTTTTGCTTTGCTGCCACTACTGGGGGTTGTTGATCATAAAACAGTAGCTTCATCATTAGGTAGTCACGTTATTTTATTGTTAATGGGGGCATTTATGCTCTCTAAAGCGATAGAGAAAAGTGGAGCACACCATAGACTTGCTGTTTATATGGTTAAGTTAGTCGGCGTTTCAAGTGGGCGGCGATTAGTCTTTGGTTTTATGTTAGCGTCTGCGTTATTAAGTATGTGGATTTCAAATACCGCAACGACGTTAATTATGCTGCCGATTGCATTAGCTATACTTACTCATATAGATAACAAAGAACTTAAAGTCGCTTTAATTTTAGGTATTGCCTATGCTGCGTCGGTTGGCGGTATTGGTACCCCGATTGGTACGCCACCCAATGTTATTTTTATGGGCATATATGAAGAAAATACGGGCCGAGAATTTGGATTTTTATCATGGATGAAAATAGGCGTTCCGATAGTGTTAATCGCTTTACCTATTATGGCATTCTGGTTAACAAGAAATGTAAAACTCGACCATGAAATAAAGTTACCCGCGCAAGGCGAATGGCGAAGTGAAGAAAAAAGAACGCTTTGGGTTTTTGGCCTTACGGCACTCGCATGGATCACTCGCTCAGAGCCCTTTGGTGGTTGGAGTGACCTATTAAATGTTCAAATTGCGGGTGACAGTACCGTCGCTTTATTCGCCGTGGTGTTAATGTTTTTAATCCCTAATGGTAAAGGCTCGCGCCTGCTTGATTGGGACACGGCTAAATCAATACCCTGGGGGATGTTGTTGTTATTTGCTGGCGGTATTGCCATTGCTAAAGGTTTTGTTGAATCAGGTTTAAGCCAGATACTAGGCGATTGGCTGTCTTCGTTGGCTAATTTACCGGTAATTTTGATGATACTGACAATTTGTTTAGTGGTTACTTACCTCACAGAAATTACCAGTAACACCGCGACAGCAACTTTGCTTATGCCTATTTTGGCTGTAGTTGCCACCTCTGCTGGTTACGATCCCATGGTATTAATGGTGCCCGCTGCTATGAGCGCGAGTTGCGCTTTTATGCTGCCTGTTGCTACTGCGCCTAATGCAATTGCTTATGGTACCGGTGAACTTGAAATTAAAGATATGGTGAAAGAAGGGGCAATATTAAGTTTTATCTTGTCTTGTTTAATAGCAATGGTTTGCTATTTATTTTTGTTATAACAAAAATAAGGGGCTAAAGTTTAGCCCCTTTATCTTCATTACCTAGCATAAATGTAATGGCAAATTATTATTCTATTATAACGCCATTATGATTTATGTTGCTGTTAACATTAGCCCCAACATGCCCAGAGTAAAGCCTAACACAGCGCCCATTGGTGGAGCCCAATGATTTTCTAATTTTACTTGTGGTGCCAAATCTTGAAATATTGAATAAAGAATTCCGCCAGAAGCGAAAAGCATAACCGCGCCGATAATTTTGGGGGACTCAGATAGCCATAAATAGCCAGAAACTGCTGCGATAGGCCCAAGTATTGCCATTAAAGCAAATACCATGATAATTTTTTGGGGTTTATAAGTTGAAGAAGCGCTTAACTCACGATAAGCGCTAAACCCTTCAGGTAAGTTTTGTAAGGCAATTAAACCAGCTAGCAAATATGCACTACTACTTCCTGTTGCGAATGCTGCGCCAAGTGCGATTGATTCTGGAATGAAATCAGCAAGCATTGCGGCTAGTTGACTAGCAGGTGTATCTATTTTTTTAAGATAAATATCTAGTGCCATAAAGCTAAGCCCACCAGCAATAAACCCAATGCATGCGGGTAATATATCAAGGCTCTCTATACCTTCAGGTACTAAAACTAAGGCAACTGCTGACAACAGCGCTCCGCCACCAAAAGCCATAACACTATGTCTGAGCTCTTGTTCAAGCCAGTCATTGCCAATTTTTTCGAAGTAGGCAAGGGCAGCACCTAGTGGCATAGCCAAACCGGCAAGAAATGTTGATACGATAACAGTGAGTAATACAGACATGATTTTATCACTTAAGCAGCAATGGCCCCATTGTGAGGCTATTGTTTAATATAATGAGAGTAGTTAGGTTATTTTAGGCCAGTAAAGGCCTTATAAACTGACTATTCTGTTCTGTGACCCTTCATTAAAGCAGCGATTAAATCGACATTTTAAATGATCATAGGGATTTTTTATTGATCAGTTGAGCTAATAGAATAACCACTAGCACAGCAGTAAAACCACCAAAAACAACAATCATCATTTGTGGCATCGTATAGCCGAAGAATTGCCAATTAATATCACCACAATCTCCCGTCGCTTCAAACAAAGAAGGTAACCATTCGTGTAAGGGGGCCCAGCTTGGAAAGTTAGGTACAAACTCACAACTATAGAGAAATGATAATGTAGCTGATTGAATTTCAACGTGCTCAATGGCAATCAATAACCCCCATATAGCGCCAACACCCCAGAGTGTAAATGCGACTGAGCGTAAGACAATATTTTTATTGCCCATGCTACCAACTATGCCAGCAAAGAATATTCCCCATAATGCTGTTCTTTGGTAAATACACATAATGCAAGGAGCTAATCCCATTACGTATTGAAAATAAAGAGCTGATAATTCTAATGCAAAAACGGTTAGGCTAAGTAATTGCCAAGCGCGAGTGTTTACCGATAAATCACTTAAAAATTTCAAAATTTTTCCTTAATCATGTTCAATGTTGTTATTTTAGATTGTCATCTAGTTAACTATAGGCTTGGTCACATATTGACACTCAAATTGATGTGATCGTGACATTAGCGTGATAGTTGCTAGTACTTATTTTTGTTTGGTACAAAATGATTTTCATCATTAGCATCAATAAAGCGCCAAAAGGGCGCTTTATTGATAAAAGTTAACAGTAAAACTACTAGATGTTAACTTTAGTGCTCTTGTGAAGAAGAAGCCCCACCTTTAGCCGTGTGATGCTGAATTAACCCCGAGTCATAAAAATCTTGTGTCGATTGCTCCAAATGACCTGAAGAAATAGCAAGTAAACCAACAATGGTCAATACGATAGTATAAGGGAAAGCCATAATAACCATACGGCCATATGACAATCTAACTAAGGGAGCAAGCGCTGAAGTTAATAGGAATAAAAACGCAGCTTGACCATTTGGCGTAGCAACACTTGGCAAGTTAGTGCCTGTGTTAATAGCAACCGCAAGTAAATCAAATTGGTCACGGTTTATTATCCCTGAAGAAAGTGCTTTTTCAATTTCAGTAATGTATACCGTGCCAACAAATACGTTGTCACTGACCATAGATAATAGGCCATTAGCTAAATAAAACATGACTAATTGCATGTTACCTTCAAAAGTTAATACCCAAGTGATGACCGGCGTAAATAATTGTTGGTCAACAATAACGGCAACGATGGACAAAAACACCGCTAATAGCGCGGTAAAAGGTAATGCTTCTTCAAAGGCATGGCCAATTTGATGTTCTTCAGTTACACCGGTAAAAACGGTTGCAAGTATAATAACGGATAAACCAATTAAGCCAACGGGCGCTAAATGTAATGCTAAACCAACAATCAACCAAACGGCAATTAACCCTTGCACGACTAATTTTACATTATCACTTTTATTGCGTTTTTTACTTTCTTCAATGTCGAAGTCACGTAATATTTGATAAACATTTTCTGGCAGGGCAAAACCATAACCAAACCATTTGAACTTCTCTAATAAAGCACATGTGATTAAACCGGAAACAAATACAGGAATAGTAACGGGCGACATCCGAAGGGTGAATTCAATGAAATCCCAACCGGCTTGCTGACCAATAATCAAATTTTGTGGTTCGCCCACGATAGTACAGACACCACCTAAAGCTGTACCAACACCCGCGTGCATTAATAGATTACGTAAATACCCTCTAAAGCTTTGTAAATCGCTTTTTATGTCATCATCATCGGGATTGTCATGGGGATGGTCTTCACCTATAGACGCAGCTTTATGATAGACAGAATAAAAACCTAGGCCAACGCTGATAATTACCGCAATGACGGTTAGTGCATCTAAAAAGGCTGATAAAAATGCCCCTGAAAAACAAAATAATAATGACACCACTATTTTTGAACGGATCTTAGTAACTATTTTCGTGAACAAAAAGAGCAACAAACTCTTCATAAAATATATTCCAGCAACCATAAAAATCAGCAGCAGAATTACTTCGAAGTTAATCATTAATTCATGTTTTACATGAGCCGGTGAAGTCATACCTATGGCAATAGCTTCAATCGCTAATAAACCGCCGGGTTGCAGCGGGTAACATTTTAATGCCATTGCTAAAGTGAATATAAACTCTATGACTAATGCCCAACCTGCAACATAGGGGTCAACATAGAAAAAGAGGATAGGGTTAATCACTAAGAATGAAATAATTGCCAGCTTGTACCACTCTGGCGAGTTGCCAAGAAAGTTTTTATAAAATGCACTCATAAAGGATTGTTGCATAATTGGCCTGTTTGTTTTAAGAATATGGCGATTTGTGCCTCGCCTTGAGTGGAACTTTTTTTTATTATATTAGTAAAAAATGCATAGTAGTTTAAGTGCCATTGAAAAGCTTGTAAATAATCTATCTTTATATTGCGTAATCGTGCCCTTTTCTTCTGAGAATATCAGGCATGGGCCCTTTATATTATTCAATAACTTAGCAGCAGTGATATTTATTGAATTACCGTTTTGCTTGAAATGCTTCGACTCTGCAGTATTAAATTAAATATTGCCTTTACAAATACACTCTCTAGCCCTGCGTTAAACACCATCGATTGAGCTATAAATTCACAATGAGTATGCTAATTATAGATTTGTCGTACAACTTCGCGGAATATAGCATGTTGATATTGCAAAATTATTGAGTTAGTCGATGTTTATGCATAATAAGTACTGTAATAAGCGAAAAATTTCACTAGGGGGTGTTTTCGTGACTTAATTCATCGCTTCTTATCTGGCATTAGCTTTAAATATTAATAGTTTTTAGACACTAGTTCAGTATTGAATTAAAAATTAAATAGTAAATTGCATTTTGACTTACTGACTTTATCTACAAATGAAACTATTTATTATTCCTAAATTATAGGCTTATCTCTCTACAGCCGATAATAAATAAGGTTTAGCTCTGTTGTCTTTCACAAAACATAGCGTGAGGTTGCCACTAAAAAGCCACATAAGTGATCGAAGTTAACAGTAACGTCGAATTTATCCGCTTGTGCCAAATAGATGTTCTGGTACAATCAGTTAAAATTTTAAGATTAAGATATTGTGTGGAGCAGTATGGTTATCAAAGCACATAGCCCAGCAGGGTTTGCAGAGCAATATATTGTTGAGTCTATTTGGAACGGTGGTTTCCCCCCCGGTTCTATACTTCCGGCTGAACGAGAGTTATCTGAACTCATTGGCGTTACGCGTACAACATTACGTGAAGTTTTACAGCGCTTAGCACGAGATGGCTGGTTGACTATTAAGCACGGTAAACCCACCAAAGTGAATAACTTTTGGGAAACCTCTAGTTTAAATATTCTTGAAACATTGGCTCAACTTGATCAAGAAGGCATACCTGATCTGGTTGACAATTTAATGTCAGCTCGGACAAATATCAGTGCCATTTACATTCGTGGCGCGATTAAAAACAATCCTGAAAAGGCTATTGAGCTCATTAAAGCTTATGAAGACGTTGAAGATAACGGTGAAGCCTTTGCTGAATTTGATTACCGATTAAATAAAGAGTTAGTGGTCGCTTCTGGAAACTCTATATATCTACTGATTTTAAATGGTTTTAGAGGCTTGTACTCTCGTTTAGGGACTTTATATTTTGCGCATCCTAAAGGTCGTGAAATTTCTCGTGACTATTATAAAAAATTAATTGAACTAGCCAGCGAAAATAAATTTGATGAATCGATATTTGCCGTACGTAAATATGGTATCGAGTCAGGGAAACTTTGGCTAGAACTTAAAGATGACGTATTAAAAGAGTTATCAGAATAAATTATCTATAGTAATTAAAGGCAAGGGTTAACTTGCCTTTAATTATCTTCATTGCTCTCTCATTCTGGATATTGTGCAATAACTTCTTCATCCCCCTCTTCATTGTTCTGTACTAACCGCACGTTAAATTGCCATAAGGTATATAAATGTTTCATCACTTCATCTTTTGAATCGTCTAGCGGAACATTTTGGTGTGGTGTATATTTCAATGTTAGCGATCGGTCACCATCAACATCAGCATTTGTTACTTGAATATTAACCTCTAGATTACTCAAATTATACTGTTCAGATAACGCGCTTCTTACTTTTTTGTAGCCACTTTCATTGTGAATAGCCGCCACGTCAATAAAATTTTCTTTTTCATCATCGTGTAAATAAAACAACTTGAAATCGCGCATTAGTTTTGGTGATAAATACTGACTAATGAAGCTTTCATCTTTGAAATTTTCCATGGCAAAATGTAAAGTATCTAACCAATTACTGTTGGCTATTTCTGGAAACCATCGTTTATCTTCTTCTGTTGGGTGTTCACATATTCTTCTAATATCTATAAACATATTAAAGCCTAACGCATAAGGATTAATACCCGAATAATGAGGACTGTTGTAATTGGGTTGAGCGACAACATTGGTATGGTTATGTAAAAATTCCATCATGAACTTATCGGTGACTAAGCCTTCATCATATAAATGGTTTAACAGTGTGTAATGCCAAAAGCAGGCCCAGCCCTCGTTCATGACTTGTGTTTGTTTTTGTGGATAAAAGTATTGCGAGATTTTTCGAACAATGCGTACAATTTCTCTTTGCCATGGTTTTAGTAACGGCGCATATTTTTCAATGAAATATAAAATATTTTCTTGCGGTTCATTTGGGAATGTTGGTTTCTTATCCTTAGCATCATCTTTGTTTTTGGGTAATGTTCGCCACAATGTATTCACCTGCGATTGTAAATATGCTTCACGGTCCTTTTGACGTTGCAACTCTTCCTCTAATGATATCTTTTGTGGACGTTTATAGCGGTCAACACCGTGATTCATTAATGCATGACAAGCATCTAAGCATGATTCAACCTCACTAATGCCAAATTTTTGTTCACATTCGCTAATGTAGTTTTTAGCAAACAATAAGTAGTCAATGATTGAGCTCGCATCAGTCCAAGTTTGGAATAAATAATTACCTTTAAAAAAAGAATTATGTCCGTAACAAGCATGTGCCATAACGAGTGCTTGCATGGTCATAGAATTCTCTTCCATTAAATATGAAATACAAGGGTCAGAATTGATAACAATTTCGTAGGCTAAGCCCATTTGACCACGTTTATAGTTTTGCTCTGTTTGAATAAATTTTTTACCAAATGTCCAATGGTTATATCCAATAGGCATCCCAACACTAGCGTATGCATCCATCATTTGCTCTGCGGTGATCACTTCAATTTGGTTGGTGTAAGTAGCCAATCGATAATGCTTTGCAACCCGTGCAATTTCAGTTTGATATTGATCAAGTAAGTCAAAATTCCAGTCACATTGGTCACTTAAGGGTTTACGTTTGTCCATTATTTGCCTCCTTTGCCATTATTAACTTAGGCTGCTTTACTCTGTTTTTTCTTGAAAAGCTCTCTAAAAACAGGATAAATATCTTCAACGCTTTTAATATGTTGAATTGCAAAATGTTCTGTATAGGCTGCAATTTCTTGATATTGCTGCCAAAGTGTTTGATGAGGTCGTTGTGATATTTCAATGTAACTAAAGTAGCGTGCTTTAGGTAAAATATGTTCAGTGAGTAATTTTTGACAACGAGGAGAGTCATCGGCCCAGTTATCACCATCAGAGGCCTGCGCGGCGTAAATATTCCATTCGCTTTCCTTATAACGCTCATCCATTATTTTAATCATTAAATCTAATGCACTTGAAGCAATAGTGCCGCCAGTTTCTTGCGAATAAAAAAACTCTTCTTCATCAACCTCTTTTGCTTGTGTGTGGTGTCGAATATAGACCACATCAATCGTTTTATAGGTGCGGGTGAGAAACAAATACAATAAGAGATAAAATCGTTTGGCAATATCTTTAGTGGCTTGGTCCATAGAGCCTGAAACATCCATTAAACAGAACATCACCGCCTTTGATGTAGGTAGGGCTTGTTTTGTATAGTTTCTAAAACGTAAATCAAAGGTGTCAATAAAAGGGACTTTACTGATTTTACCTTTAAGCATGTCGATCTGATTGTTTAGGTCTTTAATTTTTTGGACATGATCATGTTTATCAGCCATTAATGCTGCTAAGGCAAGTTCAAGGACTTTCAACTCTTTACGCTTGGTTGATGTCATGGCAATACGTCTTGCTATTGATCCCTGTAGCGATTTTACAATATCTATATTTGAGGGGACGCCTTCAGCACAATAACCAGAGCGAACAGTCTTATAATCAATTAACGTATCCAATTGGTTCTTTTCTAAATTTGGCAATTCAAGATCTTCAAAAAGTAAGTTCAAATATTCATCTTTAGAAATAGAAAAAATAAAATCATCATCTCCCTCACCAGTGTTACTGGCATCACCTTTACCGCTACCTTGTCCTTGCTGCTGAGGAGGGCGTTTGATTTGATCGCCAGTTGAAAATTGGTCATTACCCGGGTGAACTCTATCTTTAACCCCCCCTTTGCCCTGATGAAAAACAGGTTCAGATAAATCTTTTTTGGTGATGGTAATGTCCTCACCACGATCAACATCAGTAACACTGCGTTTATTAATCGCTTGTTCAACGGATTTCTTTATTTGGCTTTTATAGCGTTTAATAAAGCGCTGGCGATTAACCGTGCTTTTGTTTTTGCTATTTAAGCGTCTATCAATAAAATTCGCCATATTTTCCTCCTACTTTATTGGCTTTTTAAAACAATAAAGTACAAGTTAAGAAGACTTTCTTACGCGTAAATACCACTCTGACAGTAACCGCACTTGTTTTTTTGTATAACCTTTACTCATCATGCGTTCTATAAAATCGTCATGTTTTTGCTGGTCGTCATTCGATGTTTTGGTGTTAAAGGAAATAACGGGTAATAAATCTTCAGTATTCGAGAACATTTTTTTCTCAATAACCGTGCGGAGTTTTTCGTAACTTGCCCAGTTGGGGTTCTTACCGTTGTTATTCGCTTTAGCACGTAATACAAAATTGACAATTTCATTACGAAAATCTTTAGGGTTACTAATGCCAGCAGGTTTTTCAACTTTTTCTAATTCATTATTTAAGGCTTCTCGGTCAAAAAGCTGTCCAGTTTCAGCATCGCGATACTCTTGGTCTTGTATCCAAAAATCAGCATAAGTGACATAGCGATCAAAGATGTTTTGTCCATATTCAGAATAAGACTCTAGATAAGCCGTTTGAATTTCCTTGCCAATAAATTCTATGTATTGAGATGACAAGTAACCTTTAATGAATTCTAAATACCGCTCGGCTGTTTCTTGGGGTAATTGATCTCGTTCAATTTGTTGCTCGAGTACATAAAATAAATGTACTGGATTTGCAGCAACTTCTAAATGATCAAAGTTAAAAACGCGTGATAATATTTTAAAAGCAAAACGTGTTGATAGCCCAGACATACCTTCATCCATACCCGCATAATCACGGTATTCTTGATACGACTTAGCTTTTGGGTCGGTGTCTTTTAAGCTTTCGCCGTCATAAACGCGCATTTTAGAATAAATACTAGAGTTCTCGGGATCTTTTAAACGTGATAGTACAGAAAACTGCGCTAAGGTTTCTAACGTATCTGGCGCACAATGTGCATTTTTTAATTCACTGTTTTCGAGTAATTTTTTATAAATTTTTACTTCTTCAGAAACCCGCATGCAGTAAGGGACTTTGACCATATAAACGCGGTCTAAAAAGGCTTCGTTGTTTTTGTTATTTCTAAAGGTTTGCCATTCTGACTCATTAGAGTGCGCAAGCAAAATGCCGTTAAAGGGCAGGGCTGATAAGCCTTCTGTTGGATTATAATTACCTTCTTGTGTTGCTGTTAACAACGGATGCAATACTTTAATGGGGGCTTTGAACATTTCGACAAATTCCATCATGCCTTGATTCGCTCGACACAATGCGCCTGAATAACTGTAGGCATCAGGATCATTTTGTGAAAAGTGCTCTAATTGTCGAATATCAACTTTACCAACAAGGGCTGAAATATCCTGATTGTTATCGTCACCAGGTTCTGTTTTTGCAATGGCTATTTGATCAAGAATTGAAGGATATAACTTAACGACCTCAAATTTTGCAATATCACCTTGATATTCATGCAGCCTTTTAGCCACCCATGGCGACATAATGGTCTTTAAATAACGTTCTGGTATTTTATATTCTTTCTTTAATATCTTGCCATCTGCATTTGCGTCGAATAAACAAAAAGGGTGGTCATTTACTGGGCTTCTTATGCCATTAGCACTGAGCACATAGATAGGCTCTTGCTGCATTAATGCTTTTAATTTTTCAGCTAATGATGATTTGCCTCCCCCCACAGGCCCTAATAAATAGAGAATTTGTTTCTGTTCTTCCAACCCTTGCGAAGCATGTTTAAGGTAGGCAACAATCTGCTCTATAGCGTCTTCCATGCCATAAAAGTCCTTAAAGGCTGGATAGCGAGCAATTACCCGATTAGAAAATATACGGCTTAAGGTAGGTTCATTTGAGGTGTCTATCATTTCAGGATCGCCAATAGCCTTTAATAAGCGCTCAGAAGCGGTGGCGTAAGCAAGTTTGTCTTTTTGACAAATAGCTAAAAATTCTTGAATACTAAAGTTCTCTTCTTTAGCTTCATCGTATCGTGATTGATAATGCTGAAAAATACTCATAACTGCCTCCATAAGGGAAAAAATTTGCAGATGAGTAAAAACTTACCGTAGTACAAAGTCGATATTGTTTAACTCATTCAAATAAGACCGAGAAACTATCGATATTCGCTTCAACAAGACACTAAACTTTGCATTGAAACGAGTATGTCTACCATTAAGTCTAGACGGTATTTTTTGAGGTTGAGAATAATTAGAGATTTTTTTGTAAGCAAGGAGGAAAATATAAAAGTCTTTTATATTGAATTAAAAATAAATAGGACACTTTTATTGAATTTTATGTATAAAAAAACCAGAGTTGGTACTCTGGTTTTCAATAAAATTCTTAATTAAAGGTTAATAAATTAATCTTTAATGAATATAAATTAAGCGAAGTTTGCCGCAGCAAAATCCCAGTTAGCTAATGCCCAAAAACCAGCCATGTAGCTTGGACGAAGATTACGGTAATCAATGTAGTAAGCATGTTCCCATAAATCTACTGTTAATAACGGTGTAACGCTCTCATCAGTTAATGGTGTTGCAGCATTTGAAGTGTTAACGATAGCAAGGCTACCATCTGCTTTTTTCACTAACCATGTCCAGCTTGAACCAAAGTTGTTGATTGCACTTTCAGTAAATTTTGTTTTAAATTCAGCGAAAGAACCAAAGCTTGCATTGATCGCATCAGCCAAAGCGCCTGTTGGTTCACCGCCGCCGTTAGGGCTTAGGCTGTTCCAGTAGAATGTGTGATTCCAAATTTGTGCTGCATTATTGAAAATGCCTGCTGATGAAGTCTTTACGATGTCTTCTAAAGACTTGCCTTCAAAATCAGTACCTTCAATTAATCCATTAAGCTTTACAACATAAGTGTTGTGATGCTTACCGTAGTGAAACTCAAGTGTTTCAGCTGAAATATGTGGTACAAGTGCATCTTGTGCATAGGGTAATGCGGGTAATTCAATAGCCATTAGTTTCTCCAGAAATGGGTTATACAAATTTATTTTTGCGCAAAAATAAAGAAGTTGTGTGCTTTTATTTAAAAACCAGTTAAAACCTAGTAAACTAGTCAAGTATTATTAAAGCCTGACTAGTGTACCCATTTATATAGGTTTTGCCAGTGTAAATATCAAGCCTGTTATTGTTTATTCTACTAAATAAGTGCTTTTTAGTCTTTATTACCTTGATTATTTTAGTGTCAGACTCCATTAATCAAAGTAATAAACATTAAATTTTATATTGTAAAGATCGAGGTTTTTTCGGTCGTAATTAGAGGTATCCCATGGAAACTATTGAACGTATCAAAGAACAACTTTCTGAAAACACTATTCTGCTTTATATGAAAGGTTCTCCTAAATTGCCTAGCTGTGGCTTTTCTTCACAAGCATCACAAGCACTAATGCAGTGTGGTGAAAAATTTGCTTATGTTGATATTTTACAAAACCCTGATATTCGTGCCGAATTGCCAAAGTATGCTGATTGGCCAACATTCCCACAATTATGGGTTGACGGTGAATTAGTCGGTGGTTGTGACATCATTATGGAAATGTTCCAACAAGGTGAATTACAAACCTTGATCAAAGAAGCTGCAGAAAAAAATAATTCTGAAGAAAAAGCTTAATATCATTTTAGAAACTGACGTTAGCTAAATTTTTTATTAAAAAAGATGAAAAGTAAGTTGAAAATCACCTTATCGTCTCAATAATAGATGTACGTCAGTTTTATGATTTAAATCAATTTAATAAAAATATTGGAGAAAAGAATGAGTGTATTAGTTGGCCGTGCAGCACCAGATTTTACTGCAGCAGCAGTTTTAGGTAGTGGCGAAATTGTTGATAGCTTTACGTTATCGACAGCAATTAAAGGTAAAAAAGCCGTGGTATTTTTCTACCCTCTAGATTTTACTTTTGTTTGTCCGTCTGAGTTATTAGCTTTTGATCACCGTATGGAAGAGTTCAAAAGCCGTGGTGTTGAAGTTATTGGTGTTTCTATCGATTCACAATTTTCTCATAACGCATGGCGTAACACTCCAGTAAACGAAGGCGGTATTGGCCCAGTACAATATACTTTGGTTGCTGATACAAAGCATGAAATCTGTAAAGCATACGATGTTGAACATCCTGAAGCGGGTGTTGCATTTCGTGGTTCTTTCTTAATTGATGAAGAAGGCAATGTACGTCATCAAGTGATTAACGATTTACCATTAGGTCGTGACGTTGACGAAATGATCCGTATGGTTGACGCATTACAATTCCACCAAGAGCACGGCGAAGTTTGTCCAGCTGGCTGGAACAAAGGTGATAAAGGTATGACTGCTTCTCCTGAAGGCGTTGCATCTTACTTAGCTAACAATGCTGACAAGCTTTAAGGTAATAGCTTAGGCTTTAGTTAGCCGATGTAATTATTAAAAGTAATAAAAAAACCGCTTAATTGCGGTTTTTTTATGTTCAGGAAGAACGGTATGTCACGGTGCCAAGGACGGCAAAGAGTGACGATGTTCAATTCCGTCATGCTGAATTTATTTCAGTATCTGTTTTTTGTTTTGTCAACGACGAGATCCTGAAACAAGTTCAGGATGACGGCGTTTTTACGAGTTGTATTTTAGTATCAGGATGACGGTGCCTTTTGCTAGTTGTATTTCAGTATCAGGATGACGGTGTCTTTTTCGAGTTGTATTTTAGTATCAGGATGACGGTGTCTTTGTGAGTTGTATTTCAGTATTTAAGCACTGGCTCTTGAGGTCGTCATGCTGAATTTATTTCAGTATCTAAAGTACTAGATCCTGAAACAAGTTCAGGATGACGGTGTCTTTGTGGGTTGTATTTCAGTATATAAGTACTGGCTCTTGAGGTCGTCATGCTGAATTTATTTCAGTATCTGTTTTTTGTTTTGTCAACGACGAGATCCTGAAACAAGTTCAGGATGACGGTGCCTTTTGCTAGTTGTATTTCAGTATCAGGATGACGGTGTCTTTTTCGAGTTGTATTTTAGTATCAGGATGACGGTGTCTTTGTGAGTTGTATTTCAGTATTTAAGCACTGGCTCTTGAGGTCGTCATGCTGAATTTATTTCAGTATCTAAAGTACTAGATCCTGAAACAAGTTCAGGGTGACGGTGCCTTTGTGAGTTGTATTTCAGTATTTAAGCACTGGCTCTTGAGGTCGTCATGCTGAATTTATTTCAGTATCTAAAGTACTAGATCCTGAAACAAGTTCAGGATGACGGTGTCTTTGTGAGTTGTATTTCAATATCAGGATGACGGTGTCTTTTGCGAGTTTTATTTCAGTATTAGGGTAACGGTGGTTTCATTAAAGAGGATAAATAATAGAAAGTGACAGTGTTTAAAATTAAGCCAATCAAAAGTTGAAAATCAACCTACACTTAATTTATCACCTTATTGATTTATGGAATCGTTTTGTTTGTACCTAAGACGCTTTATGAGAACTTACCGTTCGCGTATTTTATTGTAAGTGGTTATTTACTTACCTTTAATATGACATGGCCTATGCTTATTTCTGCGGCACTATTTTATAGTGCTGCTTGTGTTACATTAGTTACTCGTTCGGCTTGTCGAAGACTCGATAAACAAAAAAAACTCGGTATAAAAAATAAAATACCTGAACTCTTCTATGAATATTTACCCTATATTTACAACGCTATTGGGGTATTTACCCTGATGGTCACCAAAAATTCACTCTTTCAATTTTTTGCATTCACTTTGATAGTTTTAGCGGTTAGAAATCTATTGTGCCGACATAATAACCGCAGTAGCTCAGCTAAATTATTTTAATCGCTTGCCGGTGTATCACTATCTTGTTGTTCTTCATCGGCTATTGCTAGGGGCCAACCACCCATTTTTTGCCATTTATTAACAATAAAACAAAAAAGTTCAGCGGTTTTTTCGGTATCGTATAATGCCGAATGAGCTTCACTGTTATTGAAGTCTAACCCTGCCGCTAAACAGGCTTTTGCAAGAACAGTTTGTCCAAGCGCTAAACCAGATAATGTTGTGGTATCAAAGCTAACAAAAGGATGAAAGGGTGATCGCTTTATTAAACAACGTTCAACGGCTGCATTGACAAACCCCAAATCAAACGCGGAATTATGAGCAACCATAACGGCACGCTGGCAGCCGGCAATTTTCATCTTTTTTCTAATTAATTTAAAAATTTCTGTTAACGCTTTGTTTTCATCAACAGCACCACGTAATGGGTTTGTTGGGTCTATGCCAGTGAACTCTAATGCCGCTTGCTCTAAGTTGGCACCTTCAAAAGGTTCTACGTTAAAGTGAATTGTTTCATCAAGAGAAAATTGACCTGTACTTTCATCTAGCGATAAAGTTGTTGCTGCTATTTCCAATAAAGCATCAGTTTGTGAATTGAAACCTGCTGTTTCAACATCGATGACTACTGGGAAATAACCTCTAAAGCGCTGTGCAAAAGCACTTTTAATATTTTTATCAGCAGAACTCTTATTTTTAGTATCAGGATTTATACTCATGTTTACATCTTTTTTAAGTTAGCATTCAATTTCAAGGCGTAAATTATCGCAGAAAAAAAATGTAAACTCTATGCGAACACTATGATGAAGCTTGAAAGTTATGAAAATATTGCTGATAACTGCTAAAGTTATAGAATATTGGGTCGATAACAGATAAGTGGCAAGATAAAAGATAAATATTTTATGAAAAAAACTATCATCACATTATTATTATGCGTATTTGTTAGCCAAGCTAATGCTGGTATTCGTCAGTATGGTGCTGACTTAGAACACGCTAATTGGCAGTTAACTAATAACTCTAGGTTAGAGTGCACTTTATCACACCAAATACCTAATTATGGTGAAGCAAAATTCTATAGTACGGCAAGCCGTAAAATGAATATGGAATTTGAACTCGATATGATGCGTTTACCCGATACTTATTCATTAGCAGAAGTTCGTTCTGTTGCGCCTAATTGGCGCCCTGGAAAAAATGGTCGAACTATTGCCAATATGAAACTTCATAAGCAGTTTGCGCCAAGCCTACCGAAAAAGGTTGCTTGGAATATGCTTAATGAATTAGAGCAGGGCATGAACCCCACGTTTTACTATAACGATTGGTATAGCGACAACGATCTTATTTCTGTTGGTATATCAACGGCTAAGTTTAATCGTGCCTATCAAGAATTTATTGGTTGTGTTAGTAACTTACTTAATTACAATTTTGATGATATTTCTTACACAGTATTAAATTATCAATTTGGTGGTGACAGCTTAACTAAATCATCTAAAAAGCGTTTAACGATGATCGCAGAGTACCTTACTTTAGATCAAAACTTAGAGTTGGTGCTTATTGACGGTTATACTGACAGTTATGGTGGCAGAAACGATAACTTGAAAATATCGAACCGCCGAGCAAACACGATTCGAGAGCATTTTGTTAAAAGTGGTATAGACCCTGGTCGAATTGAAGCAAAAGGTTATGGCGAAAAACGTCACATTGCTGCCAACAATACCGTTATTGGTCGTGCACAAAACAGACGTGTTGTTATTAGAATGGAACAACCGTAAAGACGAATGTACTGCAAAAAAATTATTTTATAAAGAATCAGTTGAATAGGCTGGTAGGTTATCTTAACCTATCAGCCTATTTTTTTATTGGATCTTCCATAATGCGACCATTGTTTAAGTCTTTATTTGCACTATTGGTTTTATCGAGCTTTACAAGTTTGGCAAAAACCAATGACGCATACACCTATGCTAATTACGACCAAGTAAAAACAACCCATATCTATTTAGATCTAGCGGTTAATTTTGATGAAAAATCACTCGCTGGTTTTGCAGAATTATCGTTAGAGTGGTTAAGTAAAACTTCGCAGCCTATTATTCTCGATACCCGAGATTTAATCATTGACCGCGTTATGGCTCAAACTGAAGCAGGACAATGGCGTGGGGTAAGTTTCACCCTTGCTAACCGTGATAACGTGTTAGGTTCGAAACTCACCATAAACAATACTTTTAAAGCACAAAAAATTCGTGTTTATTACCAATCAACTGAAAAAGCATCAGGTTTACAATGGTTGTCAGCTGAACAAACGGCAGGGAAAAAGCATCCTTTCTTATTTAGTCAAAATCAAGCGATTCACGCACGTTCATGGATCCCGGTGCAAGACACACCTAGTGTTCGCGCAACTTATACCGCTCGTATTACTACGCCTGATAATTTATTAGCGGTAATGAGTGCTAATAACGAACCTAATACCGCTCGTGACGGCGATTACTTTTTTAGTATGCCGCAAGCAATCCCTGCTTATTTAATTGCAATTAGTGTCGGTGATTTAGAATTTAAAGCGATGAGTAAGCAAACGGGGATTTATGCTGAAGCCAGCATTTTAGAGGCAGCGGTTAGTGAGTTTGACGATACACAAGCGATGATTGATGAGTCAGAAAAAATCTTTGGTCCTTATCGTTGGGGGCGCTATGACTTACTGATATTACCGCCTAGTTTTCCTTTTGGTGGTATGGAAAACCCACGTTTGTCTTTTATTACCCCAACAGTTATTGCTGGTGATAAAAGCTTAGTCAATTTAATTGCTCATGAACTTGCTCATTCTTGGTCGGGTAACTTAGTGACTAATGAAAGTTGGCGTGACTTATGGTTAAACGAAGGTTTTACCAGTTATGTTGAAAATCGTATTATGGAAGCGGTATTTGGTGAAGACCGAGCCGTTATGGAACAAGCGCTTGGTGCACAAAGTTTAAATTATGAAATTGCTGAATTAGCGCCGGGTGATACTCAGCTTTATATCGACCTTAAAGGGCGTGATCCTGATGACGCATTCTCAGGTGTTCCCTATGTCAAAGGTCAGTTGTTTTTAATGTTTTTAGAGGCTAAGTTTGGTCGAGATAAATTTGATACTTTTATTTTAGATTACTTCAACAGCCATGCCTTTGAAAGCTTAGGTACTGCCAATTTTGTTATTTATTTGAAAAAGAATCTTACTGATAAATATCCAAATATTGTTAGCGATACAGAAGTTAATGAATGGATTTATGAACAAGGATTACCCAGTTCCGCGCCGCAGCCTACATCAAGTGCATTTACCACTATCGACGGTCAAATTAATAGTCTGTTAAGTGATAAAATAACGTTAGCGCAATTACCAACTAAAGCATGGACTTTGCATGAATGGCTGCATTTTATTAATAACTTGCCGGTAACATTACCGACTGAGCGGATGAGTGCACTCGATAAAGCGTTTAACCTTACCGCCAGTACTAATGCTGAAATTGCGCATGCTTGGTACTTATTAGCCTTAAGAACCGGTTACGATACTGTTTACCCTGCGATGTCAAAATATCTCATTGCTATCGGTCGTCGTAAGTTAATCGTACCGCTTTATAAAGCGTTAGCTGAGACACCTGCAGGTAAAGCTTGGGCACTTAATGTCTATGAAAAAGCGCGCCCTGGTTATCATGGTTTAGCGCAAGGCACTATTGACGGTGTCTTAAAAGCTAAATAACATTCAACTAAAATGATAAAATAAAAACGCCACGTTAACATTTATTAACGTGGCGTTTTTTTATGTGATTTGTGATGTATATATTATTTATTGCTGTTTTCTTCAACGATCACATCAACTTGTCGTAGCTGGTTTTGCTGTGAAATAACAACTCTGATGCTATGTTTTTTTTCACTAAAGTTTACTGTTAAACGCCCACGTTTCCTTTCTTGGTTTAACGCTTGCCCATATTCTTTTTGATAAAACTGGATAACTTCCTCTTCGGTACTTTTTGTAAAATAGTTGATAACTGCAGGTGTCTCATCGGTAAATTCAGCAAAAACTCGCGCATCACTCATGGCCGGTATGGTCACCATTGCTGTTTCTTCTGCGATAGCAAAGTTGACGTTTATTAACATAAAAGCGACTAATAGTGTTTTCAAGGAACAAGCTAATCGACTTGATAAATTTACGGTACTTAGGTTAAACATAATATTTGATCCTTTAACGGGCTTAGCTAAATCTAGTGTGTTGCTAGGTAATTATCAAGAATATTGTTAATAATCTAATCATTACCGCGATATAAGGTATTGTTTAAATAACCAATTATAATAGCGGTAATAAGTACCTAATCGTATAAATAACGCTAACTAACTGATTAATAATTAATTAACATGAACGGTCAACAAAATCATCTCGAAAGTTCATTAGGTATCAACAAAGTCATTTCTGTAATGATCAACCCATAGCGCGGTTGCACCACATATAGCGACAGGCATGACCACTAGATTAATAATAGGGATCATTGAAAATACTGCCGTTGTAATACCAAAGCTATAACTTAATCCTTGCTTTTGTTTGAGTGCGTAACGCATTTCATTAAAGTCAATTTTATGATTATCAAATGGATAGTCTTTATATTGAACGGCCATCATCCAAGCTAAAAATAAAAACCAAAATATTTGTCCTATAACTGGCAGTATCCAATAAAGAATAAAAAAACCAATAGCGCGCGGTAAATAATAGCGTAATTTACACCATTCTCTTGATAACGTTCGTGGTACATCTTTTATAACATCTAGGGTTGAAGCGGGTGGTATTGTTTTACCACAGAGTAATAATTCCATCTTTTCTGATAGCAAACCATTAAAAGGTGCGGCAATCCAGTTGGCGACTGAACTAAATATAAAAGAAAACATCACTAACAAAAATAATAAAGCGACTGGCCATAAGAAAGCACTTAACCAAGACAGCCAATCAGGAAGCCAGTTATCGAGCATAGTCATATAGGTATCAAGTTCTAAAAAAAGACTATAAAAGGCGACACTAAATAAGACTAAATTAACCAGTAGGGGTATAAACACAAAACGGCGAATACCTTTTTCTCTGATTAATTCAAAGCCCTTAATAAAATATCCGGCACCACTGTTAGCTAACGGTTGATTAATAATTGTATTCATTGGCTGATTTTTATCCTTACATGCTGTTTTAACTGTGATTATAAAATAAATTGATAAATTGAACAGATGTTTCATGTTACAAAATATAGATAACTCTGGTAAAATTTTATTGCCGAGTATTATCAAAGTATAACAATAAAAGGTTTCTGTGTTTTATGCGTTTAAAGCATATAAAACTTGCTGGTTTTAAATCGTTTGTTGACCCGACCAAAGTGCCATTTGAACAAAGAATGACAGCTATTGTTGGGCCAAACGGTTGTGGGAAATCGAATATCATTGACGCTGTTCGTTGGGTACTTGGTGAAAGTTCAGCGAAAAATTTGCGTGGTGATGCCATGACTGATGTCATTTTTAATGGCGCAGCAACACGCAAGCCGGTCGGACAAGCATCTGTTGAATTGTTATTCGATAATATTGATGGTCGCATACAAGGCAACATGGCCGATCGTAATCAAGTTTCTATTCGACGCGTTATAAATCGTGATAGCCAAAATACATATTATTTAAACGGTAGTAAATGCCGCCGTCGAGATATCACCGATATTTTCCTGGGTACCGGTCTTGGTCCTCGCAGTTATGCGATTATTGAGCAAGGTACTATCTCAAAACTTATTGAATCTAAGCCGCAAGAGTTACGTGTTTTTATTGAAGAAGCCGCGGGTATTTCTAAATATAAAGAACGCCGCAGAGACACTGAAAATAGGATCAGACATACGCGTGAAAACCTTGAACGCTTAAACGATATACGTGTTGAGCTTGGTTTACAAATCGATAAACTGCATCAACAGGCAGAAGCAGCTAAACGTTTTAAAACGTTAAAAACTAGAGAGCGTAAATATAGAGCTGAGTTGACTGTTTTAAAATGGCAAAAATTTGATCAGCAAGCTAACGAGCAAAAACAACAAGTAAGTCAATATCAAACAGAAATAGAAGCTTTGATTGTTGAACAGAAAAAAATCGATATCCAGTTGTTTGATGCTAAACAAAAAGTGACCATAGGCGGAGAGTCTAGCGGTGAGCTACATCAACAAAAATTACTATTAAGTAATGATATTGCTCGTGCAGAACAAAACATCAAACATTTAAAGCAACAAAAACAGAAAGCCCAACACGATAACAGTGTTACCCAGCAACAGCTGATTAATGCGCAACAATTGGTGCTAGCCGAGCAAGAACAACTCCAAAAAAGCACTTTAAAAATTACCGAACACGTACCTGAACTTGAACTCATAGAGCAGCAACTGCTTGAGAGTCAAATTCAGTTAGAAGGCTATATTGAACAGCAGCGAAATGAGCATCAGCAATGGCAAGCTTTACAACGCCAACACCAAGATACAAATGATCAACAGCTGAGTGTTAATCAGCGAATCTCTCAGTTAAGCGAGCAGATAAGTCAGCAGCAGCAGCGCCAGCAATCATTAACACATTTATTAGCGAATTTAACCAAAGAGAGCTTCAGCGAAAATGTCGAGAGTACTGCTGAGCTTAGCAACAAGCTACTTAAGCAAGAAAAACACCAGCAGTCTTTACTAAAACAATATAAAGATAATGAATCAAAGCAACTCGTACTCGTTACCCAAATCAGCCTAGCCTCGAAGCAGCAAGCACAGTACAGTGGAGAAATAGCAGCATTAAAGCTTTATTTACAGCAGTTACTGACACAACAAAATCAACAAGCAGGTTGGCGCATTAAACAAAAAGAATGGTTAAGTGTGCGCGGGCAAAAAGTGCTTGGCGCTGTTTTTCAATTATTAACCGTAGAAACAGCCTGGCAGGCAAGTGTCGAATTAGTGCTACATCATTGGTTACAAGGCGAGTTGGTTGAATATTTCCCCACAGAAGTCACCATTGAACCACTATTTTTAGTGCTAGATCAACAAATAAACAAGACTAGTGCGACTCGTTCAGTGAAAGCAACAAGCGGTACATTGGCTGAACAAGTTAAAGGCTTACCGGCAATAACGGCCTTGCTAAATAATATTTTTATTGCCCAAGATTACCAACAAGCGCAACAGATAATGTTAACGCTTGCTGATCACCAGTCAGTTATTTGCAAAGATGGTACTTGGTTAAGTCGGTATTTTCTGCGAAAAGGAAGCGCTGAAAATTTTGATGCCTTGCTACAGTTAACGGATAATATCAGCCAGACTTCAGAAAAAGTGACTGAGTTAACACTCAGTATTCAAGCATGCCAAGATAAAGAAAGTCAGCTGATAAAAAGCAAAGAACAATTTGTGAGTGACGCTAAGATACTTAAAACGGCAATCGAACAATCTACTTATCAAGTTCAGGCTTTACAGCAAAAAATTGCTTTGGCTAAACAAGCGGCAGAGCAACGCGATAAACAAAGCAGCCTTTATCAACAAGAACTAACAACGCTAGAAAGTTTACTGAGCCAAAACAAAAAATTATTATCAGTACAAGAAGATGCGCTTACAAAACTACCAAAGCATGATGCCGAACAGCTTATGCATATCAGCAGTGCACAAGAGAGTTTACAAAGAAAAATTCAAGACAGCCAAGAAAGTAGCCAAAGGTTCCACCAACAAAAACATCAGCAAGCGTTAATGATTGAAAAATTGAATCATGAGCAAACTCAAGGCCAATTATCATTGGTTCGTGCGCAAGAAAGTATTCAACAACTCACCAAACAACAACGCATGCATCAAGAAATCGTTGAAGAGTGTGCATCGCCGTTGCAAATTGATGAGCAAAAGTTACAAGCATGGCTAATCGACGTTGCGGAACTTAATGAAAAAATAGCAAAGATACAGCACGATACAACAGACTCTAAAACACTGATTAGTGATGCAGAATCAAAAGTTCAGCAACTCACTAGAAATATTAACAGTAAGAAAGAGCAAATTAATGCTGTTCATTTAACCGCAGAAAGTTATCGTTTACGTGCTGATGCGGCACTCGAGCAACTTAATGAAATGCAACAGAATTTATTGGCGGTGCAAACCGCTATGCCAGATCAGGCAAAAGAGCCTTTATGGCAGGCTCATATTGTTAATTTAGGTAAAGATATTAATCGTTTAGGGGCAATAAATCTTGCAGCAATCAATGAATATCAAATACAATTTGAGCGAAAGACCTATCTTGATCAACAAGATGAAGATTTAACCCAGGCGATTAATACGTTAGAATTAGCTATTGCTAAGATAGATAAAGAAAGCCGTCACAAATTTAAAAATACCTTTGAAAAAATTAATAGTGATCTTAAAGCATTATTTCCTAAGGTTTTTGGTGGTGGTAGTGCCTATTTAGCCTTAACAGATGATGATATGCTTGAAACGGGTGTTACTATTATGGCTAGACCGCCAGGTAAAAAAAATAGCACGATTCACTTATTATCTGGTGGCGAAAAAGCGCTGACCGCATTATCATTAGTGTTCGCAATTTTTAGGTTAAATCCTGCACCATTTTGTATGCTTGATGAAGTCGATGCGCCTCTTGATGATGCTAACGTTAGTCGTTTTTGTAACTTGGTGCGAGAGATGTCGCAAACTGTACAGTTTATTTATATCAGCCATAATAAAATAGCTATGGAAATGGCGAGTCAGTTAACCGGTGTTACTATGTTTGAACCGGGCGTATCAAAAATGGTAGCTGTAGATATTGATGAAGCAATCGCTATGGCTGAATTAGAATAAGTACAAAATTAAGTAAAGCTAAACCAAGCTGAAAATAGAATAATAAAAGGCTATCCGATGGAATATAATTTCAGAACTGCATTGATTGTTATCAGTGCTGTGGTGATCACGGCAATATTTGTTCATGGTTTTTGGACCATAAGAAAAAATAAAAACCCTTATAAGCTTAAAGCAAAAGCTGAAAAAGTTGAGCCTAATAACCGAGGTTTTGATGGCTCAGGCTTTGATCAAGATGGTGTTAGTAAGCCAAGAGTCGTTGAAAACTCACTTGGTGCCCAATCATATGATGAAGAGATGCCTATGCCATCGACAGCTGAATATGAAGAACAAGCTTCATCATATCGCGAATTTAGTGCCGAAGATGATGAACCAAGTTTGGGGGATATGTCTTCTTTTGATGAAACTTCTGCTAAAAAAGATAACAACAGTGCTGATTTACGTGATCATGATGCATCATTATTTGGCTCGGTTACAGCCAAAGAAGCGGCTGTTATTGAGAGAATTGAAACACCTGTTTATCAAACACCGATAACATCAGCTAAACAACCCTTAAAAACCTCGGCGCGTTTTACTGAAAAAGCGCCTGTTAAGCGAGACCAAATAGAGATAAATTTTGGCAGTGAAAGCAAAGAAAGTAAAAGCGCGGCCAAAAAAGAATCGATAATCCCTCAGCATAAAAAAGTGGAAGTTGAACCTGATGTACTGGTTATTTCAGTGGTTATGCCTGAAAAACAGCAAATGTCAGGTGCCGCACTTTTACCGACATTATTAACATTAGGTATGAAATACGGAGAGATGAACATCTTTCACCGCCATCAAGATAATGCTGGAAATGGTAAAGTTACCTTTAGTTTAGCAAATATCATGAAACCAGGCACATTTGATCTCGACAATATGGAAAGCTTTACTACACAAGGTATTAGCCTTTTTATGATGTTACCTAATGCGGGCGATGCTTCCGTCGTCTTTGAGCAAATGCTCAACGCAGCAAAGCAACTCGCTTTAGAATTTAATGGTCAATTATTAGATGACAAACGTAATGTTATGACCAAACAAACAGAACAACATTACGTGGGTAAAATTCGCGAATTTACGCGAAGAAATTTAATCGCCTCATCTTAAAATCAAGCAAACTCTGACAGGTTAATTTATTGATTAACCTGTAATTTAAACTCTTTCAAAAGTAATTCATTCTTATGTCATCACCTGCTAATGCGACTCGAGTACAAGAGCTTCATCAACTTATCAATCAATTAAATCATCAATATTACGACCTAGATGAACCCAGTGTTCCTGATGCAGAATATGATCGCTTAATGCGAGAACTTATTTCAATTGAAACAGCAGAGCCAGAATTAAAATTACTTGATTCACCGAGTCAAAAAGTCGGTGGGCAAGCGTTAAAATCTTTTAGTCAAGTGACACACCAAGTACCTATGCTATCCCTTGATAACGTATTTTCTGGTGATGAATGGCAAGCTTTTGCTAAGCGTGTAAAAGACCGTTTGCTTTCAAAAGAAACTATTAAATACTGTGCCGAGCCAAAACTTGATGGTTTAGCGGTGAGTTTACGCTACGAAAATGGTGTTTTAGTGCAAGCAGCTACGCGCGGGGATGGCGCTGTGGGTGAAAATATCACGGTAAATGTTCGCACGATCAAATCGATACCTTTAAAATTAACCGGTGATAACTACCCTGATATATTAGAGGTTCGCGGCGAAGTTTTTATGCCCAAAGCCAGCTTTAATGCCTTAAATGCTAGTGCGCTAAAAAAAGGGGAAAAGATTTTCGCAAACCCAAGAAACGCAGCTGCAGGTAGTTTACGCCAATTAGACTCAAAAATAGCCGCTAAACGCAACTTAGCTTTTTATGTCTATGGTATTGGTTATGTTGAACAAGCATCAAGTCAAACATTAGGCGAACAGTGGTTAGAAAATTCACACTATCAACGTCTTTGCCAGTTAAAAACATTGGGTTTACCTATGTGCCCAGAAGTTAAGTTACTGAGTGACTCGTCAGAAGTCGCCAGCTTTTATCAATATATCATGCAAGAACGTGACAATTTAAGCTATGAAATAGATGGCACCGTTTTTAAAGTTGATGATATAGCCCTACAAAAAAAATTAGGCTTTGTTGCTCGAGCACCGCGCTGGGCAACCGCTTATAAATTTCCGGCACAGGAAGAGACAACACAATTACTGGATGTTGACTTTCAAGTAGGCCGAACCGGGGCTATTACTCCGGTTGCGCGTTTAAATCCTATTTTTGTTGGTGGTGTAACCGTCAGCAATGCGACCTTACATAATCAGGATGAGATTGAGCGCTTAGGTATCAAAATCAATGATTTTGTCACGATCAGAAGAGCGGGTGATGTCATTCCACAAATTGTCAGTGTTCAATTGCAAAAGCGTCCTGAAAACTCTCGTGACATCGTTTTTCCGATAACCTGTCCAGTATGTGATTCTGCTGTGGTTAAGGCTGAAGGCGAAGCCGTATTACGTTGTACGGGGGGCTTATATTGTGGCGCACAACGTAAAGAAGCAATTAAACATTTTTCGTCACGAAAAGCCCTCGATATAGATGGTTTAGGGGATAAATTAGTTGAGCAATTAGTCGACGAAAACTTGATTAAAACCCCTGCTGACTTATTTAAGTTAACGGAATTAGACGTGAGTACTATGGCTCGTATGGGTAAAAAATCGGCAGATAATTTAATTTCAGGTCTAGTAAAAGCAAGAACTACTACATTGCCTAAATTTATTTATGCACTCGGTATTCGCGAAGTAGGTGAAACCACTGCGACTAATTTAGCCAATTATTTTCTTAACTTCGCTGCAATCAAAGTGGCGAATGAAGAACTTTTGCAAAAAGTGCCTGATGTTGGGGCAGTAGTTGCTAAAAATATTACGCAATTTTTTCAGCAAGACCATAACATTGAAGTAGTCAGTGAGCTTGAAAGTATAATGTCATGGTCAGATATTGAAGTAAAATCTGCAGAACAACAGCCCTTGAAAGATAAAATATTTGTCTTAACCGGCACATTGACACAAATGGGGCGCAACGAAGCTAAAGCAGAATTACAAGCACTGGGCGCTAAAGTATCAGGCAGTATCTCAGTAAAAACTGACTTTTTAGTCGCTGGCGAAAAGGCTGGGTCAAAGCTAACGAAAGCGCAAGACCTAGGGGTAGACATATTGACCGAAGACGAGCTGGTAACCTTGCTTGCAAAACATAAATAAGGTTATTACTGATTTCTAGGCGTTAAATAATAAATAGCCGGTTAAATAATAATCAATGCGTAAACAAATAACAGCATAGGTAAAGGTAAAATAACGGTAAAAATAATGGCCTCACACCATTCGATTGTTGAATAAAACTTTCGCCACGGTTTATTCTCTTGTTTATTTGATTGTAAAGTCACAAAGAAGAAAATAAAACTGGCTACGACTAAGGTTTGTAAAGCCGCAAATAAAATAAATATAGCGAACCACACCAAGACAATAGGGGTGCTTTGCTCAATTTGCTTACTTAACATAAAAAATAGTGCAAACGAGAAACCGCTCCACGCTAGTAATTTCCAGCGATATGAAGAACAAGTAATGGCAATATTATTGAATAGTGCTGGTGTTAACCGATATTTCATATAAATTCTAAAAAATGATAATGATTAATAATTTTGTCACGCTTGTTGCCGGACTTGTAAGATTTAATAAATATTATCAATACAGAGAACCTCTTTCTCTAAATAAATTTCATTACTTTTACAATTAATTCTTGTGATGAATTCGTGATAACTTCGTGAAACCTTCGTAATATCTGCTGCGCATACTGAATGCGAAATCATTTAGTTATCAAAGGAAAGTTATGAAATTTTTTAAAGTCGCATCAGCTATCGCATTAGCTTGTTCAAGTTCAGCATTAATGGCACAAACCATTGATATTCAAATTACTAACCTAACCCATGCACAACATTTTACGCCACGCTTAGTGATAGCCCATGATAATTCTGTTGATGCTTTTGAACCCGGTGTTGAAGCTACATCAGCATTAGCATGGCTTGCAGAAGCTGGTGTCATTGATGATGCGCAAAACCCTGCATCAGCAGGTCAAAACTTTGAAGCACTTTTAGGCCCTACAGATACCGATAATACAACGAATACATGGCATCGTTTTGGTGGTTTAGCTGCACCATCAACGTCTTTAAGCTATGCCTTTGATACGATGGATAAGCCTTATCTTTCAATTTTATCTATGTTGATCCCAACGAATGATGCATTTGTTGGCTTAGACAGTATTAAAATTCCAACTACGCCAGGTACTTATACTTATATGTTACACGCATATGATGCAGGTACAGAATTAAATGACGAATTAAACAGTATGCGTACTGATATTGTTGAACAAGGTGGTGCTGCACTTGGTGGTTACGGTGTACCAGGTGTTGCAGGTGCAGGTGCTTCTCCAGTGCCATTAGGTGTTGGTGGAACAGGTGTTGCAGTAAAAGTTGGTTTTGCTGAAGATGGAAGTGCAATTGGTGCTAATGAAGTTGTTGATGGTACCGATGGTCCCGTACATATTCATAGAAATATTTTAGGCGATACCAGTCTTACCGATGGAGCAAGTGATTTACAATCGACAGAGCATCGTTGGTTGAACCCTGTTGCCCGAGTAACCATTACTATCCCAGCATCTTAATTTAGGGAGAATAGAACATGAATATTAATAAAATAAGTGTAGTGTTATTGCCTCTTATTGCTGTATTAGCAACGGGTTGTGGCGGTGATGATGGAAGTAATGGTACAGCTGGTCAAGCCGGTGCTGCCGGTACTGCGGGTGTTGATGGAACTGATGGTACTAACGGTGCTGATGGCACTAATGGAACTAACGGTAACCTAGCTGTTTTCACTGTTCAGTTAACTAATTTAACCTATAGTCAGCCATTTTCACCAGCGGCGATTATTCTACATGAACCTGGCTACCATGCCTTTATCGATGGTGAAGCCGCCAGTCTTGGTTTAGAACAGCTAGCTGAAGGTGGTGACCCTACTGAACTTCTTGCTGAAGCTTTAGCTGCAACGCAGTATTTAGATGCCACGGCTACAGATGGTGCAACGGGACCTCGTTCTATTGGTACAATGTCGACTCTCGTTGTACCGTTACTCGACGTAGATGATTTAAGACTTAGTTTCACAACAATGTTAGTTGACACTAATGATGCGTTTACCGGTCTTAATGCGGCTGACATCAGTAATATGACCGTCGGACAATCAATGATCTTTATGGCTCCTACGTGGGACTCTGGCACTGAAGCTAATACAGAAACAGCAATGACTATGCCTGGTCCAGCAGCTGGTGCTGCAGGAGGCGGCGGAGCAAGTGCTGGTTTTGATGCCGCACGTGATGATCTTTTTGACTTAGTTCATTTCCATCGCGGTGTTGTTACTAATGCCAATGCTAATGATGAGAGTAAGGAAGGTTTAAGCACGTCGGTATTAACAGAAGCGGATCGCTGGGATAATCCAACGTCACGTATCATAGTCACTCGAACTCGATAAATTGGCTGGCGTCGTTGCAGGCGTCGCTAACTCTACATTGCTAGTGATAGTTAATAAACTCAAAGAGTTGATACAAGATAAAATAATAAATGTTTCGAAAGTATTTATGCCCGAGCAAGTTCTTATGCTCAGGCATAAAGAAAAAATAATGCAGAACACATTACTGTTGTTGGTATTGGCTTAGGTGTATCGATAGAGAGTTAGCTCAATAATAGCTTAACTTGAGTCGATGAGATTTATAACTCTTGCTTGGCTACCTAATAATATTAATGAGCATTAAAATTGTCCCATAAAGTATATTCAATCAATAGTTGATGAACTTTTTTTCTTTGTGCTGTAATTCTTAATAATAAATAGAATAAAACGGAGCAAAGCATGGACACAATTTTAGTGGTTGAAGATGATCAAGATATTGCAGATTTAATGATTTTAAATTTACAAGAGCTGTCATTAACAGTTGAACACTGCTTAACCGGAGAGCTAGCGCTACAGAAAGTTATTGATAATAACTATGCTCTCGTTTTATTGGATGTGATGCTACCAGGTATTTCAGGTTTAGATGTTTGCCGACAACTACGTGAACAAAAACCAGAACAAGTGATCTTAATGATCACCTCTCGTGATAGTGAAATTGATCGTGTATTAGGGCTTGAGTTGGGCGCAGACGATTATATGAGTAAACCTTTTAGTGTACGTGAATTACAAGCTAGGGTAAGAAGTCAGCTGCGACGTTTACATTTAGCGGCTCAGCGAGAGCAAAAACACTCACAACAACTGCAACCAGAACAGCATTTAACAATAGGTGAACTGCAAATCAATAATACCACTCATCGAACACTATTGGCCGGAAAAGAACTAGAGCTAACCTCCACTGAATTCGACTTACTCTTATTTTTGGCCTCTCATCCTGAGCAAGTATTTTCTCGAGAACAGCTACTTAGTCACGTCTGGGGATACAACCATAGTGGTTATGAGCATACTGTAAATTCTCATATCAATCGCTTACGTAACAAAGTTGAAAAAAATGCCACTAAACCTGAAATTGTGCAAACAGTTTGGGGGGTGGGTTATAAATTTAATAAAAAAGGTGTTGCCGCATGAAACTGTCTTTATATCACCGTTTGTCTCTTTCTTTATTGGTGGTATTCATCGCAATTATTAGTGTGTTTTATATTTGGGCGCAACAGCTTGAGCAAAAAACAAGATATGAATCAGAACAAAATTTACACTTATCTTTAGCGGCTAATCTAGCCAGAGACAACCCATTATTGCAACAAGGTGTTTATGATCACCAAGCGTTGAAAAATTTATTTCATACCTTAATGGTTTTAGGCCCTGCCTTTGAGTTTTATTTTGTTGACCCTGCAGGTAAAATTATTACTCATTCGATTACTCCAACATTAATTAAACGCACAAAAATTGATTTACTCCCGCTTATTCAATTGACACAAAATCAAGCTGCGTTACCTATTTATGGCGATGATCCACAACATCTTTCTCGTAAAAAAATATTTTCTGCTGCGCCTGTTTTTAATGGCAGTAGTTTGCAAGGTTACCTATATGTCATTGTTACCGGTGAACGTTACGAATCTGCTTTTAAGCGATTGCAGTCAAGCAGGCAAGCCGAGCTTTCTATTCTGGCAATGTTTGGTGCTATGCTATTCTTTTTTGTAGTGATGTTAGGAATATTTGCTTATTTTACTCGTCCGTTAAGACGCTTGAGTAGAGATATTAAAGCACTAAGAGCGGTTGGTTTTGATAAAAGTAAAGTGAATCTCGCTAAATGGATGCCTAACAGTCGTAATGAAGTACATCAACTTGGTGAAGCGTTTGAACAAATGGTTAAACAAATTAATCAACAATTTAGCATGTTACAAAAAAATGATGAGCATCGACGAGAGCTGTTGGCTGATATCTCTCATGATTTACGAACACCCCTGTCGTCTCTGCAAGGTTATATTGAAACCCTTGAATTAAAAAGTGATCAGGTCACTAAAGAACAACGACAAAAATATATCGAAATAGCGTTGAAAAACGCTCAACAATTAAAAGGACTTATTGATCAAATATTTGAGTTAGCCCATCTTGAAAGTGGTCAAGTTTCTTTGAATCTTGAAGCGTTTAATTTAGCTGAACTTTTATATGATGTTGTTGCTAAATTTAGTTTACAAACCTCAGCTAAGCATATAGAAGTTAATATCGTACCTGAGTGTTCTTACACCCAAGTTCATAGTGATATTGGAAAATTAGAGCGGGTATTAAGTAATTTACTAGAAAATGCTATTCGCCATACTGCTGAATTAGGAAAAATCACCTTATCTATTACTGAGGTGGATAAAAACCACTGTCAATTAAATATTACTGATACGGGCACAGGCATTAAAGAAGATGAGCTGCCCTATATTTTTGATACGCGTTATCGTGCAAGTAATGCTGTTCAAGACAAGCAGAAGCATACTGGACTTGGGCTTGCTATCACTAAAAAACTATTGGAATTATTAAAATCTGATATAAAGGTAACGAGTACGTTAGGCGAAGGGACAACATTTTCTATTAATTTAGGTAAAGTTTCGTTATAAATTTAATTTTAACAGTCGAATTTTTTGCCAACATTCCTTAGAATACCTATTAGGATTTCATTTAAAAAATTTCACCTAAGGAAATATCGTGAATAACAAAGCTACCCTCTTATTAACACTTGCTGCGTTTATCGTTTTAGCAAGCTGTGCAAAATCTTCAACTGGACGTAATCAAATAACGCTTTTCTCAAGTTCAGATCTCAATAAAATGGGTGCCAGTTCGTTTGAACAAATGAAAGAAAAAGAAAAAATCAGCAGTGATATTGCGGTAAATAATTACGTACAATGTGTCGCGAAAGCTATCACTAAAAACGTGCCTAAATCTGCTCATAAAGGAGAGTGGGAGGTTGTTGTTTTTGACTCTGAACAAGTCAATGCATTCGCTTTACCCGGCGGTAAAATTGGTGTTTATACGGGGATTTTAAAAGTTGCTGAAAATCAAAATCAACTTGGGGCAATTATTGGTCATGAAGTCGGGCATGTTATTGAACGTCATTCTAATGAAAGGATGTCATCAAGTAAAATTTCTCAAACAGGTATGGCTGTTGTCGATACGGCCCTATCCGTTGGAAATGTTGAAAACCGCAACTTGTGGATGTCTGGTTTAGGCTTAGGGTTACAGTACGGTATATTAATGCCCTATGGACGTACCCATGAAAGTGAAGCTGATATAGTTGGGCAAGACTTAATGGCAAAATCAGGATTTGAACCATCGGCAGCTATTAGTTTGTGGCAGAACATGGCTAAACTTTCAAACGGTTCACCACCAGAATTTATGTCAACACACCCATCAAATGAAACCCGTATTAATCAGTTAACAGAACATTTGCCTAAGTCCCAAGCTTATTATAAGGCCAGTAACGCACCCAGCTGTAAAAAACCACAGAATATTTAAAGACTTCTATAGAGTCTTTAGGCTCAAATACAGCAGTAATTGATTCTTCTGCCCTCTAATTGTAGAGACGTTATTTTAATTATATTGATAGCTGGTTTTAGTAACATAGCAACAAATGTGATTGATTTTTGTTTAAACTGTTACATATCAGAAATTAACATTGTAAAATACGCTATAGTCATTGGAATATAGTTGAATGTAATTTTCTGTTTTTCCTATAAACGTAGTTAACGCACCCTAAGGATTTGCGTATTATGATAAGTGCTGATCTGCACCCCGAAGAATTACAACGTATTGATGAATTACTCAGATATGAAGTATTAGACACTGAAGATGAAAAGGGGCTTGATGAACTTACACAGTTGGCTAGCGCCATTTGTGGTACTTCTATTTCTCTCATCTCTCTTGTCGACAAAGACCGTCAGTGGTTTAAATCTCGAGTAGGTCTTAATGCTAAAGAAACACCAAGGGATATCGCTTTTTGTTCACATGCTATTTTACAAGATGACATCTTTGAAGTACCTGATACTTTAGCGGATGAACGCTTTGTCGATAATCCGTTGGTAACAGGTACCCCAGATATTCGTTTTTATGCGGGAACACCTCTGGTCAGTACAAACGGCATGCCTATCGGTACCTTATGTGTTATTGATACAGTTCCCCATAAACTGGATGAAAAACAACAATTAGCATTAAATACATTAGCAAAACAAGTGGTTAGTCAATTAGAACTAAGGTTGCGTAACCGTCAGTTAGAGCGAATGCAAGCAGATCAAGAAAAAATATTTGCCATTTTGTCTCATGATTTACGCTCTCCTTTTAATGGTATTTTAGGGTTATCAAAAATTTTGCATGAAAATGCTGATACCCTTGAGCCTGAGCTTATTGCTGAGATGGCTGATGGCATTTTAGAGTCATCACTGACTTTTTATCAGCTACTAGACGAAATTCTTCAATGGTCGCGTAATCAATTAGGCGCGGTTCATGCTGAATTGAAAACGACCGCGTTAAAGCCCCTGATAACAGAAACGCTTGACTTGATGGCAGAAAGTTTCAATTTAAAAAAAATCAGCATTAAACACGACATCAATGAAAATATTACTGTGATGGCGGACGTTAATTTAACAAAAACTATTATTCGTAATTTATTAGCAAACGCCATTAAATATACGCCAGAACATGGCAGTATCGACATTGAAGCTAAATCTAGTGATGGCCAGGTTAAACTGGTTATAACAGACACCGGTCAAGGTGTTCCTCAAGATATACAAGACCAACTCTTTATTGATTGTGTTGCTAGTCAATGCGGTACTCAAGGTGAATCAGGTAATGGCTTAGGTTTAAGCTTATGTGGTGATTTTGCCCGCAAGCAGCGAGGTTATCTATCTCTAGATAAAACCTATACTGGTGGTGCTAAATTAATCCTTAATTTTCCAAAAAATACTTAATAATAATTAACTAAACGAATGACGGCTTTAGCATAGTATACATCTTGAAAAATAAAGACGGTTGCCAAGCCCCATCTAGGGGCTTTGTTTTGCTAACTGTTTAATAAACTTAAGCCATTGGTTGTTTAAATAGCTTTTTGCCTTCGGTTAATAAATGTTGAACCGCTGGATTTTTGACTTTACGTTCGGGAGAGATCAAGTAGTAATGTTCTTTTATATCATTGGTTTTGCCGATAATGCTCACGTTAAATTGTTCCATAACGTGATCTTCAATCATTGTCGGAGCACAAAAAACACCATAACCCGCCTGACCAAAATACTTAGTTAATATCGAATCATCAAACTCTCCAATAATTAATGGCGAGATACTCAATTGATTAAACTAAGAAAGTACAATTAAACGTTGATTTGTCCCTTCACCAGCAATGAAAAATGATTATTCATCGAGTGAGTGAGGAAAGTTAGCCTGTAATTTATCAACCAAATTTTGGTGAGCAAAAAAGCTAAAACCGCTTTTTCGGATAGCATGGCTATATGCCTTTAACGGGGAAGTCGAAGGCAGGGGAGTATCAGTTAATATCGCGGGGTAGTTCACTTATCGCCAACTCTCCAAGTAATACCTCTAAACTCATTTCCTTATAGATTAATTTTATCGAACTATCCATAGTATAAATTTGCTTAAGGAAATGAAAAGAAAATACTTTTGCTATCACATCTGTAACACCTATTGAAAAGCGGGAAGAAAAATCTGCTGAGTGTTTTTTAAGTGAATAAAGTAATTCGTCCCCTAAACTAAAGATTTCTTCGCTATAACTATAAGTCAAGCGTCTCATTTCGTTCAGCACTAAACGTTTCCCTTTTCGTTCAAATAACAGGTAGCCTAATTGATCTTCAAAAGTACTGAGTTGCGCACTCAACGTTTGTGGAGTTATGTGAATAATTTTTGATGCCTGGGCAATACTGCGATGTTTTACTATAGCATTAAAATACTGTAGGTGGTGATAGTTTAGTTTTGCCATAATGTTCACTTAATGATTTACCTATAGCTATTAAAAATAATAATCCTTAGATTTTTTGTCAATTTTTTTCTAATAAAGAGGTAACAACAATCAGCTTTTATTGTTTTATTTTTGGGTTGTAAAATATCTAGAAAGATAAAACGGCTTAGGTTAGGATGGTTAAGCACTCAAGTTGGTTATTATTGTAGTTTTTGCCATGACTTGTAGAATATTAATACGAGTGGTTATCTGGAAAATTAATTGAATTAAGGAATTTTAAAAATGAAGTTCACTAAAAATTTTATGGCTAAATTTATTTTCGTTTGTTTTTTATTGGCAAGTGGCTCAGTATTTGCGGACTTTAAGTCTGAAATTATTAAATCGTGTAAAGCATACCAACAAGGTATAGACCGTAGTGAAATTAATCCATGTAAACTTTATATCGATGGGTTTATTGACTCATCTTTACTTTCAGAAAGTGCGGTAGTAAAACCAGAGGCGCTAATTGATAATCCTCGAGCGCCAGTCAGTGACTTTGTCAAAAGAGCCTACAACACTCGTGTTACAGCGAGGTCATCATTGACAGAGAAAGGCGGTGATCATGCGTTTTGCATTCCTCTTGAAGAGGACCGAAGAAAAGTGGTCTCTAAAATAGCCAAGTCGATGAAAATTGATGACTTAGAGACGAAATCTTTGAAAGAGGTATTATTTGAAACATTAGTTTCAGACTTTCCATGTTGATCATCAAGGCAGATAAATCGCTGTCTAGCGGCATGTGGAGCACTTCGCTACTTTGGTGTTTCACTTATCGATAATCACGTTATAACGTCTTATTTACTGTTGTTTAGTGCCGAGAGAGCTATGTCGTTAACTTGGCATTTTTATTGTTGCCAACAAACTTGAATTATTGCTCAATAACCAGTGATGCTTACTTAAATGGCTGTTATATCAGCAGACAGCTAATATTTAGTGCGTTGCGTAATTAAAAGTATGACAACTCTGCTTACCTTTGCTCTTCGCTTGGTACATAGCCGAATCAGTTTGTTGCATCAGTAATTCAGGTGAGCTAGTTTTATCTTTATTCCATGCCACTCCAACACTTGCGTGGCAATATAAAGATAACTTACCAATAATATAGGGTTCGTTCATTTTAGCTAAAATACGCTCGATTACCTCATTAATTTCACTAATACAAACAACTTCTTTTAATATAATAGCAAATTCATCACCTCCTAAACGAGCAACGTGCTCTTTAGTTTCTAAATGATCAAGCTGACATACGGCATCTGATTCTCGAATACAAGATTGCAACCTAGTACTGGCTTCTTTTAAAACACAATCGCCAATACAATGACCGTAAGTATCATTGACCACTTTGAAGTCATCTAAATCTAAGTACAGCAAGACAACAAGGGTATCTGACTTTTTAGCCTCTGTTAGAGCTAGCGATAATAACTCATTAAAATATCTTCTATTAGCAATACCGGTTAATTGGTCTTCTCGGGCCTCTTTTACCAACCCCATTTGTTGTTTATAAACTAAGTGAGCAAGACAAGTAATAAAAAGTATATTAATGGCTAACGCGATTGACAGCCTTAACACCGTTTGAATTTCGACAGTATTTAACGATGCTAGTAGTGAGCAGGCTGATACAATGATGGCTGTAATAACAGCAACTTTATATGGGAAGCTATAAAAAAAAGCGGTTACCAAAGGAAAGACAAAGATTATGCCGCGCATACCTAAAAAATAACAAGTAACAACAATGACTAAGGTGATCATTAAAGTTAATATTTTTAACAGCAATGCAGAGAAATTATTTTTATAAACGCAATAAAGAGAAATTGACAGTAAGCAAGAAGAGGTTAAAAGTAGATAGCCGAGTAGTTCTATTTCACTTATAACATGATGAAGACCATAACCTAATATAATAAAGATTGTAGCACAATGCACAAATATTATTATACGTTTAGACAAGCCAGTTATTAAATGAAAGTGCAAATTTAGACCTAGGGACATAAAAATAATAGCTTAATCTTAGTACACAATATTAATATTTTGTAGCCGGCTTAACTTTATCCGTGATTATTGTGACAAAGCTCACTGTCCTCTTAATTTGACATAGGACTATCATGATTAATGATTTATCTAAATTATTGGCTTTAATCGCGTGGTGGTCGTGATTACTACCATCGTGCAATAATAAAGTCATCTCGCCTTTATCATTTTTAATAAAGTTTCCTAAATCAAAATAAGCCCGTGAAAACTTACCTGATAAAGTATGAGGCGTTAATGCCTTTTTCATTGATGCTGGGCTAATAAACTGATTGTTCTGCAAAGCTTTTCCCCAAAGGTATAGGTCAGTGGGGGTAGTGTAATAGCTAATATTGCTGTTGGGTAACCGCCAATCAGCACCGATGGGCGGACATGGTTAAGGTCAATTTTGTTAAAGGTGCTTTTCATTTTAGCGGGCACAAACAAAGTATGCTCTATATAAGCAGGAAAGGCTTGTTGAGTGACTTGCTTAACGCAAGCCTACTTTTGGCAAGCTACTTAGTGATGCGCCAAAAAGCAATACTGGCGACAACTAGCAAGATCATCGGATAAAAAGCACTTGATACCACTTCAATAGGTGATATTTTCAAGGTTGCCCCTAGCAGTAGAGCTTGCGCGCCATAAGGTAGTAATCCTTGGTTAATACAAGCGTAAATATCTAATAAGCTTGCCGAGTGTGCTGGGCTGAGTTGTCCATCTTCTGCTAATTCTTTCGCTGTTTCACCCGTAACAATAATTGATACCGTATTATTTGCGGTAAAAAAGTTACAAGTAAATGCTAACGAAGCGATACCTAAACCGGCGGCACGTTTTTTATTGTTGGGGTTGAGCTTTCGCGCAAAGTGCTCAATTGCATGGGTTAGCGCGGCTAAGCCTCCTTGGCGTTTGATCAGTTCGCTTAAACCACCAATAAACAGCGAAAGAATAAAAATGTCTTGCATACTAGCAAAGCCAGCATTGATATCACTGACCCATGCCGATAATTGATAGCCATTGTCGTACATGCCTATTGCAGCCGCGAGGATAATACCAACAACTAATACGACAAACACATTAAGACCCATTAACGCTAACGTTAGTATGACCAAATAGGGTAATAAGCCAAGTACGTTAATATCTTGGGTTTGTTCATGTGGAATCGTTATTCCCATTGAAGCATAAATAATGAGACATAAAATTGCCGCAGGTACGGCAAATTTAAAATTGACTTTAAATTTGTCTTTCATGTGCGCACCCTGACTGCGCGTCGATGCTATGGTGGTGTCAGATATTATTGATAAATTATCGCCAAAAATAGCGCCTGAAATAATACAGCCAGCAACAATTGAAGCGTCTAAATCGGCAGACTCTATAAAGCCTAATGCAACCGGCGCAATCGCAGCGATGGTGCCCATTGAAGTACCCATGGCAGTAGCAATAAAAGCCGCCACTAAAAATAAGCCCGGCAGTAGTAAGTAATCAGGGAAAAAAGATAAACCTAGCTGAACGCTAGCATCAACACTCCCGGTTGTCTTGGCAACTGTTGCAAAAGCACCAGCGAGTAGATAAATAACACACATAGTAATAATGTTTGCATGACCAGCTCCAGAAATAAATTGGCTCACTTGATCATTAATACTGTCTTTACCTAAATATATAGCCACTAAGATGGCTGGAATAATAGCGATGCTGGCAGGGAGTTGATAAAAAGCAAACTCAACGCCTTGTAGGGTAAGGACAATACCGGTGCCCAGAAATAAACCAAGAAAAACCCCAAAAGGTAACAGGCTAAGTAAACGCTTCTCTGGAGAAGAAATAACGATATCTTTATTCATAAAATTTATCTTTAACATTAAGTTAACGCTAGTCTATCGTAAACTAAATCGATAGCAAAATAATAACGAAAGCATAGCCATAACCGGAAATTATATAAAATAACCAAATGTCTTAAGTTCAAGCTACAGACCAGTAGCTGTTTATGTTATCCTATCGCGAATTTTTATCTAATTGCCATTTTTACACAATAACTGTGTCGGCGAAAACATAAGGAATATCATGTCAGAGAATACATTTGAAACAATTGAGCAACGTGTAAGTTACGGCGTAGGTCGTCAATTAGGTGATCAATTACGTAATAACCCTTTTAAAGAGTTTGACGTATCTGCTGTACAAGCAGGTTTGGCCGATGCTATTGCTAATTCAGCAAGCCAAGTATCAGACGAAGATTTAAATGCCGCGTTTTCTGTTGTTTCTAAAAAAATGCAAGAGTTAGAGCAAGCCGCAGCTAAAGAAATGTCAGCTGAAGGCGAAAAATTCTTAGCTGAAAATGCTAAGCGTGATGAAGTAACTGTTACTGAATCTGGCCTTCAATATGAAGTTTTAGCAACAGGTGATGGCGAGAAGCCAACAGCAGCAAGCACAGTTCGTACTCATTATCATGGTACTTTCATCAATGGCGACATTTTTGATAGTTCTGTAGATCGCGGTCAACCTGCTGAATTCCCAATTGGTGGTGTTATCCCAGGTTGGACTGAAGCATTACAGTTAATGACCGAAGGTTCTAAGTGGCGTTTATACGTTCCTTACCACTTGGCATACGGTGAGCAAGGCTCACAAGGTGCTATACCACCTTATTCAACGTTAGTATTTGAAGTTGAATTATTAGCAATTGTTAGCTAATTAGTTTTTAAAGCCCTCCGTTGAGGGCTTTTTTATGCCCGTATGTCGTGACGCCATAGATGGCAAAGAACGACGAATACGCTAAAATGATAAAATATAAACCCATAGTGATTAACCATAACAAAGCAATCAAGTAGAGATGTATGTTAGAGCAAGCACTGATCAAATTATTTAAAGATTATATTACTGCCTTTGAACATTGTGATTTAAAGGCAGCTCGTGCTTGTTATCATTTACCTTGTACGTTACATACCCCAGATAAAATTGCTTATTTAGTGAATAGTGAAAGTTTCAATCAAGAATTTAAAGATATCTTTACGGTTTTAACGCATGCAAAAACCCGAAAGATAATACCAACTTCAGCAAGTTATAATTATGCAGATAATTCGTCTATCGATATATGTGTTGATTGGGCTTTCTTTGATGACAAAGATCAAGTTTTTGCTGATTTTACCGCATTTTTCCATGTCGTTAAGGTAGATGAGCAGTTTAAAATAATGAGTGTGGTTTCACACGACTTATCTAATAGTATTGAATTAGCATTGCCATTAGCGTTAGTGCGCTAAAGTAATCTAGTAGATAAAATAAATTTATAGAGATTAAAATGAAAGTAAAAGTAGCCATTTTAGGATGCAGCGGCCGAATGGGCCGTAACTTAATTCAAGCAGCCGTTGAGCATAAGTCTATTGAACTTGTCGGTGGCACGGTTCGAGCGTCTTCATCGTTTGTTAATTTTGACTTAGGCGAACTCGCTGGTATTGGCGCTATTGGCCAAAAAACAGCAACTAACTTAAACGACTTACTCGATGCTGATGTTTTTATTGACTTTACGGCTATTGAAACCACTTTAGATAATCTTAAATGGTGTCAACAACATCATAAAGCACTCGTTATTGGTACTACGGGCTTCAGTGACGAGCAAGTGAGTGTTATTGAAAAAGCAGGCGAACTTATGCCAGTGATTTTAGCGCCAAATACTAGTGTCGGTGTTAATTTAATGTTTAAACTACTAGAAGTTACCGCAAAAGCAATTGGTGACTATACTGATATAGAAATATTTGAAGCACACCATAGATTTAAGAAAGATGCTCCATCAGGTACAGCAGTAAAAATGGGGCAAGTTATAGCAGACACTTTAGGTAGAGACTTAAATAAAGTGGCTGTTTATGGTCGCGAAGGTATCACAGGTGAACGTGATAAAGAGACCATAGGTTTTGCGACAGTTAGAGCTGGAGATATCGTTGGAGAGCACACCGCTTTTTTTGCTGATATTGGTGAGCGGTTAGAAATCACCCATCGCGCAAGTTCAAGAATGACTTTCGCATTAGGTGCTATGAGAGCCGCATTCTGGTTAAGTGAAGCAGATAATGGCTTTTATGATATGCAAGATGTTTTAGGCTTGAAGTAATTTATTTTTAGAGAAAACAGTTACTTTTGGCTGTTTTAACTGAATATTCAATTAAACGCTTAGTTTTTACAATTATCGCTAGACGAATATGTGATACAAGCGTAAAATAAGTGGATTTTGTCAAAAATTTAGTAGTTCTGTTAGTAATAACGAAATTTTTGGCATTTTTTATGGGTGTTTCATTAGGAAACAGCCGACACGTAATTTGTACTTAATGATGTTTTTTAGTTGCATCGTTAAGCTTCTTTCTTCTTTACGGAGGTTAAATTGACTAAATCTGCCATTTTAGTGCTTGAAGACGGCACTGTATTTAAAGGCACCGCTATTGGTGCAGACGGAGCGGCTGTTGGTGAAGTAGTATTCAATACTTCAATGACCGGTTACCAAGAAATTCTTACCGACCCATCATATGCAGAGCAAATTATTACCCTAACTTACCCGCATATAGGTAATACAGGTACCAACAGTGAAGATGAAGAATCAAACACTATTTGGGCAAAAGGTTTAGTTATTCGTGACTTACCGCTATTAGCGAGTAATTTTCGAAATGAACAGAATTTAAGCGACTACCTAAAGGCACGTAATGTTTTAGGTATTGCTGATATTGATACGCGCAAACTAACACGTATTCTTCGGGAGAAAGGCGCTCAAAACGGTTGTATCATGACCCTAGATACAATGTCTGAGGCTGCAGAAACAGACGCTTTAGCTCAAGCAAAAGCATTTCCAGGTCTTAAAGGCATGGATTTAGCCAAAGTTGTTTCAACCAAAGAACAATATCAATGGACAGAAGGCAGCTGGGAATTAGGAAAAGGTCATATTACCCCTGAAAACTCGAAGTTTCATGTGGTTGCTTACGATTTCGGTGCCAAACGCAATATTTTGCGCATGTTAGTAGACCGTGGTTGTAAGGTAACAGTAGTGCCAGCACAAACACCAGCCGCTGATGTTTTAGCAATGAATCCAGATGGCATATTCTTATCAAATGGCCCAGGCGATCCAGAGCCTTGTGACTATGCGATTTCTGCTATTCAATCATTTTTAGAAACACAAACGCCAATCTTTGGTATTTGTTTAGGTCATCAACTTCTTGGCTTAGCCAGTGGAGCGGGTACCATTAAAATGAAATTTGGTCATCACGGTGGCAATCACCCCGTGAAAGACTTTGAACGTAATGTCGTGATGATAACTGCGCAGAACCATGGTTTTGCGATTGATGAAAATAAAATGCCCGCGAATTTGAAAGTAACGCATGTGTCATTATTTGACCAATCAATTCAAGGTGTACATCGCACCGATAAGCCTGCATTTAGTTTTCAAGGTCATCCTGAAGCAAGTCCTGGTCCTGCAGATGCAGCACCATTATTTGATCATTTTATCGATTTAATGAACGAAGCCAAAGCTTAGCCCTTAAACAAGATATAGAGAGAACTGAAAAATGCCAAAACGTACCGATTTAAAAAGTATCTTGATCTTAGGCGCTGGCCCAATTGTTATTGGTCAAGCATGTGAATTCGATTATTCAGGCGCACAAGCCTGTAAAGCACTTCGTGAAGAAGGCTACCGAGTTATTTTAGTTAACTCAAACCCTGCAACTATCATGACAGACCCTGAAATGGCCGATGCAACTTACATTGAGCCTATTCACTGGGAAGTTGTACGTAAGATCATTGAAAAAGAACGTCCTTGTGCGGTTTTACCGACTATGGGTGGTCAAACGGCTTTAAACTGTGCTTTAGAACTTGAAGCAAAAGGCGTATTAAAAGAATTTAATGTTGAAATGATCGGCGCAACAGCTGATGCGATTGATAAAGCTGAAGATCGTTCTCGTTTCGATAAAGCCATGAAAGCAATCGGCTTAGATACACCAAATGCTGAAATTGTTCATACGATTGAAGAAGCACACGCCGCTAGTAAAATTTTAGGCTTTCCTTGTATCATTCGACCTTCATTTACTATGGGAGGCACGGGTGGTGGTATCGCTTATAACCGCGAAGAGTTCCATGAAATTTGTACTCGGGGATTAGATCTCTCGCCAACCTCTGAATTATTGATTGATGAATCATTAATTGGTTGGAAAGAGTATGAGATGGAAGTGGTTCGCGACAAAAATGATAACTGTATTATTATTTGTTCGATTGAAAACTTTGATCCTATGGGTATTCATACCGGTGATTCTATTACGGTTGCTCCAGCACAGACGTTAACTGATAAAGAATACCAAATCATGCGTAATGCATCGATTGCGGTTTTACGTGAAATTGGCGTAGAAACAGGCGGGTCCAACGTACAGTTTGGTATTTGTCCTAACACTGGCCGCATGGTTATTATCGAGATGAACCCACGTGTTTCACGTTCATCAGCACTTGCTTCAAAAGCAACAGGTTTCCCAATTGCTAAGATTGCTGCAAAATTAGCGGTCGGTTATACGCTTGACGAATTAACTAACGATATTACCGGCGGCGCAACTCCAGCATCATTTGAACCGACTATCGATTATGTTGTTACTAAGATTCCACGTTTTAATTTTGAAAAATTTGCTGGCTGTGAAGACCGTTTAACCACGCAAATGAAATCAGTTGGCGAAGTAATGGCCATTGGCCGTAACCAACAAGAATCATTACAAAAAGCGTTACGTGGCTTAGAAGTTGGCGTAAATGGTTTTGACTCTATGGTTGATGTTACTCAGCCGGGCGCTAAAACTAAAATTATGCACGAACTTCAAGAAGCTGGCGCTGATCGTATTTGGTATATCGCTGATGCGTTTCGCTTAGGTTTATCAGTTGACGATATTTATCGCTTAACTATGGTTGACCGTTGGTTCCTTATTCAAATCGAAGATATCGTTTTAGAAGAAGCTAAAGTTGCTGCCGGCGGCTTAAAAATATTAACCGCCGACTATTTACGTAAACTTAAACGTAAAGGTTTTGCTGATTCTCGCCTTGCCGATTTAATTGGTATAGCCGAAGCTGAAGTACGTAAAAAACGCCATAAAGCTAATATTTTCCCGGTATACAAACGTGTTGATACCTGTGCGGCTGAATTTAGTTCAGATACAGCTTACATGTATTCAACCTACGATGAAGAGTGTGAAGCAAACCCAACCGATAAAGAATCAATTATGATCTTAGGTGGCGGTCCAAACCGTATCGGTCAAGGTATTGAATTTGATTACTGTTGTGTACATGCGGCATTAGCATTACGCGAAGACGGTTATGAAACTATCATGGTCAATTGTAATCCTGAAACTGTTTCAACCGATTACGACACATCAGACCGTTTATATTTTGAATCTATCACTTTTGAAGATGTTCTTGAAATTGTTCGTATCGAAAAACCTAAAGGCGTTATTGTGCAATACGGTGGTCAAACACCGCTTAAATTAGCGCGTGCTTTAGAAGCAGCCGGAGTGCCTATTATTGGTACCTCTCCTGATGCAATCGATAGAGCAGAAGATAGAGAGCGTTTTCAACAAGCCGTTGAACGCTTAGGTTTATTACAACCAGAAAATGCGACGGTGACGTCATTAGAAGAAGCAATGGCGAAAGCTGAAGGTATTGGCTTTCCATTAGTTGTTCGTCCATCTTATGTTTTAGGTGGCCGTGCGATGGAAATTGTTTATGACCTAGATGATTTACGTCGATACATGACTGAAGCTGTTAGTGTTTCAAATGATTCACCGGTCTTGCTTGACCATTTTCTTGATGATGCGATTGAAGTCGATATCGACGTTGTTTGTGATGGTACTGACGTTGTTGTTGGCGGTATTATGCAACACATTGAACAAGCGGGTGTACACTCAGGTGACTCAGCATGTTCATTGCCAGCTTATAGTTTAAGCCAAGAAGTCCAAGATGTTATGCGCAAGCAGGTTACCGACTTAGCATTTGAGTTAGGCGTTATTGGCTTAATGAACACACAAATGGCGGTTAAAGATAACGAAGTTTACATTATTGAAGTAAACCCTCGTGCTGCACGTACCATACCGTTTGTTTCTAAAGCGACATCTGTGCCACTAGCTAAAATTGGCGCACGTGTCATGGCAGGCAAGTCACTAAGAGAACAAGGGATAACGAAAGAAATTATTCCTCCATACTTTTCAGTGAAAGAAGTGGTTATTCCGTTTAACAAGTTTCATGGTAGTGATCCTTTGGTTGGTCCTGAAATGCGCTCTACGGGCGAAGTGATGGGCGTTGGTAAGACATTTGAAGAAGCATACGCAAAAGCTTGTTTAGGTGCCGGTGTATCTGTGCCTAAATCAGGTCGTGCGTTAATCTCTGTTCGTAACAGTGATAAAGTACGTGTGGTTGATTTAGCGAAACAGTTGGTCGCTTTAGGTTATGACGTCGATGCTACTCATGGCACAGCGATTATCCTAGGTGAAGCTAATATTCCATGTCGCTTAGTTAATAAGGTACAAGAAGGCCGTCCGCATATTCTTGATAGAATCAAAAATGGTGAATATAGCTATATTATTAACACCACAGAAGGTCGAAAAGCGATTGAAGATTCTAAAGTCTTGCGTGGAGGAGCATTGCGCTATAAAGTGGCATACACGACTACTTTGAACGCAGCATTTGCAACATGCCAATCTCATGCAGCTGATGATAGAAATACGGTAACATCAATACAAGAATTGCATAAGCAATGTAATTAATATTGAAGTATGTAAGGCATTTATTTATTATGAGATAAATACTTTATAAAAAATTGTTATATAAGGGTGGTTATACTTTTTAAGTAAGCCACCTTTATCATTTAAAAAGAAGAGAGAAATGACAAAATATCCAATGACACTTCTTGGTGCTGAACAGCTGAAAGAAGAGCTTAGAGTTTTAAAAACAGAAAAACGCCCACGTATTGTTAAAGATATCGCTGTTGCCCGTGAACATGGTGATTTAAAAGAAAATGCAGAATACCATGCGGCTAAAGAAGAGCAGGGCTTTTGTGAAGGCCGAATTCAAGATATTGAAGGTCGACTGTGTAATGCTCAAGTTATCGATATCACTAAGATACCCAATCATGGCAAAGTGCTTTTTGGTACAACAGTTACCTTATTAAACATTGAAACCGAAGTTGAAGTTACTTATAAAATTGTAGGCGATGATGAAGCCGACTTTAAAACCGGCCGTATTTCATTAAACTCACCAATTGCCCGTGGTTTAATTGGTAAAGAAGTTGATTCTGAAGTTGAAATCACCATACCTGGTGGCGTTGTTGAATATGAGATTGTTTCAGTCGAATATATTTAATACGTAACTAGATTAAACCCAGTGAAAGAGACCAAGCCCATTATGAAAATAATGGGCTTTTTTATGTTAAGCCCTGTTATTTCAGTACCTAAATCAAAAGATCCTAAGGTCGTCATGCTGAACTGGTTTCAGAACCTCAGAATCTAAGTGACCAGTTCCGAAGGTCGTCATGCTGAACTTGTTTCAGTATCTAAGTGACCCGATCCTAAGGTTGTCATACTGAATGTATTTCAGTATCTAAGTACCTCCGTAACCAGATCCTGAAACGAGTTCAGGATGACGGAGTTTTTATTATCTACAAAAAAGCAGTACCACACTATTAAGGTTGTCATACTGAATTTATTTCAGCATCTAAGTGACCAGATCTTAAGGACGTCATACTGAGTTTATTTCAGCATCTCAGTGACCAGACACTAAGGTCGTCATGCTGAATTTATTTCAGTATTTAAGTATTTAAGTGACTAGATCCTGAAACGAGTTCAGGATGACGGCTTTTTTGTTATCTACAAAAAAGTATGAATAATTAGAATCGTATTAATGACAAAGAAAGATGATGTTTATAAAACGATTACTATTAATTGTTATCAACTTTTCGTAGTATTTAATCAATGAAGAATATAGATTTTATGAGCTGATTTATCGTGGAGATAATATGAAAAAAATAGCATTTGTTGGTTTAGGCGTTATGGGCTATCCAATGGCCGGACATTTACAAAAGGCAGGCTTTGACGTTTGCGTTTATAACCGTACGACTGCGAAAGCAGAACAATGGGTGAAAGAGTTTGGTGGCTGTTTAGCTCAAAGTCCAAGAGAAGCCGCCCAAGGTTGCGAAATTGTCTTTTCCTGTGTTGGTAATGACAATGATGTTAGGCAAGTTGTTTTGGGGGATGACGGTATATTCGCTGGCTTAGCTGTTGACGCTATTTTGGTCGATCACACTACCGCTTCAGCAGAGCTGGCAAGAGATCTTGATGCTCTGGCAAAATTGGAAAACAAGCACTTTATCGATGCACCCGTATCCGGTGGTCAAGCAGGCGCAGAGAATGGCGTACTAACGGTTATGGCCGGTGGTGACTTGACTATTTTTGAACAAGTAAAACCCGTTATGGATGCTTATGCCCGTTTTAGTCAATTAATGGGGCAGGTAGGCTCGGGTCAGTTAGCTAAGATGGTTAATCAAATATGTTTTGTAAACACCGTACAAGGCTTAGCAGAGGGCCTTAACTTTGCTCAGAAGGCAGGTCTGGATACTGATAAGCTAATAGAGACTATTTCTAAAGGTGCAGCAGGTTCATGGCAAATGGATAATCGTGGTAAAACGATGTGTGATAGAGAATTTGATTTTGGCTTTGCCGTTGATTGGGTGAGAAAAGACTTAGCTATGGCGTTCAGTGAAGCAGAAAAGATCGGCGCTGACTTAACCATTACTAAACAATTAGACGGTTATTATGAAGAGGTACAGAAAAAAGGCGGCAGCCGTTGGGATACATCTAGCTTGATCGCCCGTCTAGATGATTAACAAGTTAACTTGTTAGCTGTCTGACAATGAATATAGCCAAAAACACTATTAATCTATTTAACGTATTAAATTTAGTGTAAAAAAAAGCCTGCAGGCATACAATTGCAGGCTTATCATATGTGGATCCTCAGCTCTTTCTTTAACTCTTTCTTTAGCTATGAACTTGAACCAGGGAGAAACGCTAGCTTTATATAAGCACATTCCGTTGCTCTGCCAACTGAGCTATTGAGCTTACTCAGATCATTAAATTTAGCGTAAAAAAATCCTGCATATATTTGCAGGCTTATCTTATGTGGCTCCTTAGCTCTTTCTTTAGCTATGGACTTGAACCAGGGACAAACGCTGACTTTATATAATCCCAGTCCGTTGTTCTGCCAACTGAGCTATTGAGCTTACTCAGATCATTAAATTTAGCGTAAAAAAAAGCCTGCATATAATTGCAGGCTTATCTTATGTGGCTCCTCAACCTGGACTTGAACCAGGGACAAACGGATTAACAGTCCGTTGCTCTACCAACTGAGCTATTGAGGAATTGTTCTTTATGTAGTTGCCTTTAATAATGAAAAGCGACTAATTTTATTCACTACTGTCAATTAATTGAAGTAGTCATTCAAATAAAAAAAAGCCTGCATATAATTGCAGGCTTATCTTATGTGGCTCCTCAACCTGGACTTGAACCAGGGACAAACGGATTAACAGTCCGTTGCTCTACCAACTGAGCTATTGAGGAATTGTTCTTTTCTAAAGCCGCTTTAACATGCAAAGCCACTTATCTTAATTTGGCTCCTCAACCTGGACTTGAACCAGGGACAAACGGATTAACAGTCCGTTGCTCTACCAACTGAGCTATTGAGGAATTGTTTTGTTTGCCAAGGGTCTTGGCTAACGGGGCGAGATATTAAATGTCCGTGACGGAACTGTCAACAGAAAATGTAGAAATAAATCATTATTTTGTTTGTTTGCTTGTTTTGTCGACACTCAGTCTGCTTTATCTTCAAGTTCAGTGCTTTTTTTACACTTGGGCTATATAAGTTACTATTACACAAAGTTATCCACTGAATCTGTGGATAACTTTGTGAGTTAAAGTGTAAAAAAGTATAACTTGGGTGAAGAATGCACGTTACAGCTAAATGGCTATATAAAGGTGATTTGCCTTTTTATTTTAATAACAATAGCTTAGCTTGTTTTGTTGACTGCTTTACTATCTTAGTGTGATTTTTGTTCAACGTCAGTTTTTATACCCAATTGCAGTGAGTTATACAAAAGTAAAGATATTTTAACGTTATTATTTATTTCTTTTTAACATTAAATTTATATAAAAAATTAAAATGAAGTTGAAATAAAATATATACATAGCGAGTCTTATCACTATCTTTTACAATACTTTGCTATTTTCCTGCAAAGACAAGCAAAAGCTACCTTTAAATGACCGAAATAAATAAAAAGAAAAAAATCAATTTACTCGAAGACCCTGTTGCAGAAACCATTAAACGTATGACGATACCTATGATATACGGTATGGTTTTGTTAATGACTTTTAACTTGGTTGATACTTTTTTCGTTGGTTTACTCGGTACACAACCTCTCGCAGCAATCAGTTTTACCTTTCCTATTACCTTTACCGTGATCAGTTTAACCATAGGTTTGGGTATCGGCACGTCAGCCGTTATTGCCAAAGCCTTAGGTAAAGGTAATGATGACTCTGCAAAAAATTCAGGCACAGCAGCGATATATTTAGCGGCAATAATTGTCGGTATTATATCTTGTGTTGGTTATTATTTTATTGATGAAACCTTTTTATTACTGGGAGCGAGTGAAAGTTTATTACCGCTTATTCATCAATACATGGATATCTGGTTTATTGGCAGTATTTGTTTGATTGGACCTATGATAGGTAACGCTATTTTAAGAGCATCCGGTGATACCAAGACGCCAAGTATAATTATGGGCAGTGCCGGTTTAATTAATGCGATATTAGATCCTATTTTTATTTTTGGATTAGGTCCTATACCGGCCATGGGAATACAAGGTGCGGCTATTGCGACGCTAATCTCTTGGGTTTTTGGACTTTTACTGGTTTTATATATTGTCGGTATCAAGCGACAATTAATTCACACTACGCTGTTACCTTTGAAAACATTTATTGCGTCGAGTCGAGGTATTTTACATATCGGTTTACCCGCAGCGGGGGCTAATATGCTTACGCCAATAGCCGCGGCTATTTTAACCGCTATTGTAGCAAATTATGGTGAGTCGGCTGTTGCAGCCTTTGGTGTTGGCTCTCGTATTGAATCTATAGCTTGTTTAGTTGTGCTGGCTATGTCGATGACTTTACCTCCTTTTATTAGCCAAAATTTTGGTGCGGGTAATATGCATAGGGTTGAGAAAAGCTATAAAGCATCAATAAATTTTATCATGGTATTACAATTACTTATTTATTTGCTATTGGTGTTAATTGCGCCATTTATCGCTGATGTTTTTTCTAAAGAACAAGCGGTAGCAGATATTATTGTACTTTTTATTTGGATACTTCCCTTAGGCTATGGTTTTCAAGGCGTCATTATTTTAACTAATTCTTCTTTTAATGCACTTCATAAGCCTTTAGTCGCATTAGTACTTAGCGCTATCCGACTTTTTGTTTGTTATGTGCCTTTAGCCTATTTAGGCAGTGTTTATTATGGTCTTGAAGGATTTTTCATTGGTGGAGTCTTTGGCAATTTTATTATGGCGATAATTTCATACCGTTTATTTGATAAACAATTTCCGCATGAACTTACCCAAGCAAAGGATGTTTCTTAATGAAATCAATGGATTTAAAGTCAGATTACACCCCTAATGGTGACCAACCAGCAGCGATTAAACAGTTAGTTGATGGTATTGGAGATGGCTTAGCGCATCAAACGCTATTAGGTGTTACTGGCTCAGGAAAAACCTTTACTATTGCCAATGTTGTTGCAACCTTAAATCGTCCAACAATGATGATTGCTCCCAATAAAACCCTTGCTGCACAACTTTATAGTGAGATGAAAGAGTTCTTTCCAAATAATGCGGTCGAATACTTTGTTTCTTATTATGATTATTATCAACCAGAAGCTTACGTGCCAACAACAGATACTTTTATAGAGAAGGACGCCTCTGTAAACGAACATATCGAACAAATGCGCTTGTCGGCTACCAAGGCCTTGCTAGAGCGTAGAGATGTTATCATTATCGCTTCAGTGTCTGCTATTTATGGTTTGGGTGATCCCGACTCGTATTTAAAAATGATGCTACACATTAGTGTTGGCGATATTATTAACCAGCGCGATATTTTACGACGCTTAGCTGAATTACAGTACAAGCGTAACGATGTCGCTTTTCAACGAGCAACTTATCGGGTGCGCGGTGATGTTATTGACATATTTCCTGCTGAATCAGATCGTTTGGCGTTACGTGTTGAATTGTTCGATGAAGAAATAGAACGCTTGTCGATGTTCGATCCGCTGACTGGACAAGTTGACCGCACGCTAGATCGAGTAACCGTATACCCTAAAACACATTACGCTACCCCAAGAGATAAAATTTTATCAGCAATAGATAAAATAAAAATCGAGTTAAAAGAGCGAGCAACTTTCTTAAAGGATAATAATCGTTTAATTGAAGAGCAACGTATCGTGCAACGTACACAATTCGATATTGAAATGATGACAGAGCTGGGGTACTGCTCGGGTATTGAAAATTATTCTCGTTACTTATCAGGGCGTGGAGAAGGGGAAGCACCTCCGACTTTATTTGATTATTTACCTGACGATGGTTTATTAATTATTGATGAATCGCATGTCACCGTGCCGCAAATAGGTGCTATGTATAAAGGCGATCGATCTCGTAAAGAAAACTTAGTGAACTATGGCTTTCGTTTGCCATCTGCATTGGATAACCGTCCGATGAAGTTTGATGAATTTGAAGCGTTAGCGCCACAAACTATTTATGTTTCAGCGACACCGAGTAATTACGAGATTGAAAAGTCAGGCAATGAAATTGCTCAGCAATTAGTGCGTCCAACGGGCTTGCTTGATCCTATCATCGAAGTTCGTCCCGTCGAAACACAAGTTGATGACTTATTATCAGAAATTCGAAAACGTGTTGTGATACAAGAGCGTGTTTTAGCGACCACGCTAACCAAGCGAATGGCAGAAGATCTTACTGATTACTTAGATGAACATAATGTCAAAGCCCGTTATTTACATTCTGACATTGATACCGTAGAGCGTGTTGAAATTATTCGTGACTTTCGTCTAGGTAAGTTTGATGTGCTCGTTGGTATTAACTTGTTACGTGAAGGTTTAGATATGCCAGAAGTCTCCTTAGTGGCGATATTAGATGCAGATAAAGAGGGGTTTTTACGCTCAGAGCGTTCACTTATTCAAACGATTGGACGTGCTGCCCGTAATATTAATGGTCGGGCTATTTTATATGCGGGGAAGATCACCGGCTCTATGAAAAAAGCGATTGATGAAACTGAACGAAGACGTGAGATGCAACATCAATACAACCTTGACAATAATATTACGCCTCGGGGAGTTATTAGCAAAATTAGTGATGCACTTCATAATGGTACGGTATCATCAAGTAACACCTTATTAAATGTAGCCGAGCAAGCTTCAGATTATAAAATACTCTCTATTAAAGATATTGATAAAAAAATTAAGCAGCTTGAAAGTGAAATGCTTAACCATGCTCAAAATCTAGAGTTTGAACAAGCTGCTAATTTACGTGATGAAGTGGCAAAATTAAGAGAACAGCAGCTATCTCGTTAAATAGATTTTTCATCACTTAAGCTCAAACATCATATATTGGCTGATGATGTTTGAGACAGACTCACAATTACAATATGGCAAGTGGCTAATGTCATTAATTATCTTATCTTGAATATCTAAAGGAAACAGCATTAGCTGTTCAAGATAAAGATGTGCTTGAACTTCGTTATTATTATTAACGAATTCCACCAGTCGACTTGCATGATTCTTCCAAATAACACTCATATACATTACCTCTGAAACTTAAATAACTTTATGCTCCTTTATTCATAAGCCATTCTAACGTTGATTAAGGGGAAGCTTGACTATCACACGATGATCTTACCGCATTAAGCTCAGTTTAAGTTTAGAGTATCTCAGCGTAAGGGTTATATGTTTTAGGAATTAAAACCCTTTGTTTGCAACCTTGTTTTATAAGTAAGAGGTACATTAGCGCTAACTATGTGATGTTTGATGATATTTAAAATTTTATAATCGCTGTAAACATCTCAATTAAGGTCAATTTAAATCTCCCTAAGATGTTTCTCTCTCGATAAACGACCCTTTATCGCTTTATAAAGGGTGTTTTGCTCTATCGTAGACAATAAAAAACCAGTCTAGTGACTGGTTTTTTTAGTTTTACCTAGTGGTAAATATATACGCTATATAGGTCTATGGTTTAGTTGGACCTGCACCACTACGACTTACTGCGTTAGATACTCTTGCCATTTTACCCGATGAAGCATGCTTGACACGATCTTCACTAGCAACGAAGTCCGTAGGAACTTCATTCATGGTGGTAATTGATTCTGTTTTAGTCATTGGCGCAGATGATTTACCTGGCTTACTACCTTTACTAGAAACTTTCCCTGCTTTTGAGCTTACTTTAGGGCTTGGTTTTCTTGAAATAACGCGCTTTGGTTTTTCAACTTCTTGCTCTGCAACTTGAGGTTCGTCAAAAGGTAAATCTTGTTGAACTTCTGCTTTGCTTGTTTCAACAGTCGTTGTCTCAACGACTGTTGTCTCAACCGTCGTTGTTTCTACAACCGTTGTTTCAACTGCTGGCTTTTCATCTGCCGGTGTATCAACCGTGGTCGTTTCAACGATCGTTGTTTCAACTACCGGTGTTGTAACTACCGTGGTTTCAACAACAGGCGCTTCAACAACAGGCGTTTCAACAACAGGTGCTTCAACAACAGGCGCTTCAACAACAGGCGCTTCAACAACAGGCGTTTCAACAACAGGTGCTTCAACAACAGGCGCTTCAACAACAGGTGCTTCAACAACAGGCGTTTCAACAACAGGCGTTTCAACAACAGGCGTTTCAACAACAGGTGTTTCAACAACAGGTGCTTCAGCAACAGGCGCTTCAACAACAGGCGCTTCAACAACAGGCGTTTCAACAACAGGTGCTTCAGCAACAGGCGCTTCAACAACAGGCGCTTCAACAACAGGTGTTTCAGCAACAGGCGTTTCAACAACAGGTGTTTCAGCAACAGGTGTTTGAACTACTGGTGCTTCAACTACTGGCGTTTCAGGATATCTTGCTTCAACAGGGTCTTCACTAACTTCAGTTGTTACTGCTGCTGCGTTAACATCAACTGCCTGATTTTCAGCAGGTTGACGACGACGTTGCCCATTAGAGCGTAAATGCCTAGGCGAACGACGGTTTCTAGGACGCTGTTCATCACTAGTTTTAGTCTCACTAAGCTCTGGCTGTGTTGCATCGGCTTGTGTAACTACAGTTTCAACGGTTAACGCTTCATCGATAGTCGCGACTACTTGAGCCTTTTCTTCTGCGGCTATTTTGCTTAACGCAGCGTTATTAACAACCGTTGAGTTTTCATCAACAATACGTACTTTTTTACTGTTGTTACGACGTTGACGACGTACTGTAGTTTTTTCTTCTTTAGGCTTAGTATTACGCTCTACTGGCGCTTTACGAGGCTGTTTATTCGGCTTGTTATCTTTATTGTCATTAATGTTGTCTTTATTGTCATTAATGACTGGCTTGATATCAGCACGGTCTTCATTTTGAGTATCATTACGTTTGTCGTTACGATTAACATTTCTGTTATCGTTGCGGTTTTCGTTACGATTATTATTGTTACGACGTTGACCTTGACGACCACGTTGCGGACGACGTTCACTGTTGTTGCTTTCAGGTTTCTTTGCAGGTTCAACAACTTTAGGTGCAACTTCCTCTTCAGCAGCGAAGAGTGATTTACCCCACTTAATTAAACCATCAAATAAGCCCGCAGATGCTTTTACTGGAGCTACAGGCGCTACAGGTTTTACGGCGGTTAACGGTGCTGATTGCTTAGGTGAAGACATGCCTTGTAAGGCTGGCTCGTCACGTTTAGCGGCTTGCTTATCGAATTTAGGCATTACAGCTTCTTCAACTGAAGCTTCAGTAATGGTTCTTTCGTAGCTTGCTTCTTCAACACTCTCGTCGGTTCTTACTCTAATGACTTCATATTGTGGTGTGTCCATATGAGGATTAGGAATAATAAGAATATTAACGCCGTGATGTTTTTCGATATGAAATACTGAACGACGCTTTTCATTCAAAAGATAAGTCGCTACAGGTACAGGTACTTGAGCTTGTACATGTTGCGTATTTTCTTTAATGGCTTCTTCTTCCATTAAACGCAAAATAGACAAGGCTAATGATTCAACACTACGTACGTGTCCAGTACCATTACAACGAGGACAAACGCCTTGGCTAGTTTCACCGATAGAAGGGCGTAAACGTTGACGCGACATTTCTAATAAACCAAAACGAGAAATTCGACCTAATTGAATACGAGCTCTATCTTGTTTTACAGCATCACGCATGCGATTTTCAACTTCACGTTGATGACGCACAGGTGTCATGTCAATAAAATCAATAACCACTAAACCACCCAAATCACGTAAACGTAATTGACGAGCAACTTCTTCAGCAGCTTCTAAGTTAGTGTTAAATGCGGTCTCTTCTATATCACTACCTTTAGTTGCGCGGGCAGAGTTAACATCGATTGATGTCATCGCTTCAGTTGGGTCAATAACAATTGAGCCACCAGAAGGAAGTCTTACTTCACGCTGAAACGCAGATTCGATTTGTGTTTCAATTTGGTAATGGGTAAATAGGGGAACATCGTTCGTGTAGAGTTTTATTTTACTTAAGAAATCAGGACGAACCACTTCTATATGTTTTTTAACACTTTCGAATGTTTTCGGGCGATCAATTAATACTTCACCGATATCGCGGCGTAAATAGTCACGAATAGCACGAAGGATAACGTTAGTTTCTTGGTGAATTAGGAAGGGAGCAGGTTTAGTTTCTGCCGCTTCTGAAATGGCTTTCCAATGGTGTAAAAGAACGTTTAAATCCCAGTCTAATTCTTCATAGTCTTTACCAACACCAGCAGTGCGAACAATTAAGCCCATGCCTTTAGGTAATTCTAATTTGTTTAAAGAGGTTTTTAAATCTGTGCGTTCATCGCCTTCAATGCGACGAGAAATACCACCAGCACGAGGATTATTTGGCATTAATACCAAGTAACTACCGGCTAAACTGATGAAAGTCGTTAACGCTGCGCCTTTCTGGCCGCGTTCTTCTTTATCAATTTGAACTATAACTTCTTGGCCTTCGCGCAAGACTTCTTTGATATTTGGACGACCCTGAAAGGTATAACCTTTAGGGAAATATTCGCGTGCGATTTCTTTCATCGGTAGGAAACCATGACGTTCCGCGCCATAGTCAACAAATGCAGCTTCTAGAGACGGCTCTATACGCGTGATTTTTGCTTTATAAATATTTGATTTCTTTTGTTGATGACCAGGACTTTCGATATCTAAATCATAAAGTTGTTGACCATCGACAAGTGCTACACGTAACTCTTCCGATTGTGTAGCGTTAATTAACATACGTTTCATAGTTTTAGTGACTCATTTTAGTCACAACACTATAAGCTTCGAACACAAAGCAATTTATCGCTATGGTAACAGCAATTTGTCAGCCTCTCGGGTGTCATATTACAGCGCCATAGTGCGCTGTAAGCTGTTATTTAATCTGATTGTACTCTCAGGTGATATTCACCCAAGAAAAATTGTTTCTTCATGCGCGCAGCAAATTGTGCTGTGCTCGATATTATCAAATTGATATTTGTTGAGCAGTTTGAAATTCGGCGTTTTGGCTTACTATTCGGTTTGTTGCTCGATGGAAATTTATCTAATTTGGTTTATATCATTACAAAATAGCTTTCGTTGCGCGGGACTAAAATGTTTATGCCGTTTTTTGACTTGTTATTCAGGTCAATTCTTGCAATAGGCCGTTCGGTTAATGTGTCGTCGATAATAATTTATCGTGATAACGCACATTAATGTGGCCGCATTTTGCCTCTTACGTTTCGCTAAAAGCTTCTATTTTTTACCTTATTGTCTTAAATAAACAATAACGCCAAGATTATCCCACTTATTTGAGGCAAAAGGCAATTAAATCGCTGAGTTAATTACGCTAAAATGAAAATATATATGTTAAACTCGCTTTTATGAATGAAAATACAAAACCCCAAGTTCGATTTTATACAATCGATAGCGAAGACGCTGGTCAAAGAATAGATAACTTTTTATTAAAAACCTTAAAAGGTGTGCCGAAAAGCATGATTTATCGCCTATTAAGAAAAGGCGAGATAAGGGCTAATAAAAAACGGACTAAACCAGAATACAAAATACAAGATGAGGATCTGATTCGTGTTGCGCCCATTCGTATTTCTGAAAATACTAATGAAGTGTCTACTAAATTAAATATTGTCGCTAATTTAGAAAAACAAATATTGTTCGAAGATGACCGTTTAATTGTTATTAACAAACCTTCCGGCATGGCAGTTCATGGTGGTAGTGGTTTAAGTTTTGGTTTAATTGAAGCCATGCGAGCTTTACGCCCCGACGCAAGAATGCTTGAACTTGTTCATCGACTCGATAGAGATACTTCAGGCTGTTTAGTTATTGCTAAAAAACGTTCAGCTTTACGTCACTTACATGAACAGTTGCGTAATAAAACGGTGCAGAAATTTTATCATGCCTTAGTTAAGGGACAATGGTCGACTAAATTAACCCGTGTAACGGAAGGCTTGAAAAAGAATGATTTAAAATCGGGTGAACGTGTCGTTGTTGTCGATAACATTAATGGTAAAGAATCAGAAACGCGTTTTAAAGTGTTAAAAAACTTTGAAAATGCCACACTCATTCGCGCCTTTCCGGTTACGGGTCGTACTCATCAAATTCGTGTGCATTGTCAAATTAAAGGTCACCCTATCGCTTGTGATTCAAAATATGGCTATGAAAACTTTGACGAAGATATGAGAAAACTAGGACTTAAGCGCTTATTTTTACATGCGGCTAGTATCGAATTTACTCATCCAAGTACCGATGAAAGAATTAAAATAGAAGCACCGTTAGAGCATTCTTTACAAAATTTACTAACAAAACTAAAGTAATTCCTCTGGCGTGATACTAAAGTAAATTTAGCTTCACGCCATTATCTTCCTTATAAACCTAAACACTTCTTAGCAAATAGACCTTAATTATTAAATGACTAAAAGAGAAAATATGCACAACTATAAATTAGTGATTTTTGACTGGGACGGCACATTAATGGACTCTGTCGATCGTATTGTTTTCTCAATGCAAGCCACAGCTGTTGCATTATCACTTGTACCACCTGGTTATCATCAAGCGAAACAAATTATCGGCTTAAGTTTACCTAAAGCAATTGCAACGTTATTTCCTGAGGCTAATGAAGAGCAGGTACAATTATTAACGGCACAATATAAGCATCAATATGTTGAAGTAAATACCACGCCAACCCCTTTATTTGATCATGCGCTTGAATTATTAGTTAATTTAAAAAATGAAGATAAGTTTTTAGCTGTTGCGACAGGAAAAGCGCGAGCAGGTTTACAACGTGTTTGGTTAACGAGTGATACCGAACACTTTTTCCATGCCTCTCGATGTGCCGATGAAAGTATTTCTAAACCTGATCCAGATATGATCAATAGTTTGTTAAAAGAATTAAAGATTGAAAAGCATCAAGCGGTGATGATAGGTGATACTTCTTTTGACCTTGAAATGGCGCAAAGAGCAGGGGTCGATAGTATTGGGGTAACTTATGGTGTCCATGATGAAGACGTGCTGTCAAAGTATCAACCAAAAGCGATTGTTGGCTCATTGGCTGAACTACATCAATTATTGTTAAATAGGGCGGTTAAGGGGTAACACCTGTCGCTATTGTCATTAACTGTTTGCTATTTGATTGCTTAGTCAAATAGCAAACGTTGCTCCCAACAACTAAGCTCAGTTAACTCGGCTATTATACACACCGATTAAACGACGGGTACTATTGCTGTTTTCGTTGCTCTTGTAACACATCTAACCCCTGCGCTTTAAGTAAACTAATCAGTCTAATTAACGGTAAACCTATTAGGGTATTAGGATCATCCCCCTCAAGCTTTTCAAATAAGCAAATACCTAGTCCTTCACTTTTAAAACTCCCTGCGCAGTTATAAGGCTCTTCGGCATGCAAATAGGCAGTAATTTCTTGTGCAGAAAGTTCTTTAAAGTGTACGGTGAATAAATCAACCAACGAGAGGCTTTTTCCTGTTGAACTGTCGAACACACATAAACCCGTATGAAACTCTACCGCTTTGCCGCTAAAGCTGCTCAGTTGTTTAAAGCCATTTTCAAAATTATGCGGTTTACCTAATATCTTTCCTGCAGACAAAGCCACTTGATCTGAACCAATAATCAGCGCATTCGGAAATTGACTGGCAACAGCCTTGGCTTTTTCTACGGCTAAACGTTCGACAAGTTCAATGGCTGTTTCGTTAATTAATGGTGTTTCATCGACATTAGGTTTTGCACAATCAAAAGCTAAATTTAACTTTTCTAAAATAATTTTTCGAAAAGGCGATGTAGAAGCTAAAACTAAAGTTTTCACAGGAATTACTCAAAATATAAACAGTTATACAATAATATGTGGGCTTTCTTTAATTTTTAAACAAAAATTGTTATTTTTCTTTTGACAGCAGGGGGCAAGCACATTAATATGCGCGCCTTATGCAAAATCTTAAACTCCCGATAATGATAAACCCCCGAAAGAGCGCCCAACGCAGGTTGGTGTGTGACGGCTTCTTTGAAGTGTCGGGGATGAATAGATTGCTTGAAGTGTGTACTCCATGCAATGAGCAGATGCAGGTTAATGTTAATTTTGATGTGGACGATCTCGGCTTGAATGTCATATCAGGAACAGGATCCGTATCAGTAGCATTAACTTGTCAGCGTTGTACTGAACCATTGATAATAGATTTGGATGTAGAGTTTACTCTAAGTCCTGCTAAAGATGATGAAGCCGCTGAAGCATTGCCGTCATATTATGACGCAATAGAATTAGATGAAAATGGTGAAGTTAACCTGCTAGAATTAGTGGAAGAAGAGTTATTACTCGCAATTCCGTTAATTGCAATGCATGAGCCCAGTCAGTGTCAGGCATCAGTTGACAGTGTATGGGGCGAATTGCCTGAAGAGCTGGAAAAACCAAACCCATTTGATATATTACAGAAATTTAAATAAACAACTTATTTAATTAATAACGATTAACCGATTTTTAGGAGTAGCTAATGGCAGTTCAAAAGAGCAAAAAGTCTCGTTCAAGACGTGGCATGCGCCGTTCACATGACGCAGTAACAACAGAAAACTTATCAGTAGATCCAGTATCTGGTGAAACACACCGTCGTCATCATGTAACAGCTGATGGCTTTTACAAAGGTGTTCAAGTAATCAACAAGTAAGCTGATTGCTTTGAAAAGTCTAACCATAGCGTTAGATGTTATGGGGGGCGATAAAGGCCCCCTTATAACAATTCCTGCTGCCATCTTAGCAGTGAAAAACATTCCAGAACTTCATCTCATTCTTTGCGGTGATGTCGATATTATTAACGCTGAATTATCTAAACGTCAGTGTGCTAACCACCCCCAACTAACCATCTTTCCAACCACTCAAATAGTGGCTATGGACGATAAACCTATTGTTGCCTTGCGTAACAAAAAAAATTCTTCAATGCGAAAGTCACTTGACCTTGTTCATGAAAACAAAGCACAAGCCTGTGTAAGTGCTGGCAATACCGGTGCACTTTTTTCAATGGCCCATTTCGTTTTGAAAACACTTGTTGGTGTTGAACGTCCAGCATTAATTTCTTCTCTTCCTACCCATGATGAAAACAAACATGTTTTTATGCTCGACTTAGGTGCAAATGTTTTTTGTGACTCTAATGTTTTGTACCAGTTTGCTGTTATGGGCTCTGTTATGGCAGAGCAGGTCGATGGGATTAAGTCGCCACGTATAGCTTTGTTGAATATGGGTGAAGAAGAAATGAAGGGCAGTGACCATATAAAACAAACCGCAGCAAAATTAGCGCAAAACAGTGATATTAATTATATCGGCTTTGTCGAAGGTAATGATATTTTCACCAACAAAGCAGATGTGATTGTTTGTGATGGCTTTGTCGGTAATGTTGCGCTGAAAACCTGTGAAGGTGTTGCTCGTTTAGTCTACCAAAAAATGAATACTGTGTTGTCTCGCAACCTTTTTACCCGAATTGTTGGACGTTTATTGTCCTCAACGTTAAAAAAACTCTTTAAACCCCTGAACCCCGACCAGTATAACGGCGCAAGTCTGATAGGATTACGCGGTATTGTGGTCAAGAGTCACGGTGATGCCAGTTCAAAAGCTTTTTATATGGCGATATTAGAGGCGATAAAAGAAATTGAACGTCAAGTGCCAGAAAAAATAAAAGACAAACTTGAAAATGGTTTTGCTTGTGGTCGCAAATAAATTATTAGTATTGAGTTAACATAAAGCGTATTTAAAGCATTATCTTTTTATCAAGAAAATAATCCATTAAGTATTATCAATACACCTTTAATTAAAACACAAATAAACATTAGGTAATAAAATGCAAAATAATTTAGCGTTTGTTTTTCCCGGTCAAGGTTCACAAACTGTCGGTATGTTAGCTGATTTTGCTGACAATGAAGTCGTACAAAATACTTTTTCAGAAGCGTCTGCTGCTTTAGGTTATAACCTTTGGCAATTAGTTGCGCAGGGTCCCGTAGAAAAGCTCAATCAAACAAACTTTACCCAACCGGCACTATTAACCGCCAGTGTTGCATTATGGCGTTTATGGTCATCACAGTCTGATTGTAAACCGGCAATGTTAGCGGGTCACAGTTTAGGGGAATATTCGGCATTAGTTTGTGCGGGTGTTATCTCTTTAACAGAAGGTGTAAAGTTAGTTGAAAAACGTGGCGAATTTATGCAGGCCTCTGTACCTGAGGGCGTTGGCGCTATGGCTGCTATTATTGGTCTAGATGATCAAGCGATTATTGATGCCTGTGAAAAAGCACAAGATAACGAGGTGGTTGCGGCTGTTAATTTTAACTCGCCAGGACAAGTCGTTATTGCCGGTCATAAAGCTGCGGTAGAACGTGCCGGTGTCTTATGTAAAGAAGCGGGCGCAAAACGCGTGCTACCTTTACCGGTAAGCGTGCCATCGCATTGCGCATTGATGAAAGATGCCGCTGACAAGCTCGCGGAAGCATTTAATAATATCACTTTTAATACACCAGAAATTCCCGTGGTAAATAATGTTGATGTTGTTGCAGAAACAGATGTTGAAGCAATAAAATTAGCCTTGATAAAGCAATTGTACAGTCCAGTACGTTGGACAGAAACGATAGAGCTACTCGCAAAAAACGGTGTTTCACTCGTCGTAGAAGCTGGCCCAGGTAAAGTATTAGTAGGGTTAATTAAACGTATCGACAAAACAATCACCAGTGTTTCAGTTAATGATCAAGCATCATTAACTAAAGCATTAGAAACAATTAAATAGGGTAAATTATGTTTTCTTTTGAAGGAAAAGTCGTCTTAGTTACTGGCGCAAGTCGCGGTATTGGCAAAGCCATTGCAAGCCAATTTAAAGCTTTAGGTGCAACGGTATTAGGTACAGCAACATCTGCACATGGCGCTGATAACATTAGTGAATATCTAGGCGAAGGCCATGGTTTAGTGCTTAACGTTACTGACAATGATTCTATTGCCGCTATGTTTGTAGCGATCAAAGAGAATCATGGTGGCATTGATATATTAGTCAATAATGCGGGTATTACGCGTGACAATTTATTTATGCGAATGAAAGATGATGAATGGCAAGATATTATTGATACTAATCTTTCATCTGTGTTTAAAATCAGTAAAGCGGTTATTCGCGCTATGATGAAAAAACGCAATGGTCGCATTATTAATATTGGCTCAGTAGTTGGCACTATGGGCAATGCAGGGCAAGTAAACTATGCAACCGCAAAAGCTGGATTGATTGGTTTTACAAAATCATTAGCGCGTGAGGTTGCATCTCGTGGCATAACTGTTAATACTGTGTCGCCGGGATTTATCGATACCGATATGACACAAACCTTAACAGATGAGCAAAAAGAAGGTATTTTTTCTCAAGTACCGGCAAATCGCTTAGGTAAGCCAGAAGAAATTGCTAACGCAGTTGTTTTTCTAGCTTCCGATGGTGCAGCATATATTACTGGCGAAACATTGCATGTAAACGGCGGTATGTATATGGTTTAATTAGTTGGCTTAATATTATTGAACCAACAAATTGAACAAATTTAGAGCAGTCAACAGGTTAGACCAGACGAAAATTAAAATTAGAAGCTTGCAAGCTAGGCTGTTGACGAATAAACTACACACAATTACGAAAAATTATATTTTCTAGAAAGGAAAAAAAATGAGTACTATTGAAGAACGCGTAAGAAAAATTACAGTTGAACAATTAGGTGTAAGTGAAGAAGAAGTTAAAATTAGCTCTTCTTTTGTTGACGACCTAGGTGCTGACTCTTTAGACACTGTTGAATTAGTCATGGCGTTAGAAGAAGAATTTGATACTGAAATTCCAGATGAAGAAGCTGAAAAAATCACAACTGTACAAGCAGCTGTTGATTACGTTACTGCTAACCAATAATTACAACGTTAATTATTAGTTTTTAGTTACTGGTTTTCAAGCCAGGCTTTTAAATGAGAATTTAAAGTACACATTCAGGCGGTTTTTACCGCCTGTTTTTTTATCTACGATTCATACTCGTACCACTTCAAGATGCAGGTTTCAGCAGTCGATAAAGAGTAAGCGACACAGGTTATTGTTCCACACATAACTTAAGTACTTATATCCGTATGGCCAAAACATTGATTGAAGAGAATAGTTATTCTATTGTTGAAATCAATAACGTTGCAGATAAGCTATAAAGCGAGCTCATCGTTACAATACTTGGTAAGGGAATAACTACTGCCCTCGTATCGCGCCTTGTCTGACTTCCTAGCTTAATTCTGAAACTGCATCTTGAAGTGGATCGGGTATATATTGTTATTTTCTCAACATGAGAATATAACGATTTCTTTTCCTTATAAACTCTTAGCGGAGGCACATAGTCATGAGACGCGTTGTTGTTACCGGTCTTGGTATGTTAAGCCCTTTGGGCAACTGTCCTGAATCTACTTGGCAAAATTTACTGCTGGGTAAAAGTGGCATTAGTAATATTGAACATTTTGATACCTCTGTATACACCACCAAGTTTGCAGGTTTAATTAAAAACTTTAATGCAGAAGATTATATTGCACGAAAAGAAGCCAAGAAAATGGATCTTTTTATTCAATATGGTGTTGCCGCAGGTATACAGGCTTTTAAAGACTCAGGTCTTGAAATTGATGATGTAAACACCCACAGAGTTGGTGTTGCTGTTGGTGCTGGTATTGGCGGCCTAGGATTAATTGAAGAAAACGTTGAGAAAATGCTTAATGCAGGTCCTCGCAAGTTATCACCATTTTTTGTGCCTTCCACCATTATAAATATGATTTCTGGTCACTTGTCGATGATGCACGGCTTAAGAGGTCCTAACATTTCTATTGCAACGGCTTGTACAAGTGGTGTGCATAATATTGGTCATGCGGCTCGTATGATATCTTATGGCGATGCTGACGCTATGTTAGCCGGTGGAGCTGAGAAAGCTTCAACACGAACGGGTATTGGCGGTTTTGGTGCTGCACGAGCGTTATCAACGCGTAATGATGCACCAGAGCAAGCTTCACGTCCTTGGGACAAAGACCGCGACGGTTTTGTACTAGGTGATGGCGCAGGTGTTTTAGTGCTTGAAGAATTTGAACATGCAAAAGCGCGTGGTGCAAAAATTTATGCTGAGCTGGTTGGCTTTGGTATGAGTGCAGATGCTTACCATATGACCTCGCCACCTGCCAATGGCGAAGGTGGCGCGCGCGCGATGATTAATGCAATTAATGATGCAAAAGTTGACCAAAGTAAAATTGGTTATATTAATGCTCATGGTACATCAACACCCGCAGGTGATATTGCCGAAACCAACGCAGTAAAATCGGTATTTGGCGACAATGCTTATAAACTTATGATGGGTTCTACAAAGTCAATGACGGGTCATTTGTTGGGCGCAGCAGGTGCGGTTGAAACTATTTTTACGGTGCAAGCCTTAATGAATAATGTGGTACCACCAACAATAAATTTAGATAATCCCAGCGAAGGTTGTGATTTAGATTATATTGCTCATACGGCACGTGACGCCAATTTAGAATATGCTTTATGTAATTCTTTTGGCTTTGGTGGTACGAACGGTTCATTAATCTTTAAAAAAGTTTAAGCGCAATAACCGAGAAATATCATCAACTAAACCTTGCAGTTAATTGTTTAAGCCTGAATACTAGTCATCAGTATTCAGGCTTTTCTATTTCTAATGAAACCCAATATGTATTATCAAAGTGTTAATGGTCAAGTAGAGCAACACCTTTCAATCAATAATCGCGGCTTAGCTTATGGTGACGGCGTTTTTACTACTGCGAAAGTGCTTGATGGTAAAGTTGAACGATTAGCGTCTCACATTGAACGATTAACCATGAGCTGTAAAACGCTCAATATTCCCTTGCCAGATATGAATAAAGTCATTATTGAATTAATGGCTGTAGCAGAGCGTTATACTTTGTCTGTAGCAAAAGTGATTATAACGGCAGGTGATGGTGGGCGAGGATATTCTCGACAAGGCTGCCAAACAAGTAACGTTATTATTACTTTTCACCCTTTTCCTGAACATTATGCAAACATGCAACAACAAGGTCTTCATTTGGGCGTATCTTCATTGAAGTTAGGTATTAGCCCTTTACTCTCAGGGATAAAACACCTTAATCGTCTTGAGCAGGTGCTTGTTCGCCAGGAAGTCGATAACCGAGCAGAAGATGATTTATTAGTACTAAATTATTTTGATAATATTGTTGAAGCAAGTGCGGCGAATGTCTTTTGGCTGAAAAATAATGTTTGGTACACACCAGAACTAAAAGAGTCAGGTGTCGAAGGGTTAATGCGTAATCATATCTTACAGACTACGGGTAATTATTGTAAAATTGAGATCGTTAACGTAAAACTTGCTGCGCTTGTTAATATCCAAGCGATGTTTATTTGCAACAGTGTTATGGGTATTATGCCGGTTAGACAATTTCAACATCAAAAATTAGCATTAATGCCTTGTCGTGATATGGCTAAGTTTATTGAGGATATTTGCTAAAAATGAAAAAAATTAAGATAATATTTGCTGTGTCGTTTTTCACGGTGGTGATGTTAAGCGCCTCTTTAGTTGCCTATACCTTTTATCAAATGAAACAGCCGCTCAATATTTCATCCACCCAACTATTAACCATTAAAGACGGTACCTCGTTTAGTCGATTTTCAGAACAACTGATCAAAAATGGCTGGCTCAATACGCGCTTTTGGATGCGTAATTATGTTCGACTTAAGCCCGAGTATGCGAATATAAAAGCGGGCACTTATCAAATTAATAAAGACGTTTCTGGCGAGGTTTTGTTGGCGCAATTAGTTGCCGGTAAAGAGCATCAATTTACCGTGACTTTTATTGAAGGAACAACCTTTAAGGAGTGGTTAGTGCAGTTGAGTGAAACGGATAACCTAGTGCATACGCTTCAGCAAACTTCGGTGGCTGATATCGCGAGTAAACTCAATATTGAACACGTTAATCCCGAAGGGCTGTTCTACCCAGAAACTTACGCGTTTACTGCCGGTACTACCGATATAGAACTGTTAAAACGTGCTCAACAACAAATGTCCGTTGAATTAAATCTAGCGTGGCAAAATCGCGCCGAACCTTTACCTTATAAAAATAAGTATCAAGCGTTGATCATGGCATCGATAATTGAGAAAGAAAGTGGCAAAAATGCCGAGCATGGCATTATTTCATCGGTATTTTTTAACCGTTTAAACAAAAAGATGCGCCTGCAAACTGACCCAACCGTTATTTACGGTTTAGGTGAACGTTACCAAGGAGACATCAAATATCGTCACTTGCGCGAGAAAACACCGTATAATACTTACCGAATTAATGGTTTGCCACCTACACCTATCGCTATGCCTGGTAAAAGTGCCATACATGCCGCGTTAAACCCATTAACAACAGATTATTTATATTTTGTCAGTAATGGCAAAGGTCAGCATATCTTTTCAACTAATTTAAAAGATCATAATGCGGCAGTAAAAAAATATCAGTTGAACTAAAAATTGCATAAGAAGTAAAAAATGAATAAAGGTCAATTTATCGTCATTGAAGGTATTGAAGGGGCAGGAAAATCTTCAGCTATTTCAGTGGTTAAAAAAATACTCACCGAGCATGGTATTGATTTTATTAATACTCGAGAGCCGGGAGGCACTCCTTTAGCGGAGTCATTGCGCGATATCGTGAAATCTGCCGATCACCAAGAAATATTGACACAAGAAACTGAATTATTATTGATGTACGCTAGCCGCAGTCAGCTAATGGCGAATCGAATTCTTCCGGCATTAGAAAAAGGTCAATGGGTCATCGGTGACCGCCATGATTTAAGCTCAAGGGCTTATCAAGGGGGGGGCAGACAATTTAACGATGAACTTATGGACACGATTGCCCAAGTGACCTTAAAAGGCTTTAAGCCGCAGTTAACACTCTATTTAGATATATCTCCTGAGCTAGGTTTAGCAAGAGCGCAAGCTCGAGGGGCATTAGATCGTATCGAATTAGAAAAAATAGAATTCTTTCATCGTGTCCGTAATAAGTATCTTGAAATTGCGTTAGCCGATGAAACGATTAAAATTATTGATGCCAGTGCGCCTATGCCTGTTGTACATAATAATATTCGCTTAGCGGTAAACGAATTTTTAAAAAGTCATTAATGACTATCACCGTTAGCAGGAAACACTAATGCACAGTTGGTTAGAGCAACAGCAACTTTTGTTATCAAAGCAAATAACGCAAATAAAATTACCGCATGCCATCTTGATCAATGGTGTCGAAGGCGCGGGTAAAAGTGATCTTTCGCTGTGGCTTATTCAGGTTTTGTCTTGTACTAAACCCCAAAACTCGCAGGGTATTATCTTACCGTGTAACGTCTGTAAGGCGTGCTTACTGCATAAAAGTCATACTTACCCAGACCATTTACTTATTGAAAGTGGCGGAAAAAGTATTGGTGTCGATCAAGTGAGACAAGCGAGTCGTTTTTTCGAAAAAACAGCGCAAATAGGTCATTGTAAAACGACATTAATAACCGCAGCACATCATATGACTATCTCTGCGGCCAATGCCTTATTAAAAACCCTCGAAGAACCTAATGCTAATAACTATATTGTTTTATTAACCTCTGAAGTTGAAACGTTATTGCCGACCATTATTAGTCGTTGTTATGTGATTGATATTCGGCCGCCGGTTGGTGAAAAATTATTAGCTGAGCTTAAGCAATCTGGTAGCGACCCTTTTGTTAACTTGAGTCACTTAAAAGAACTCTCTGACAGTTTTGTTAATGACCAATACCTACATTTTGAGAGCTGTTTCTTTACTTTTTTGCAAAATAAAACCATTAAACGTAGTGAAATATTAAGCTTACTGGTTGATAACACCAATAGCGTTCGCTGGTTAGAAAAAGTCATGGTTAAGTTGATGCGCCAACAATATAATTGGCTAAAAGGCGACATTATCTTGAATGAGCAGGTAATATGGTCAATATATCAATTAGTTTTGTCTGCTATTAAACAACTTAAATTGTTAATGCAAGCAAACAAACAATTCATCTTTGAAAAGCTACTTGTTGATATAAAAACAGTTATTGAAGAAAAATAGAAAAATAAGTGCATGCGAATAGCAAGCAATATTAGCTCAATTCATCTTTGAAAAGCTACTCGTTGACATAACAGCAGTTATCGAAGAAAAATAAGATTATAATAACTAGCTCATAAGATAAATTTTGAGGAAAAATGATGAAACAATTTAGCTTAGAATTTTTATCTGACAGAGAATTATATCAATACTATATGCCCTTTGTTAAAAATGGTGGGCTATTTGTTCGCAGTACAGAGCAATTTAATTTGGGCGATGAAGTAACACTTGAAGTCACCTTGCCTGACTCCCTAGAGCCATCAAGTGTTGTAGGCAAAGTATGCTGGTTAACGCCAACAGGTGCTCAAAATGGTACACCAGCGGGTATTGGTGTTAGTTTTGAAGAAGATAATGACAATGTACGTAATCAAATTGAAAAGTTGATAGGGCGCTTATTGAGCTCTTCAGAGCCAACATTATCAATGTAGGGTTTTGTTTTAATTAAAAAATTATTGGAGAAAGTTGTTTGTTTATAGATTCACATTGCCACTTAGATAGACTGGATTTAACCGAGTTTGATGGCGAGTTAGACAATGTTTTAAAAGCCGCCGCCGCCGCTCAAGTAGACGAGATTTTGTGTGTTAGCGTAACCTTAGCGGAATTTCCTAGCATGGTAGAAAAAACGGCTAAATATGATAATGTCTGGCTGTCGTGTGGCGCTCACCCACTAAATCAAGATGATTTAATTGACCAAGAAGAGCTTGCCCGCTTATCACAAACCGACAAAGTTATTGCGATTGGTGAAACTGGCTTAGACTATTTTTATGCCCCTGAAACTAAAGCGGTGCAGCTTGATTCTTTTCGCAAGCATGTCCGTGTGGCGAATCAATTAAATAAACCGCTAATTATTCATACTCGTGATGCTCAGCAAGATACCTTAGATATTCTTCGTGAAGAAAATGCCGCAAATGTTGGTGGTATTTTACATTGCTTTACCGAAACTTGGGATATGGCAGAGCAAGCGATTGACCTTGGTTTTTATATTTCATTTTCTGGTATCGTTACCTTTAAAAATGCCAGTGAATTACGTGAAGTTGCTAAACTTGTCCCCGATGATCGATTTTTAATTGAAACAGATGCACCTTACTTAGCGCCAGTTCCTCACCGAGGAAAGCAAAATCAACCCGCTTATGTAGTCGATGTCGCTAAATTTTTAGCCAGCGTTCGTGGTCAGTCAGTTGAAACGATAGCCGAGCTTTCAACGGCAAATTTCAAACGACTTTTTAAGCTAAAATAAAGGCAAAAAAGTGCCCGAAACTATTGCTAGCTCGGGCCCAAGGGAATGGCTCGTAAAGCATGAGCCGTGCGCTAATAAACACTATTTACATCGATAAAAATCAGCAAAATAAAAATTAAAAATCGCGAGCAATTGATTGATATTTACACTGTGTGATTAATTGTAGTGTAAACTTTTTTAAAAGCTAATTTAAATTTCATTTATTATAAGTTACTGATAAATAGTATTTGTTTTGTTGTCTTGTATTTTACGGCTAACACCCACACCGCTAGTGTGCCGTTATTTCTCTCCGCTTGTCCACAAGCGTATTTGACTGTAATTACTGCGGGTAATATGTCATGATAATTTCATTATCTATGACTAATAAGATTATTTTTGTGTTAAATCGTTTGTGGATCAGTTTCTTTTTTATTGCTTTTGGCTCGGCGCTTTATCAATGGTTTTTTCTTGATAATCTTTTAATTTTTGAAGAACTCGTGCAAGCGCTTTTTTCAATGTCAAAAGTAACCGTTAATATTGCGATTGGCTTAATTGGTATTTTAAGCTTTTGGTTAGGCATGATGAAAATTGCTGAAAACGCCGGTTTAATGGATAAGCTTGCGCGCGCTATTTCGCCGTTATTCACCCGTTTAATGCCAGGCGTCCCTAAAGGTCATCCGGCTATTGCTTCAATGACGATGAACTTATCGGCTAACTTTTTAGGTTTAGATAATGCAGCAACGCCGCTTGGCTTAAAAGCCATGCAAGATCTTCAGCAATTAAACCCCCAAAAAGATACCGCGACCAATGCACAAATATTATTCCTGGTTTTAAATACCTCAAGCGTTACACTTTTTCCCGTTGCTGTGTTTGTTTATCGCGCTCAGCAGGGAGCTGCTAGCCCTACCGATGTTTTTGTCCCTATTATACTGGCAACGTTTGCTTCAACTTTCGCTGGCTTATTAGCGGTAGCCACAGTACAAAAAATTAAGCTGTATAACTCAATTATTTTACTCTATTTATCTGCAGCGATTGCTTTAGTAGGAGGCTTAGTGGTGTATTTCTCGATGCTGACCTCACAAGCACTTGCCGAACAGTCGTCATTTTTAGGCAATTTTTTAATTTTTTCGACCTTAATTATTTTTATCTTGGCAGCCGTTCGAAAAAAGGTTGATGTTTACGACAGCTTTATAGAAGGGGCTAAAGAAGGTTTCGACACCAGTATTAAACTTATTCCTTATTTACTGGCGATGTTGGTCGCTATTGGCGTCTTTCGTGCCAGTGGCGCATTAACACTAATTGTCGACAGTTTTAGGGAGTTAGTGATGTTTTTAGGGTTTGACACCCGTTTTGTTGATGCGATGCCTACCGCGTTAATGCAACCGTTAAGTGGCTCTGGTGCCAGAGCTATGATGATTGAAACGATGAAAACCCATGGTGCCGATTCTTTTGCCGGTCGATTAGCATCAATTTTTCAAGGATCAACAGAAACAACTTTTTATGTACTAGCCGTTTATTTTGGCTCTGTGGGAATTCGATATAGTCGACATGCCATTGCCTGTGGCTTACTTGCTGATTTAGCTGGGATTACTGCAGCAATAGCGGTTTGCTATTGGTTTTTTGGTTAATTCCCTCAGCGCCTACACCTAATTCAATAACTAAATTGTCGACAATTATACTTTGGTCTACTTGACTTTTAAGCTGTGTGCTTTAGTATGATTTTTAAAATCGGTAAATGTCGACAATTACCTCGTTAAGACAATTATGGCGCTAGCATACTTATGGCATTAGACAATCCAACCTTACAAGAACCAGTGACCACTGCAGACAAAGTTTTTTATGCCATACTTCATGCGATTGTCGATGGAAAAATAGCAGCAGGCAGCAAAATTAGTGAGCCCGGATTAGCTAAGCAATATGAAATCAGTCGCTCTACTTTGCGAGAAGCCCTCAATCGTTTAGAAAAATGTCATTTAATTGAGCGTAAAGCCAATGTTGGCTCAAGAGTTGTTGATTGCACCATCGAAGGCTTATTAGAAATATACGTGGTTCGTGAAGCGCTTGAAGGCATGGCTTGTCGAGAAGCGGCAATTAACATGAGCGATGATGAAATAGCCGAAATGCAAGATATGCTCGCTCAACACGCCAACTCACAAGACCTTATCGATGGTGTTGCTTATTATCAAGAAGAGGGCGACTTAGACTTTCACTATAAAGTGATTTTAGGTAGTCATAATCAACAATTAATCAATATTCTTTGCGGGCAGCTTTACCACTTAGTGCGTATGTATCGTATTCAATTTGGCATGCATAGCCCACGCGCAACCCGTGCCTTTGAAGAACATTCACATATTATCCAAGCGATTTGTGACCGAGATGGCGAACTTGCTGAAATTTTGATGAGACGTCATATTGCCGCATCAAGAAAAAATATCGAAAAGAAAATAGCGCTACAAAATAGCGCGACCAATAAATAAAAGTAAAGCTGACCAGTGGCTTTAACAAATAGCACAACAATTATTTAACAAAACTAAGAGGAAACCCTATGTCTACGCAACTTTCACCTGGCGCTAAATTCCGTCAAGCACTAGTAAACAATAAACCTTTACAAGTAGTGGGTACTATCAACGCTTATTGCGCGATGATGGCTGAGCAATTAGGTCACCAAGCGATTTACCTTTCAGGTGGTGGTGTTGCCAATGCTTCATATGGTTTACCCGATTTAGGTATGACGTCATTAAATGATGTTATTGCTGACGTTCAGCGTATTACTGCTGCTTCAAGTTTGCCTTTGCTGGTTGATATAGATACCGGTTGGGGTGGCGCGTTTAATATCGCTAAAACTATTCGCGATATGGAAAAAGCAGGGGCAGCCGCGGTTCATCTTGAAGACCAAGTGGCACAGAAACGTTGTGGACATCGTCCAAATAAAGAAATTGTTTCAACCCAAGAAATGGTTGACCGTATTAAAGCCGCTGTAGATGCGCGTATTGATAAAGACTTCTTTATCATGGCTCGTACCGATGCTTTTGCTCAAGAAGGCTTAGAAGCTGCACTTGAAAGAGCTAAAGCTTATGTGGCAGCAGGGGCCGATGGTATTTTCGCCGAAGCAGTTAAAACAGAAGAACATTATCGGGCTTTTACCGAAGCGTTAGATGTGCCAGTGCTCGCTAATATTACCGAATTTGGCCAAACCGAATTGTGGAACAAAGCGCAACTAGGTGAGTGGGGTTGTGCGATGGTACTTTACCCATTATCAGCATTTCGTGCGATGAATAAAGCGGCTGAGTCGGTTTACAAAACCTTACTTGATGATGGTGACCAAAAAGCTGAAATCGACAATATGCAAACGCGTATGGATTTATACGATTACTTGGGTTACCACGACTACGAGCAAAAGCTTGATGCTTTGTTCACCGAAGGTAAAAATAAGTAACAGATATTATAATAAAATAAAACTAAGTTAGCAGCGATACAAGCGACTAACCCAACAAAAGAATATGAGGAAAATAGTATGTCAGATGTAAAAGTAGCAGATAAAAAAATTGGTGGCGCAGGCTTACGTGGTCAAAGTGCGGGTGAAACTTCGCTTTGTACCGTTGGTGAGTCAGGCTCAGGTTTAACCTATTGTGGTTATGATATTGCTGATTTAGCTGAAAACAGTACCTTTGAAGAAGTTGCTTATTTACTCTTTCATGGTGAACTCCCTAATGAAAAAGAACTCGCCACTTATAAAACTGAGTTGTTTGCCATGCGCGACTTACCGCAAGCATTAAAAGCGGTATTAAAACTGATCCCAAAAGAAACTCATCCAATGGATGTTATGCGCACCGGTTGTTCATTTTTAGGTAATTTAGAGCCAGAAAATGATTTTAGCGAGCAAAATCAAGCAGCCAATCGCTTATTAGCCGCATTTCCTGCCATCATGTGTTACTGGTATAAATTCTCCCATGACGGTGTAGAAATTGACTGTACTTCAACCGAAGACTCTTTAGGCGGACATTTCTTGCGCTTACTAAATGGTGAAAGCCCATCAGCACAGCATCAACGTGTTATGGACGTATCATTAATTTTATATGCAGAACATGAGTTTAATGCTTCAACCTTCACGGCGCGTGTATGTGCTTCAACCTTGTCTGATATGTTTTCATGTGTCACCGGCGCTATTGGCACATTACGTGGTCCACTTCATGGTGGTGCTAACGAAGCCGCAATGGATATGATTGAATCATTCTCATCGCCAAGCGACGCTAAAGAAAAAATGGCGGGTATGCTTGAACGTAAAGAAAAAATTATGGGCTTTGGTCACGCAATTTACCGTACTTCAGACCCACGTAATGTCATTATTAAAGCATGGTCTGAAAAGTTAGCGGCTGAAAATGGGGATACGTCACTTTACGATATTTCAGTAGCCTGTGAAGAATTCATGTGGGATACCAAAAAGTTATTCTGTAACGCTGATTTTTTCCATGCTTCAACGTACAGCTACATGGGTATTCCCACTAAATTGTTTACCCCTATTTTTGTCTGTTCACGCGTAACAGGTTGGTCTGCTCACATTATGGAGCAACGTTCAAATAACCGTATTATTCGTCCAAGTGCTGACTACAAAGGCGCTAAGCCGAGAGCGGTTCCACCTATCAGCGAAAGGTAATGACTATGAATTATGAACATCGCAAACCGTTGCCCGGTTATAAAATTGGCGGCATCAATATAGATTATTTTGATACTCGAGGGGCGGTTGAAGCAATAAGCGCCGGTAGTTACGCAAAACTACCTTATACCTCACGCGTATTAGCTGAACAATTGGTACGCCGTTGTTCACCTGAAACCTTAACAGATTCACTTAAGCAATTAATTGAGCGTAAGCAAGATCTTGATTTTCCATGGTATCCGGCACGTGTTGTTTGTCATGATATTTTAGGTCAAACGGCTTTGGTAGATTTAGCAGGACTGCGTGATGCGATTGCCGAGCAAGGTGGTGATCCTTCAAAAGTAAACCCGGTTGTACCGACGCAATTAATTGTTGATCATTCTGTTGCTGTTGAACATGCTGGTTTTGAAAGTGATGCGTTTGAAAAAAATCGTGCCATTGAAGATCGCCGTAACGAAGACCGTTTCCATTTTATTGAATGGACCAAAACAGCGTTTAAAAATGTTGATGTTATTCCTGCGGGTAATGGCATTATGCATCAAATCAATTTGGAAAAAATGTCACCGGTTATTCAACTCCGTGACGGTGTTGCTTTTCCTGATACTTGTGTTGGCACCGACAGCCATACCCCGCATATCGATTGCTTAGGTGTTATAGCTATTGGTGTCGGTGGTTTAGAAGCTGAAACTGTCATGTTAGGTCGCCCGTCGATGATGCGCTTACCTGATATTATTGGCGTAAAACTGGTGGGTAAACGCCAACCGGGTATTACGGCTACTGATTTGGTTTTAGCCATTACTGAATTTTTGCGTAATCAAAAAGTGGTATCAAGTTACTTAGAATTCTTTGGTGAAGGTACCAAAGGTTTAACTATAGGTGACCGCGCTACTATTTCGAACATGACACCTGAGTATGGCGCTTCAGCAGGAATGTTTTATATTGATCAACAAACCATTGATTATTTAAAACTGACCGGCCGTGAGCCAGAGCAAGTTGAACTGGTAGAAACCTATGCTAAACATACCGGTTTATGGGCTGATGACTTAGCTGACGTTGAATATGACCGCGTTATTGAGTTTGATTTATCATCAGTTGGTCGTAATATGGCTGGCCCGTCTAATCCGCACAGTCGTTTACCGACCAGCGAATTGTCGTCAAAAGGCATAGCGAAAGACCTTGATGCCTGTAAAGCACAAGAAAAAGCCGGAGAGATGCCAGATGGCGCGGTTATTATTGCCGCTATAACCAGTTGTACTAATACCTCGAACCCTCGCAACGTTGTGGCGGCAGGCTTAGTGGCTAAACGCGCTAACGAGCTTGGCTTATTGCGCAAACCTTGGGTTAAATCATCTTTTGCACCAGGTTCAAAAGTCGCGAAACTTTATTTAGAAGAAGCCGGTTTATTATCTGAAATGGAAAAAATGGGTTTTGGTATTGTCGGTTACGCTTGTACAACTTGTAACGGCATGTCGGGCGCGTTAGATCCAAAAATTCAACAAGAAATTATTGACCGTGATCTTTATTCAACGGCGGTTTTATCGGGTAATCGTAACTTTGATGGACGTATTCATCCGTATGCTAAACAAGCCTTTTTAGCTTCACCACCGTTAGTCGTTGCTTATGCTATTGCCGGTACGATGCGTTTCGATATTGAAAAAGATGTACTCGGACAAGACCAACAAGGTAATGATATTACCTTAAAAGATATTTGGCCAACTGACGAAGCTATAGATGCGATAGTTGCAAGCTGTGTTAAGCCAGAGCAGTTCAAGAAAATTTATACGCCGATGTTTGATTTAGGCGCTTTTGAGCCGGCTGAATCTCCGCTTTATGATTGGCGAGAAATGAGCACTTACATTCGTCGTCCACCCTATTGGGAAGGCGCCTTAGCGGGTGAACGTACCATGAAAGGTATGCGTCCGTTAGCGGTTTTAGGTGACAACATCACCACAGATCATTTATCACCCTCAAATGCTATTCAACTCGATAGTGCTGCAGGGGCTTATTTAGATAAAATGGGCTTACCCGAAGTCGACTTTAACTCTTATGCAACGCATCGCGGCGATCATTTAACCGCGCAACGAGCAACTTTTGCTAACCCTAAATTGTTAAATGAAATGTGTCGTGATGACAAGGGTGACATTAAACAAGGTTCACTGGCGCGTATAGAGCCAGAGGGCACTGAGTCACGCATGTGGGAAGCGATTGAAACCTACATGGAGCGTAAGCAACCGTTAATTATCGTTGCTGGCGCTGACTATGGTCAAGGTTCATCACGTGATTGGGCGGCTAAAGGTGTTCGTTTAGCTGGGGTTGAAGTGATCGTTGCCGAAGGTTTTGAGCGTATTCATCGTACTAACTTAGTGGGCATGGGCGTTTTACCTTTGCAGTTTGTTAATAACGAAACACGCCATACCTACAATATTGATGGTACCGAAACGTTTGATGTTGCAGGTAACGGTGAGATGTCACCGGGCGCTGAAATGAACGTGTTAATGACCCGTACCAACGGCGAATTATTAACGATACCAGTTAAGTGTCGTTTAGATACCGCCGAAGAAGTGTCAGTTTACAATGCGGGTGGCGTATTGCAAAAGTTTGCGAATGACTTCTTGGAGTCTAATAGATAATTGATTTTTAATGTTTTATCTAGGTTTAAAGTGCTCATTGATCTTAGTCAACGGCGCGTTGGCCTTGATAAAACACTTCTTATAAAAATCAACTCGGTGTAATTTTAATTAAAGCAGCAATTTAGGTAACTAATTTGCTGCTTTTTATTAGTGACAAAATCGCAAAGCAAAAAGCTTTTTAGTCAGGATAATGGCAGCAGCATAGAAAGCTATGTGACACCATTTAACCTAGCTAAAGCGTCTTGCGAGAAGCGAAAAACATTGAAGGAAAACTGATGATTCATACTCCCAAAATACACATACCTCAAGTAAAAATTCCTGCTACTTATATGCGTGGCGGCACTTCAAAAGGCGTATTTTTTAATTTAACTGATTTACCTGAACGTTGTCAGGTTGCCGGCGAAGCACGCGATAATATGCTGCTACGCGTTATTGGTAGTCCAGATCCTTACGGCAAACAAACCGATGGTATGGGCGGCGCAACCTCAAGCACCAGCAAAACCGTTATCTTAGCAAAATCAAACCAAGCCGATCACGATGTAGATTATTTATTTGGCCAAGTGGCTATCGATAAAGCGTTTGTAGATTGGAGTGGTAACTGCGGTAACTTAACCGCTGCAGTTGGCTCATTTGCGATTAATTCTGGCCTTGTTGATGCAACCCGTATTCCTGAAAACGGAATTTGTACTGTACGTATTTGGCAAAAAAACATCTCGAAAACGATTATTGCTCAAGTACCTATCACCAACGGTGAAGTACAAGAAACCGGTGATTTCGAGCTCGACGGAGTTACTTTCCCTGCGGCAGAAGTACCGGTTGAATTTATCGCACCCGTTGATCCATCAGAGGCGATGTTTCCAACGGGAAATATTGTTGATGACCTAGAGGTACCCGGTGTTGGCGTTTTTAAAGCAACGATGATCACCGCAGGTATTCCAACCATCTTTTTAAATGCAGATGAAATTGGTTATACCGGCGCCGAGTTACAAGAAGCCATTAATGGCGACCCTGCAGCACTAGAACGTTTTGAAACGATTCGTGCTTATGGCGCGATTAAAATGGGCTTAATTACTGAAATTTCAGAAGCAGAGGCTCGCCAACATACCCCCAAAGTTGCTTTTGTTGCACCAGCTAAAGATTATGTTACCTCAAGTGGTAAAGCTGTTTTAGCAAGCGATATTGACTTACACGTGCGCGCATTGTCTATGGGTAAATTACACCATGCGATGATGGGTACAGCGGCAGTTGCTATTGGCGCAGCAGCCGCTATTCCGGGCACCTTAGTTGCTCTTGCTACGGGTAATGCTGCAGGTGAAGGCTCAGAATCTGTGACTTTTGGTCATCCATCAGGCACGCTTAAAGTGGGCGCACAAGCCAGTGAAGTTAATGGCGCCTGGATTGTTGATAAAGCCGTAATGAGCCGAAGTGCTCGCGTATTAATGGAAGGTTGGGTACGTATTCCTGGCGATTCATTTTAGCTAAGCGTCTTTCATGCTATCAATAAAAATGGAGCGATTAGGCTCCATTTTTATTAAGTAATTACCTCATATGAAATACAACATAAATAACAAGGTAACCTTAAGACTGTAAGTATTGATAAAGTGCTTTAAGCACCTTCATTTTCCCTGCATCGCTCTCATGCTCATGCGCTAAATTCTCTAACGTGATCATAAACTCATCAGCACTTAATAAGCCTTTACCACCAAACTGAATTTTGTCTTGGCAACGTTGCTGCCACTTTTGTTGTTCAGCACTGCTTAAGGTTAATGGATAATTTCTGGCTCGATATAAAAATAATAAAGGCATTAATCGTTCATCTTGAAAAATAAACGGGTGAGTCGCTAATTGTTCAGGTGAAAGCTCACGTAGAATATCCATTTGTGCTTTGTCACCGTGCGAAAAGAAATTACCACCATACAGAGAGTGCTCAGCGTCTGGCTTTGCTTGGTCGCTATAGTCTTCGGCAGCAAATACTTCCGCTAATTTATCTCTTACTTCTAAATGCTGTTTTAACTTAGCCAAATTTGCTAAACAAAGCTCGCGAGGGATCTTCAAACGTTCGGCATTTTCAGGCAATAATGTTTTTGCTGGCGCAACAATAGGACACTTGTTGAGATGAATAAGTTTTATGGGAATGGGTAATTCGTCATCGGCTAATTCATCGTGTCGAGTATACAATCGCGCTTTGATTTCATCGCTACTTAAATCAAATAATGGCTGTGGATCTAACGCTAAGTCTACGGCGATAATGGCATTTTTATTAACCGGATGATAAGCAAAAGGGGCGAACCAGCTGGTACAACCGTGCTCCGATGAAATTTTACTTGAGGTATGCACAATCGGCGTCATATTATAAACGTCAATTAATTCAGCAACCTGCTTTTTATTTCTCAGATTAAAAATAAAGTCATAAAGCTTAGGCTGTTTTTCTTTAATCAACTTTGCCATGGCAATAGTGGCATAAACATCACTCATCGCATCATGCGCTGCTTCATGAGCAATATCATTGGCTTTAGTTAATAACTCAAGACGAAAACTAACCACTTGTTCGCCATCTCGCACAACGGTTGGCCAGTTTATACCTTCAGGGCGAAGGGCATAACAAGCACGCACCATATCAATAATATCCCAACGAGAATTACCATTTTGCCATTCCCGTGCATAAGGGTCGTAAAAATTACGATAAAGCAGGTAACGGGTAAATTCATCATCAAAACGAATACTGTTATAGCCAGCAACGCAGGTATCAGGTTGGGTAAATAACGTATGAATACGTTCAGCGAACTCAACCTCTGATAAACCCTCTTGCTGAGCTTTCTGTGGAGTAATACCCGTAACTAAACAAGCTTCCGGCTGCGGAAGATAATCTTGTGGCGGCCGACAATAAAACATTTCTGGTTTGCCAATAATGTTTAAATCATGATCGGTTCGTATACCGGCGAACTGAGACGGTTTATCAAACTTCGGCGATATACCAAAAGTTTCATAATCGTGCCAGAGGATCGTTGGCTGTTCTGTGTTTGGAGCAGAAGAGTTCGGTTTCATTTTATCCATGTAAAACAACTTGTAGTTTTAATATCGCTATAGATTTCAAGCTATTGCTAAGCTAAAAAGGCTAAGCCACTTTATGGCTCTGACTTTAGCACAGGCAAAGGATAAAATCCTACAAAAAGGGTGGTAGTTAAAAGGTGTTACATTGCCTTTCACAGGGGTTAGCGTCTCTATTACCATCCATTTTAGTATAGAGATAATTTTGAAGAAAATACTTCGCTTCTTCATAATATGACATTTCACTGCAATGCTGGCGACCATAACATGAACATTGTGACATGGTATTGATTACTGGCTGGGATGGAAATGAATTGACCTTAGGTGCCGTGAATTGCTCTGCAGGGATATGTGGAGTCTTTACGTTCAAGCGTTAATGGGAAACAGCACAAACAGCGATTACCGCAAATAGTAAAAATGTTTTGCTTTTTGGCGTGGATGAGTTTTTATAAACCCGGTGGCTTTATTATTTTAGGACGTATTGTGGCAAAAGAACTGACTTATAAAGGTGTGAGCTTTGTAATTATTTCTGATAATTTAAAACATGTATGACTGACAAGAAAACGTGGTTATAACGCTTACTTTGACCACTTAAACAAAGCCCCGGTTTCAGAAGTATTAAGGGGAGAACAAGCACTAGTATTATTACGGTTAATTCTTTAATGAAAAAGTGGATTATCGCAGCTAGTGAAATGATTGAAGTTTTACTAATTAGCTAATTTCGGCCATTAATTTTTATTTAATCAGTATTTTTCTGTTTCATAGGAATTGAGATGAAAGAGATAGAATAATGCTTTGGCTATCTTTACATTGAAAATGAAAATGAAAATGAAAATGAAAATGCCTTGAATTGTACTTATCAATTCAAGGCATTTTTTATGAGGTAACCGTAATTAACGCGTTATAAGGCTGCAAAACGTTTGGTATGAGCATCAGTGCTACCAAACAAAAATTGAATGGTGGTCAAACGTTTAAAGATATGACCGACATCAAGTTCATCAGTCATACCTATAGCACCATGTAACTGAACTGCTTCACGACCCACTAAGTTTGCTGCTTTACCAATTCGACTTTTCGCCGCTGATAATGCTTTTGCATCATGGCCATTATTGCTATCCATTTTTAATACCGCCATTAACAGTATAGATTTAGCTTGCTGATGCTCGATAAACATATTTACTAGCCGGTGTTGTAGTGCTTGGAAAGTGCCAATAGTACGACCAAACTGTTTACGTGTTTTTGCATATTCTACTGTGCGTTCATTGGCTATTTGCATGGCACCAACGGCTTCGGCGCAAACTGCTAACGTAGCTTTGTCGATAATATTACTAATGACAGGCAAGGCGTTGTCTTGCTCACCTAACAAGGCTAGAGCAGGGGTGTTATCAAACCAAATGTCAGCCGCTTGATGGCCATCAACATTGGCATAACCTTCGCGTTTCACGCTCGGGTGATTAGCGTCAACAAGGAATAAGCTGATGCCATTGTCGTCATTTGTTGCACCAGAAGTACGCGCTGAAACTATTAATGTGTCGGCATGATTACCATTTAATACCACCGACTTTTGACCGGTAATAACAAATTCACCCTCGTTTTCGATAGCACGACATTTTACGTTGTTTAATTGATAACGACTTTGCGGCTCGGCATAGGCAAAAGCCATTTGCAACTCACCTGCCATTATTGTCGGTAAATAATCGTCTTTTTGCGCTTGATCACCGGCTAAGGCAATTAAACCACCCGACATAACCGCTGTTGCAAGGAAAGGTTCAACGACCATGCCTTTGCCAAACTCTTCCATGACCAACATAAGGTCGACCATAGAACCACCTAAACCGCCATCTTCCTCGGTAAATGGCAGCATTAACCAGCCAAGTTCAGCAAATAAACGCCAATTTTCTTGACTAAAACCTGTCTCCGATGCCAGTATTTTTCGACGCGTATCAAAATCGTAATCGTTGAGAATAAACTTTGATACACTATCTTGAATCATTTGTTGTTCGTTGTTTAACGAAAAGTCCATAGTAAACTCCTAATGCTAATTTAAAGGCCTAAAACGGCTTTACTGATAATGTTAGTTTGAATTTCGTTACTTCCGCCATATATGGAAGCTTTGCGATTATTAAAGTAACGTAATGCACTGTTCGTTGCCATATCAGGGCCAATGCTTTGTCCGTCAAACTCATCATTGAACTGATGAGGAACAAATGGCATTGCGTAATATCCCGCGGCTTCGACATACAATTCGTCAATGGCTTGGATAATTTGTGTGCCGACAATTTTTAAAATAGACGACTCTGGCCCGGGTGCTTGGCCTGTGCTGATAGCAGAAAGTGTGCGTAATTCAGTATATTCTAAGGCTAATAAATCGATTTCTACTTGTGCAATTTTTTGCGCAAAAATAGTGTCTTCAATTAACTTATTATCGCCATCAGGCGATGTTTGCGCCAAGGCTTTTAACTGTACGAGGCGATCTTTAGAGATAGCAACGCGAGCGATACCGGTTCGCTCATGGGTTAATAGTACTTTAGCGTAGGTCCAACCTTCACCTTCTTCACCAATAAGATTAATTGCAGGCACACGGGCATTATCAAAATGAACCTCATTAACTTCATGTCGACCATCAATGGTAATAATGGGTGATACCGTTATCTTAGGGTCGTTCATGTTAATTAATAGGAAACTAATCGCTTCTTGGTTTTTAACGCTTGGCTCACCGGTTCTGACTAAACAGAATATCCAATCGGCATGTTGGCCTAAGGTTGTCCATGTTTTGGTGCCGTTAACCACATATTCATCGCCTTCTTTTACCGCTGTTGTTCTAACCGATGCAAGGTCAGAGCCTGCACCTGGTTCTGAATACCCCTGACACCACCACACATTACTGGCTAATACGTCAGGCAAAAAACGTTGCTTTTGTTCTTCATTACCAAAGGTATAAATAACAGGGGCCACCATTTTTAGACCAAAAGGAATTACATCGGGGCCACCGGCTTTGGCACATTCATTAGCAAAAATATATTTTTGTGTCGGTGTCCAACCCGTTCCACCATGCTCAACTGGCCAATTAACACCGGCCCAGCCTTGTTTGTAGAGTATTTTTTGCCACTGGTTACATTCATCTTTAGATAAATGTAATGCGTTTTTGGTTTTTTCAGCGATATCTTTCGGTAACTTTTCTTGCAAAAATTGCTGCACTTCTTGTTGAAAGTCTTTTTCTTGGGCGGTAAAGTTTAAATTCATTGTGCAAATCCTTCGTTGGTCTTAATTTATTGAATGTCTTTGATCATATTTTTGGCAATTATCATTTGTTGGATCTGTGTTGTGCCTTCGTATAATCGAAATAATCTGACGTCACGATAAAGTCTTTCTACGGCGTATTCTGAAATGTAGCCAGCACCGCCGTGAATTTGTACTGCTTTGTCAGCGACTCTTCCCACCATTTCTGTGGCAAATAACTTACAACAAGAAGCTTCTGTGGTTATTTTTTTGCCTAAATCTTTTTGTCTTGCTGCATCAAGTACCATGCATTTAGCGGCGTAAGCTTCAGCCTTACTGTCCGCTAACATCACTTGAATCATTTGGTGCTCAGCAATGGGTTTACCAAATTGTGTTCTCTGTATGGCATATCTTAAGGCATCATCAATTAATCGCTCGGCAATACCGACACTTAATGCTGAAATATGTAGGCGACCTCTGTCTAATACTTTCATTGACGTTATAAAGCCTTTGCCTGCAACACCACCAATAATATTTTCGGCAGGGACACGGCAATTCTCAAAAATAACATCACAGGTATGAGAACCTTGCTGACCCATTTTTTTATCTTTAGGCCCAAGGGTAATACCAGGAGTCGTCGCGTCTACGATAAAAGCCGATATTCCCTTAGCCCCTTTAATCGATGGATCGGTCCGAGCCATCACGGTAAAGGTTCCTGCTCTTGGCGCGTTAGTAATATAACGCTTGGTACCATTAATAATATACTCGTTGCCTTGCTTTATTGCCGACGTTTTTACGGCAGAGGCGTCAGAGCCAACATCGGGTTCAGTTAAACAAAAAGCACCGATAAGTTCACCTGAGGCATATTTAGGTAAATAGCTTTTTTTTTGTTTTTCAGTGCCATCAAATACAATAGCGGCCGAGCCAATACCGTTGTTAGTTCCAATGAGAGAGCGAAAAGCAGGTGATGTTCGACCTAACTCAATAGCGACCAGCGCCTCTTCCTCCATTGTTAGACCTAAGCCATCGTATTCTTCTGGGATGGTCATACCAAACAAACCCATGGCTTTCATTTCTTGAACAATATCATCTGGAATAGCATCGTTTTCTGCCACTTCATTTTCCGCAGGGACTAAACGCTCTCTAACGAATTTTGAAATACTGCCTAGAAACTGATCCAACATTTCCTGATCTCGAATCATTTTTAAATCTCTATTTTAAAAGCTTTTCATTCCGCACAGTGGAACACAGGGGTAGGTAAATATCAAGATGTAATTATAGCTAATAACATTATATTTGCTGACTAAATATTCTCTTACTAGATAATATTAGTTTGATTTTTAGCTTTATATTATTTTTGTTAATGCTAGGTTAAATTTAAATTAGTGGAATTATCGGTTAAATAAAGTACTTGCATATTCCGCTATGCAGAATTAGTATCACTTAAATTAATTTTTGAATGCAGTGCGGTATAGGCTTTTTTACTGAGTCTTTATAACGATTGAATCGCTGAATTATCATGAGGATACAAGCAAAACCTTAAGGGTAATTTAGTGCAGTAAGCAGAACAATTAATAGCTGTTGGAGGAAAAATAGTCATTAATTGAAAATATTATGATCACAATAAAATAAAATAAAATAAAATGAATAACAGGGGAAACATATGAAAAATACCAGACTAAAACGAAACTCCATAACAATCGCGATTAGCGCAGCGCTTGGTATCATGGCAAGTAGTGCTTTGTATGCGGAAGAAGTAAAAGAGACAAATAAAAAAGATATTGAGAAAATCCAAGTTATTGGTTCTCATTTAAAAGGTTCGGCACTTGAAACCTCAGCGCCTGTGCAAACGATTAGCCGAGCAGATTTAGAAAAAATAGGTTCTCCTTCTATTGTTGAAATGACACAAAAATTGTCAATCAGTTCTGGTATTCAAGGTAATTCAAATCAATACGGCTCTAATGGCACCGAAGGTACTTCCAATATCAATTTGAGAGGACTAGGGGCAGGCCGTACCTTAGTGTTAATTAATGGCAAAAGACATACCTTCAACCCTTACGCTATTGTTGATCAACAAATGCTTTATGTTAACACCCAAGACATTCCTTCGATGGCGGTTAAACGTGTCGACATGCTAAAAGAAGGTGCAGCGGCGATATATGGTTCTGATGCAATCGCAGGTGTAGTTAATTTTTCAACAAGAAGTGACTTTGAAGGCTTAGAAGTAAAAGCTGACTATAAAAATTTACAAGATAGTGATGGCGATTATGGCTTAGGTCTCATCTTTGGGCTAGGCAATGATGATACTCATTGGGTAACTTCTGTTAGCTATGATAAAACTAATACCATCAGCACAGCAGATAAAGATTGGGCAGTACAGGATTATGCGACTAACCCACAAGGTGGTTGGTCATCAATAGGTAATCCTCCGTCGATATTTAATGCGGCTTGGTTGGGTGATAACTCAAATCCTAAATATTTATTAGACCCGGGTTGTGAAGTGTTAGGCGGAACGAAAGCGGGTTTATGTAGATTCCAATATACGCCATTCTCAGCGTTAAATGATGGTGATACCCACTTAAAAGTTTTTAGTGAATTAAACCATGATTTTATAAATGATATTAATCTACATGTTGAACTGTTGTACTCACAGACTGAGGTACCAACTACTTATGGCTCACCTTCGTATCCACCACAAAAATTAGTAGATTTTTCAGACCGCTATGTACCAACTTACCATCCTGCATGGCAAGCCTTAGTGGCGAGCAATCCTGAATTTGCCAGTGCGCCTCATCCCTCGTTAAACCGTGTTGCTTATATTGGTCGCACAGTAGGTGTTGCTGGGCCTTCTAGCGAAGGTGGCTTAGACTATAAAACTTACCGTATTGCAGCAGAATTAGAGGGTAAATTTGATAATGACTATAACTGGGAAACCGGCTTCGCTTATTCAAATTCAAAACTTGATTATGTTAGTAACCCAGATACCTTAATCGTGCCATTGAAGAATGCCTTATTAGGTTATGGTGGCGACAATTGTGATATGGATGCGGGTGTACCAGGTGCTAATGGCTGTTTATTCTTTAACCCGTTTTCTAATGGCATTGAAACATCGGCTTCTAATGGCGCGACTAACCCGAACTACAATCCAACGTTAGCCAACTCTCAAGAGGTGTTAGATTACGTTTCGGGAACCAGAACATCACAAAAAGAAACTGAATTATTTGTGTTTGATAGCTTAGTTTCAGGTGACTTAGATATTGAATTAGATGGCGGTGTTGTTGAACTTGCTGTCGGCGCTCAGTATCGTTATGAGTCTTTTTCAAATGAAGTTAATGACCTTGGAAATTTAGCGATAAACCCATGTCCAGAGCTTGGTGAAACAGATTGTGCAAACCCTACGGGTGTTTTTCATTTTCGTAGCGGTGAGCTGAATCAAGATTCATCGCAAAGTATTTATGCTTTATTCAGTGAAGTAGCGTTACCTGTATCAGACGATTTAAAAATGAAGGTTGCTTTGCGTTATGAAAATTATGGCGGAGAAGTAGGTGATACTTTAGATCCAAAAGTATCAGCGCAATATACTATTAATGACAACTTCTCATTAAGAGGCTCAGCAAGTACTACTTTTAGAGGACCTACACTTAATCAACTAGAAGGTAGTAATACAACTCTTTCTTATGTTGGGGCTCCTGCCGCCTTTAAAGCTGTTGATACTCAAGGTAATGCTGCCTTAGCACCTGAATCTGCCGTTGCACTAAACTTTGGTGTTATTGGTGAATTTTGGGGGGATCGCTTATTCGCAACTATTGATTTTTGGTCATTTGATCTAAGCGACCCAATCATTGTTGAAAACTATAATGCGGTATTATCGGCTGCAGTTGCTGGTAAACAACCTTATGTTGATCAAGTGCAATGGACAGAGCCTGGTAACGCAAACACAGTTGAACGTATTGAAACTAAAATAATCAATGGCGCTGATGTCAAAACAAGTGGTATTGATGTTCAATTACGCTTGAATGTGACCGATTATTGGACCTTGGATATGAATGGAACGTATACCGCTGAATATAAAGTGGCTGGCGATGATTTATCAGAGGCTTTTGATGCGGCTGGTTTCCTAAATAATACCAACTCTAATCGTCCAATGCCCAAGTATAAAGCTACGATGATAAATAGTTTCGACTTCGACAATCACAATGTTAGTTTATCTGCTTATTATGTTAGTGATTATAAAGATGAGCGAGATTCGTTATTTACGACTAACACTAGAGGTCAAGTCATCGAAAGCCAAATACAGCTTGATTTAAGTTATAACTATCTCTTGAATGATGACCGAACGAAGGTGAACTTAACGGTGAGTAATTTAACTGATGAAGAGCCTTCTTTTGCTCGTTTAGATTTAAATTATGACCCCTTTACCCATAATCCTTTAGGTCGTACATTTAAAATAAGTGTTGTTCATAAATTTGCTGAATAATCACTAAAAAGAAACAAAAAGCTTAAGCTATGCGCTAATGCAGAATAAGTTATTAATGCTGGCTTTGTCGATTAATGAGATCAAAATCCGATGGTAAAACCATCGGGTTTTTTATGTACAGGATGTGCAGTATATGTCATACAAAGGGGGTGTAATATTGGCCAGTGCCTTTTAGTGGTGTTGTAGATCAAATTAAATAAAAATAAATAAGGGTTATTATGCTGCTTAAACTTAAACTACTTTTAGTTTTATCACTTAGTATTTCGGTATCGGTGTTTTCAGCACCGCTAACATTAACAAGTCAGGATATTACACAAGGCGAATTTATGTCTAAAAGACATGAGTTAATTGGTTATGACTGTTCAGGAGGTGATTTGTCGCCCCACCTTAAATGGTCTGACGCACCTGAAGGTACTAAAAGCTATGCAATTACAGCTTATGATCCCGATACCGCTTCAGGCAGTGGTTGGTGGCATTGGCAGATAATTAACATACCAATAACCGTGATGGAAATACCAACCGGCGCGGGGAGTAAAAAAAATAATAGTGCACCAATTGGGAGTACTCAAATAGAAAATGATTTTAGTATTGCTGCTTTTAGTGGCGCTTGCCCACCTAAAGGCACTGGCTTGCATCATTATCGTTTTACAATTCATGCGCTGTCTGTCGAAAAAATTGAATTACCGGGGAACGCTTCTAGCGCACTAGCAGGTTACATGATCAATATACACACCATAGAATCAAGCACTATTGAGTCTTTGTATAAGCGTGATTAGCCTTAATATTTAAAGTGTGACGGCAGTAAATTTGCTGGTTTTAGATTTACTCAATATTATAATAACTCAGTACATCTAGTCTGTTAGTGCGCTAGGTGAATAGCGCACGTGACCTAGTTACAGTCAAACTTTAGTATAGTGAGATAAAAAGCAGATGATGTCGATGTCTCAACATTAGAAAGCCAAGAGAAATATCGCCGCTTAAATGGCAGTGGCCCCCCAAGAACCATCGCATGGTTCAGCACATATTCACGCGATAATATTAATAACTTAGCGCCTTATTCCTTTTTTATCGTCGCAAGTTGTTATCCTCCTGTGCTGATTTATACCTAAGTAACACACAGAAGTGGCATTAATAAAGGCACCTTGCAAAATTTAATTGAAACCGGTGAATGTGTTGTCAATATTGTTAATACCGCTTTTCGCGTTGATTGGATGCCTTTTGCTGGGCGAAAAAAATCTGTTTATAATATGGGGTATCGCTTATACCATGCACGATATGTCGCAGGCTAAAATGGCGGTTATTAAGCTCTAAGCTTTATTAAAACTTAGTAACGTTTGATAGAAATTATCGTTTAAAAATAAAGGAGTCTCTAGTTGCTATAAACTCCTTTTTATTTGCGTTATTATTAATTAGCCATTAGTTTATCTTTCGGCTAGTTATTGCTATTAAATCGTTATTTATTGACCGCTCAATCTTTTACCAAACGAAATTGCATAAGCTGGTGAACGCATTCTTAATATAGGGTCTGCACTTGGGGTAAAACCTGGCGACATTATGTTAGGATAAAAGTTAGTATTGTTACAGGCATCGCCGCCGCTGGTGTTAACTGTTACTGTGCAAAACGCTACTTTAGGGCGTTCAGTCGGCCACTGTTGTGACGGGTCAATATCGCTATCTTGGGCTTCACCTAAGCTCGCCATAATGGTAAAACGAACCGTTTTATCCTTAAGTTGTTGCGCAAAAGTATCCGCTAAAAATTCAGTTGGCATATTAGCAACCTCTTCTTTTTCCAGTGTTTTTCCCCCTAAGCTTGGTTCAATATTCCAGCGAAACTTAGTTTTCTGGTCATTCGATTGTTCAAAATAAAAGGTGTGCAAACCAAAAAATTCAGTATTGGCGAATGACGCGGCTGTTTTAGCGTTTTGATTCCACATAACGTGAGCTTGTAAGCTAGGGTTTTGCTGGACAAATGCTATGGTGTTAACTGGGTCAGATTTGCCATTTTTATCAGGCAGTAAAGTCGATAAAAAACCATGAAAAACTTCTGTATTAATTGTTGAGTAATGGTTTTAATATCCTTGCGAATTACACAAAGATAATAAGAAAAACATCTAAAGCCAATAGCACTATTATGCTATATAAACCATTCCACTCTACCCCCATATTAAAGGGAGATATTTCGGTTATTCTAGCGCTAATACGAACAGAAGTAGTAGACGGAGAACTACCTGCAACTACAGCCCAAGTCATCATCATTACTAGTGCTATGGTAACAGGCATATTTTCGACACTGGGCAATTGAGACAAGGCTCCTGCCATTAAAGTGACAGAAATCATTGGGCTGATAAATAAAAGTGCGGCTAAATAAATTAGCCATGAAGACGCAATTAATATCAGCGCGGCAGATATATTCAAATGGGCTAATTGTTGTGCAAACCAGTCAAGATCTAACACCGCCAATAACAACCGGCCAATGAGAACAGACCCAGCAAAAAAAACGATTTCTGAGCGTTGTAATGGTAATCTAAAAAATATGTCGGTTCTAAAGCGTTTTACCGTTAATCGCATGGCGCTTAACTTATTATGTGAACGATAATACTGCCAAAATATCCAAGTAATGCTAACCATCGGCGCACTGACTAACACGGCAGCAATTGGTCGTAAGGGAGTCGTAAATATTAGTAGACCAGATATTAATGCTAATGTGATGACAACAATAACAATAGGATAACTGACCTTCAAGTCTGATAAATTATTGGAAATTGTTGGCACAAGATGTCTCAGATGTTTGGGCGCCTGAATATGATCTAGCCAAATACCAAATAAAAGTAACGCTAGGGTTAGGTATAAGCCATAGGGAATAATATCTATCCACTGTAGATCTGGGATGGTGGTTACTAAAAGCGTAATTGTGATTGAGGTAGGTGCCCACAGGGGTATGCTGCAAAATCCTCGCAACACCGCTAACATCATACGGCGCTGCCTTGCACTGTTGATTCGTGCGTCAACGGTGTCTTTGTTTTCATGTAAACTTCTCTGGATCATGGTGCCTAATAAATTAATGGCGCCAACACTCATTAATATACCCAAAATATGGCTGGCAAAGCTGAGCAGCGCATAACGTCTTACGGGGTGTTGCTGTAAAAGCACGTGGCCGGTGAGATTAACTGAATTTGAGCTTAAAGCTGCCTCTTTTAATAGACCAAGGGCAATTAAAAAGAATGCAAAAAAAACTACGCTGCGACTTAATATGCCTAACTGATGCAATGATATTTGAGACAAGAATAATAATGAAAGCGTTAAGCCAATAGCAACTAATGTGATGATTTTTGTTGATAAGTCTAAATTTCGCCACTCAACAAGAATAAATAGTATCAATACGAATACAGCCAAAAGTGCCGTTGGCTGGTATCCGGTCCATTCTGTTATTAAGGTCGCAAAAAAAATAACCACTAGGCATAGTGGCGATAGCCAAGGAAAAACGTTATTTATGCTGTCATTTTTCTTCATGTCATCAGTTTTATTCATTAGTGTTTTCTTTTACATGAATGGTTGAGGCTAAAAGCAGTATGACTAAGTTTTGATTTATAGACTGCGCTATTTTATACCCTCAGTGGCAATTATTGTTCAAATTAACGCTTACGCTTGCTAGATATATTGAATTTTATTCATTTATGATTATATTTTGTGTGGCATTAAATGGTCAGACATTCGTATTAAACAATTAATACCACAAGGTACCGCTTAGCGGAATTATACTTTATTGATTAAAGTTTGTCTGTTTATATTAAAGTTATGAATTCAAATAAGATATTTGTAATTATTTACTGCATATTTCTTAAACCAAATGGGTATTATTTAATGACTTTATAAAGTACATTAAATAGCTTCCTAAAAACACTTGCAAAATACAGTTCCGCATTGCAGAATACATGAACTATTTTGCTGCGTAATTAGTCTTGTAGTAATAATCAATGAAATTGTATTAGAGTGAGCGATTAATGTCCAAACCAACAGAATTAGAGTTACTTGCTGATTTAGAAAAAATAAGTTATCAAGACCGATATCATTGTAAAACAACTTACGATGTTTTTTGCCTCGCAGCAGATGAATATCCGGCTGATATAGCAATAGCTGAGCATATTACTGCGGCTCGAGATGAAGTTGCCAAAGAAATAACGTTTACTACTTTAGCCAATAAACTTAATCAAACAGCAAACCTCTATAAAAAATTCGGCGTTGAGCGTACAGATGTTGTCTCTATTTTACTGCCAAATTTGACAGAAACTCATCTTAGTATGTGGGCTGCACAAGCGGTGGGAATTGCCAATCCGATTAACTATCTTCTGCAAGTTGATCACATAATAGAAATACTAAATGAGGTAAAAACTAGGGTATTAGTTACTGTTTCACTTGATGGGGAAACAGAATTAGGGAAAAAAGTGCATGAAATTATTACACGCGTGCCTTCGCTTGAACATATTCTTGTACTTGATAATAACCATAGTGAAAGTAGTTATAAAAAGCTCACCATCACTGATTTTAATCAGGGGATATCTACTCAATCCAGTGAACGATTGGCGAAAATTTCACAACCTAAAGGTGATGATATTGCGATGTATTTTCATACTGGAGGGACAACTGGCCGTCCAAAAATAGCAAAACTATCTCATGATAATATCAGTTTTGTTGTGCAAGTTTATGCAGGATTTAATGCTTATCATGGTAAATCTGCGGTTTTAAATGCATTACCATTATTTCATGTGTTTGGTGTAATTGCCGCTAGTTTAGCTATGTTCTTTGTGGGCCGTACTGTTGTTATTATGACCCCAGAAGGTTTTAGAAACCCTAATACCGTAAAAAACTGGTGGTATTATGTTAATAAGTATCAAGTGTGTTGGTTTCCTACTGTGCCCACGATCATTTCTGTTCTGTTACAGCAACCAGATGAAAAAATTGACCTGAAATGCTTTGAACATGCAGCCTGTGGTTCATCACCTTTACCTCTTGAATTAAAACTATCATTTCAGAAAAGATTTAATTGCAATGTTACCAACGGTTACGGCATGACCGAATCTTCTTGTGTTGTTGCTAGAACCCTCCCTGGCTACGATGTTGAAGGAGTTGCCGTAGGAAATGGCATACCTTATAGCCGAGTGATTGCTGCCGAAATAATTGATAATAAAATCAGCCGTATTTGTGCAGCTAATGAACCTGGCATTATTTTGGTGAAAGGGCCTAATATTTTTCAAGGCTATTTGAACGAAAGTGATAATGATGGTGCCTGGGTAGAAGGTGATTGGTTTAATACCGGTGATTTAGGTGTGATTAATGCGTTAGGCCATATTCAGCTAACGGGTCGAGCAAAAGATTTGATTATTCGTGGCGGTCATAATATTGATCCTCAAATTATTGAAGACGCCTTATTAGCCCATGCAAATGTAATTCAATCAGTTGCTATTGGTCAACCTGATGCTCATTCAGGTGAAATACCCGTTGCCTATGTAGTGGTAAAAGACAAGCAGCAAAAAACTGCCAATGAATTATTACTACATTGCCAAACACATATTAGCGAAAGAGCGGCAATTCCTAAACGTATTGAAATACTTGATAGCCTGCCGTTAACCGCTGTAGGTAAAGTTTTCAAACCAATATTACGCAATAAAGCCACTGAATTTAGCGTTAGTACTTTGTTGAAAGAAAATGATGTTACCGCGCAAGTTAAATCAGAATTTGATCCAGAAAAAGGTCAGATTGTACATATTCAGTTATCAAATATACAAGACAAACCCAAAGTCGCTAAATTATTAATTGCCTTTCCTATTTTAGTTAATTACACCCGTTTCATTAATTAGGTGATCTACTTTAACCAGTAGAAGACCATAAAGTTTAATAGTAAGTTATAAGGAAAAATTATGAAAGATGCGTATATATACGATGCCGCAAGAACAGCCTTTGGACGTCACGGAGGCATTTTATCTTCTGTTCGACCGGATGATATGCTTGCACACCTTATAAAAACCTTAGTACAACGCAACGACTTTGATTTAAGCCTTTATGAAGATGTTATTGCAGGTAGTACCAATCAAGCAGGCGAAGACAGTCGCAATGTGGCTCGTTTTGCCGGGCTATTAGCAGGCTTGCCAATTGAAACAGGTGGTTTAACCGTTAACCGTTTATGTGGTTCAAGTTTATCGGCAGCCTTAGATGCCGCTCGATGTATTAAAGCTAATGAAGGTGAGCTATTTGTGGCTTGTGGTGTTGAATCTATGAGTCGCGCGCCATTTGTTTTAGCTAAAGCAACCTCAGCCTTTTCCCGCCAGCAAGAAATGTTTGATACCACCATGGGAGCTCGTTTTACTAATCCGGAAATTATTAAAGCCTATGGTGGTCACTCCATGCCAGAAACGGCTGACAATATTGCCAGTGATTTAAATATTAGCAGAGAAGACTGTGATGTATTCGCAGCAAGCTCTCAAGCCAAGTATGAAGCGGCAAAAGTAGCCGGATATTTTATTGATGAAATTATTGCTATTGAAGTTTCACAAGGGCGTAAGTTGCCACCACTTTCTGTTGAAACTGATGAGCATCCACGCCCAGCTTCAACCGTAGACGCACTGGGTAAATTAAGACCATTATTTGATGGTGTAGTAACTGCGGGTAATGCATCAGGCATTAATGACGGTGCTTCTGCCATGATTATTGGTAGTAAAGCCGTCGGTGAACAAGCGGGTATCAAACCTCGCGGTAGAATAATAGCGGGTGCGATTGCCGGCGTACCACCGCGTGTTATGGGCTTAGGGCCAGTTCCAGCTTCACAAAAAGCCTTAGCAAGAGCGGGTTTAACATTAGCTGATATGGATGTTTTAGAATTCAATGAAGCCTTTGCCGTACAAGCACTAGGCTGCATGAAACAACTAGGTATCGCTTTTGATGACCCCCGTGTTAACCAAAATGGAGGTGCGATTGCGATTGGGCATCCTTTGGGTGCTAGTGGTACGCGTATTATGCTAACGGCATTGCGCCAATTAGAAAAAACCGGTGGTCGATACGCATTAGCAACAATGTGTATTGGTATTGGTCAAGGTATCGCTGTCGTTATTGAGCGTGTTTAACTTCTCAAAGTAAGGAATGAATTTATGTCAGTTGTTAGTTATCAATTAGAAGGTGATATCGGTGTTATTCGGTTAAATAACCCGCCAGTTAACGCGCTTTCTCATGCATTACGGTTAGGAATTCAAGAGGCGTTAGTACAAGCACAAGATGATGCTTCATTAGCCTTAGTTTTGATTTGTGAAGGGCGTACTTTTATTGCGGGGGCAGACATTTCAGAGTTCGGTAAACCGCCTATGTTACCTTCGTTACCTGAGTTGCTTAATGCTGTTGAAGCATCAACCAAGCCTATTATTGCCGCCATTCATGGCACCGCACTTGGTGGCGGATTAGAGACTGCTTTGGCTTGTCACTATCGTTGTGCATTGGCTAGCGCTAATGTTGGCTTACCTGAAGTTAAATTAGGTTTATTACCTGGTGCTGGTGGAACACAAAGAGCACCTAGGTTAGTCGGTGTTAAAGCCGCACTGGACTTAATTACTACGGGTACGCCAATTTCTGCAGACAAAGCGCTAAGCCTAGGTTTAATTGATAAAGTCGTTGAAGAAGATTTATTGACCTCAGCCATTATGTTTGCCAAAGAAATTGTCGCACAAGGCGCTGTGCTTAGAAGAGTAAGAGATCTAGACCTTGATAAAACTAGTGCGTCAGCAGAGTTTTTCACTGAATATAGAGCGCAATTGAGTAAACGTTTTCGTCAACAAGAAGCACCTCAACGTATTGTTGAATGTATTGAAGCGGCAATGAACAAACCTTTTGATGAAGGTCTTAAAGTTGAAAGACGTTTATTTATAGAGTGCATGCAATCGTCGCAGTCTGCTGCATTACGTCATATGTTTTTTGCCGAAAGAATGTCCTCAAAAATTAAAGATTTACCAAAAGACACTCAGCTAAAAGATATTAAACGCGTGGGTATTATTGGTGGCGGTACCATGGGCGGAGGTATTGCAATGAATTTTGTTAATGCGGGTATCCCTGTGACATTACTGGAAATTAACGATGCAGCATTGCAGCGTGGTAAAGATATTATCGCTAAAAATTACGCGATGACCGTTAAAAAAGGTAAATTGACTACTGAACTCGCCGCACAACGCCAAGAGCTAATCACAGGCACCACAGATTATAACGATTTAGCTGATATGGATTTGGTCATTGAAGCCGTTTTTGAAAATTTAGACATCAAAAAGCAAGTATTCGCCAAGCTCGATAAAGTGTGTAAACCCGGCGCTATTTTAGCCAGTAACACCTCTTATCAAGACGTAAATTTAATTGCAGAGTCTACTTCGCGACCACAAGATGTTATTGGTCTGCATTTCTTTAGCCCTGCTAATGTAATGAAATTACTTGAAATTGTTCGCGGTGATAAAACATCTGATCAAGTGCTAGCAACATCAATGGCGATTGCTAAAACCATTAAAAAAGTGCCTGCATTGTCTCGCGTTTGTTATGGCTTTATAGGTAACCGTATGTTGCGACAATATGCGCGTGAAGCTCAATTATGTTTACTTGAAGGCTCAACACCTCAAGGTATAGACACCGTAATGCAAAACTTTGGTATGGCAATGGGACCGCTTGCTGTTGGCGATTTAGCTGGAATAGACATTGGCTATAAAGCGCGTGAGGGCTTAACTGATGAAGAAAAAGGTGATGTTAGAACCTACTGCATTGCTGATGCGTTATATAAAATGGGCCGTTTAGGTCAAAAAACCGGTGCAGGCTATTACCAATATGATCCTGACACTAGACAGCGTATAGCTGACCCTGTAGTACTTGAAATTATCGAAGCACAAGCCAAACAAAGAGGGGTTGAGCGCAAAACAATAAATGATGTCACTATTTTACAACGTTTAACTTTCGCTTTAATCAACGAGGGTTTCAAAATACTTGAAGAGGGCATTGCACAACGCCCGAGTGATATTGATGTGGTTTACGCCTTCGGTTATGGATTTCCCGCTTATCGAGGTGGTCCAATGTTTTATGCCGAGACCATAGGTTTAGACAAAATATATCAAACAATATGTGAATTTGGCGCTACTTACGGTGAAGAGTTTTGGCAACCAGCAACATTATTAAAACAACTTGTCACAGAAGGTAAAACCTTAACTCAGTGGGCTAATAGCCAATAACTAAAAGAGTGAAAAATTAGCCATATCATATGTTGGCATGGCTAATTTTTTATCACAGCAAATATGCTTTAGGGGATCAAAATGTCAATTCCAAAAACCTTAAAAAATAAATTATCTTTACCTGTCATTAGTGCCCCCATGTTCATCATCTCGGGACCAGAATTAGTTATTGCAGAGTGTAAAGCTGGTATTGTTGGCTCTTTTCCTGCGCTTAATGCGCGTCCACAATCCTTACTGGCTGAATGGCTAACCACCATTAAAACTGAATTAGATCAGTACCAAATAGCTAACCCTAATGCCATTGTTGCGCCATATGCGGTTAATTTAATTGTTCACAAAAGCAATGACCGATTAGAGGATGATATAGATACTTGTATTGAATATAAAGTGCCGATTATTATTACCAGTTTACGTGCATTAGATCCTAAATTAGTTGAGCGTATTCATGCCTATGGCGGCATTATTTTTCACGATATTATCAATGTTCGTCACGCCGAAAAAGCTATAGAAGCAGGTGTTGATGGTTTAGTTTTAGTATGTGCTGGCGCAGGTGGACATGCAGGCACCTTGAGTCCTTTTGCTTTAGTGAGTGAAATCAAGCAGTTTTTTGATGGCCCTATTGCGTTGTCTGGCTCGATTGCTAATGGCGCATCAATACTATCTGCACAAGCTTTAGGTGCGGACTTTGCCTATATAGGTACGTGTTTTATTGCCACCGAAGAAGCTAATGCTGATCCAGAATATAAAAACATGTTGGTTGAATATAGCGCGAAAGATATTGTTTATAGCTCACTATTTACTGGGGTTCATGGAAATTATCTTAAGCCAAGTATTGTTAATGCGGGTTTAGACCCTGATAACTTGGAAGAGGGCGATAAAAACAAAATGAAATTTGGCTCATCAGGTGGTAGTAAAACTAAAGCTTGGAAAGATATTTGGGGGGCAGGTCAAGGGTTAGGCAGTATTACCGAGATTACCAATGTGTCTACTATCGTTGAGCGTTTCAAAACAGAATACGATCTGGCGTTATCTCGTTTAAATCGTCTGAACAAACAATAGGTACAACAAAATGACATCTCAAGACAATATATTCATTCATAAAGACAATGGTGTTTTACACATAGGTATTCATCGTCCAGAGAAAAAAAATGCCTTAACCAGCTTAATGTATTCAGCTATGGCTAAAGCACTGAAAGATAGTGTTGTAGATGACAGTATTAATGTCGTACTTATACACGGTACAGACGATGCGTTTTCAGCTGGGAATGATTTAAACGATTTCAATAATCGAGATGTTAATAAAGCTTCACCCGCATCAATTTTATTATATGAGCTGCATAATTACCCAAAACCAATCGTCGGAGCCGTATCTGGCGTTGCTGTTGGAATAGGCGTAACTATGTTGCTTCATTTTGATTTGGTTTATGCATCAGAAACTTATTTTAAAATGCCTTTCGTCGATTTAGGTGTCTGCCCCGAAGGAGGTTCAAGCTTGCTTATTCCTCAATTAGCAGGCCATCGTAAAGCGGCTGAAATATTAATGTTGGGTGATGCTTTTAATACCCAAACGGCAATTGATATCGGTATAGTAAATCAGCAAATAGACAAATCTGAAGTATTTGATTTTGCTTTAAGCAAGGCGAAAGCATTAGCCCTGAAACCTCAAAATGCTTTACGTACGACTAAAAAAATTCTTAAAGCTCCTCAGCAGACAATACTGACCGATATTATTGAAAAGGAGTTAGTGATTTTTGCACAGTTACTGCAAAGCGAAGAATCTCAAGTGGCAAGAAACAGAAAATAAGGGATTAAAATGAAACCTTGGGCAAATAAAGAAATGCCGCCATTTAATGAACATTTAGGCTTTGTGATTGAGCAATGGCGAGAAAATCATATTAAAATGAGTGCAGAGCTTAAACCTGAGCATTTAAACCGTTCAGGCATCCCTCATGGTGGGTATATTTCGGCATTGTTAGATGCAGCTACTGCACTGTCTGGAGCCTATAGTGAAGATCCTCTTTATTATAGAAAAGCATTAACGTTATCGCTAAACATAAACTACTTGGGGCAAGCGCAATCTAACAAGCTTTATGCTATTGGAAAAGTAACCGCTTCGGGTCGAAATATTTATTATGGCGCTGCTGAAGTATACGATGCTTTTGACAATATTATTGCTTCAGGTCAAGGCGTCTTTCGTTACAGAAAAGAGTAATTTAATGCCAACTGAATCATGCAAGATGCAGTGGTTTGGTAAGTCACACAGTTAATACCTAGCTATAGAAATGGAGAATTTTTTGAAAGATCAATTACATCATTATCCTTATCAACTAAAGCACCCGGTTAGATGGGGAGATATTGATATGTTAGGGCATGTCAATAACACTAATTATTTTCGTTATTGTGAGGAAGGCAGAGTTAAATTTTTCTCTGAGAGTAATATCAGAGCCGCGCTTGGGCAAGATAAACTCGGTTTTGTTGTCGCCTATATTGATTGCAAGTTTAAGTTTCCGGTGACTTATCCTGATAATCTTATTATTGCCACTAAAGTTGAGAAAATAAGTAGCGATAGATTCACTTTAAGCCAAATTATTTATAGTGAAACACATCAAAAAGTTGCCGCTAAAAGTGAAAGTATTATTGTTTCTTTTAGCCATGAAATGCAAAGCAAGATTAACCTTCCGAGCGCGGCATTTACTTTGTTAGAAAAAGAATTAAACCAGGAATTTGAATAAATTAAAAATATATAACAAAGAAAATTTTGTCAGATAATTCATTGAGGAGAAGTAAATTTATGAAAGTATTAGTCCCAATTAAACGTGTCATTGATTATAACGTCAAAGTACGTGTTAAACCGGATAACTCAAACGTTGATTTAGCTAACGTTAAAATGGCCATTAACCCTTTTTGTGAAATCGCTGTAGAAGAAGCTGTTCGTCTTAAAGAGGCTGGCACAGCTACTGAAGTTATTGCGATTTCTATTGGTAATAAAAGCTGCCAAGAGCAACTTCGAACTGCACTAGCTTTAGGCGCAGATCGTGCGATTCATATTGATACAGAGCTGACGCTTGACGCGTTAAATATTGCTAAACTATTACAAAAAATTGTCGAAGAAGAACAGCCGAAATTAGTTATCTTAGGTAAACAATCAATCGATAGCGACAACAACCAAACCGGCCAAATGCTTGCCGCATTAACGGGTTTATCACAAGGTACTTTCGCCTCTGAAGTTAAAGTTGAAGGCGACAAAATTAACGTAACTCGAGAAGTCGACGCTGGATTACAAACTGTTGCGCTCAACTTACCTGCTTGTAACTACTGACTTACGTTTAAATGAGCCCCGTTATGCGTCTTTACCGAACATCATGAAAGCTAAACGTAAACCTTTAGTGGTAAAATTGGCTGCTGATTTTGGTATTGATTTAACCCCACGAACTAACTTATTAAAAGTGACACCACCTAAAGAAAGACAAGCGGGTATTATTGTTGAATCAATTGATGAGTTAGTTGAAAAATTAAGAAATGAAGCGAAGGTGATCTCATGAGCATTTTAGTTTACGCAGAACACGATAACAGTGCGTTAAAAGCTGATACCTTAAAAACAGTTGCCGCGGCGCAACAAATAGGTGGTGATATCACCATTTTAGTTGCCGGTTCTAACTGTCAAAGCGTTGCTGAACAAGCTGCTAAAGTTAATGGTGTTACCAAGGTAATAGTTGCAGACAATCTAGTATATAAGCATCAACTGGCGGAAAATATTAGTTTATTAGTCACAGAATTAGCGGCGGATTACCATGTGGTTATGGCTACAGCATTAACCACCGGCAAAAACTTTATGCCTCGCGTTGCCGCTTTATTAGATGTTGCTCAAATATCAGATATTACTGCGGTAGTCAGTGCTGATACTTTTGTGCGTCCTATCTACGCAGGTAATGCCATTGCAACCGTAGAAAGTTTAGATACTAAAAAGGTAATCACAGTGCGTTCAACCGGATTTGATGCGGTTGCCACTGATGGCTCTGCAGAGATCACAATGCTCGAACATGTCAAAGACGCAGGTATTTCAAGCCATGTCAGTGATGAGTTAACAGTTTCAAAACGGCCAGACTTAGGTGCAGCAAGTGTCGTTATTTCAGGTGGTCGTGGTATGCAAAATGGCGATAACTTTACGTTATTAGACGGTATTGCCGACAAGTTAGGCGCTGCTATTGGTGCATCACGCGCGGCTGTAGACGCCGGATTTGTCCCCAATGACATGCAAGTAGGCCAAACAGGTAAAATTGTTGCGCCAGACTTATACATTGCGGTTGGTATTTCAGGCGCAATTCAACATCTTGCCGGCATGAAAGACTCGAAAGTGATTGTGGCGATAAACAAAGATCCAGAAGCGCCTATTTTTCAAGTAGCTGACTACGGTCTTGTGGCCGATCTATTTGAAGCGTTACCTGAATTAGAAAACGCCTTGTAAGCATTGATTATACTAAGGTGATTTGACACTCATCACATGATAACCAAGTTAAACGTGAAATTATTCTTGGTTTTTAATCTTGTTTTTAACTTTGGTTAGTCGTGTTGATGAGTAACAATATAAAGCGCTTAATATCACCAATATATTTAGGTGATATAAGTCCTTGGTTAGTATCTTCAGTAGCAAACCAGTTAAATTCAAGTATAAATAACCCAGCCTAATATTATAAAACATATCGTTAGATTATGTGCATTTTCTTGATTAGCTAAGTGGCTGTAATACATTCGAAATGCTCAATAATATCGATTTGTGTCTATTTGTAGCGCACAACACTCATTAACAATTAAAACCAAGTAACGTGTAAAAGCATATTTTAATGCGATTCCCTCTAAGTTGAAGCTATAAATTTATAAACTTCATCCTTAAACCTATCTATAATCTTTATTTTTAGCGTAAATAATGAGATTATATTGCTCATAATTTGAAAAACGTTTTGACCGTTAAAACAAGTCAACACGCCTGGTATTAAAAAAAATTGAGTAGTTCAAAATGAATACACTAACTGGTATGCCAAGAGATATTAATGGGGAAGTCGATCGTAAGTTTGTCGAAGCGCTTGCCAGAGGATTAGATATATTACGGGCATTTAACCCGGGAGATGGATTTCTTGGCAATCAGGAAATTGCTCAACGAACAGGTTTGCCAAAATCGAGTATATCTCGGTTAACCTATACTTTGACAAGCTTGGGCTACTTGACTTATTCAAAGCGCTTAGAAAAATATCAGCTCGGTGCTGGTGTGTTAGCCTTAGGTTATGCCTTTGTTTCTAATCTCACTATTCGCCAAGTGGCGAATCCTCAGATGAAAGAGCTTTCAATTGAAACAGGTACATCGATAGGCCTCGCAGACAGAGACCGTCTTGACATGATTTATGTTGATCATTGCGCTCCAAAAGACATTGTTACCTTTAAAAAAGATATTGGCGATAAAATTCCGATGGCAACTACGGCTGCAGGACGAGCTTATTTAGTGGCACTGTCAGAAGAAGAACGTGACTTTTTTATGAGACACTTCAAAGAAAAACTGGGTGACAAGTTTGAGGCTATCAAGGCTGGGGTTGATCAAGCAGTGAAAAGCTATAAAGAGTTTGGTTTTTGTCACTCTTGGGGCGATTGGGAGCGAGATACCAATGCCATTGCTGTTCCACTGAAACTCACACAAGGGCAAATTTATGTATTCAATGCCGGTGGCCCAGCATTTAGGTTGTCGAAAGAATTTTTGAGTGGAGAAGTCGCGCCACAATTAAAAAGTATGGTGCGTAATATCGAGGCAACGTTAATTCGATTTTAAGACTTTTTCTTAGTTTATTATTTCACTTATTGTTAAAAGGCCTTTGTTTATTGCACAGGCCTTTTTTGCAATTGGCCGATGATTATATTTTAATGATTTGGCGCTAAGTGAAGGGGAATATAAAATACTTATAGCGAAGTTTGGCAAATAAAGCCTGACTTTGGTTATTATTTAATCGAGGTTAAGTGTAATTGAAAATATAGCATGAGCGCATCGTATGACTTGAACAGTTCTTGTTGTTCGCGGCAGGCCATATGCTGGCCAAACCGCTAATAATAAAAGCTACATCATAAGATTAGGCAATAGCAGCGATAGTATCGGGAAGGCGATAATTGCAATTAAGACTAAGACATCCATGACCAGAAAACGTGTAACGCCCATAAAAATCTCATACACCGCTACCGAAGGTTTAGTGACACTGGCGATAACAAAAACGTTTAGTCCTACCGGTGGGGTGATCAAGCTTATTTCAAGCAACTTTATTATGACCACGCCAAACCAAATTAAGTCTAAGCCATAACCTTCCACCATAGGAATTAAGAAAGGAAGGGTAAGTACCATAATGCCTAATGGGTCCAGAAACATACCTAGTAGAAAATATACACCTGCAATCATTACCAGTAATAACCATAACGATACGTCGGCAGACTCGATCAGCCCAACCAGTGCTGGTGCCATGCCAGTAAGCGCAACAAAGCCAACAAAAATTTTTGCTCCTGCCGCAATAAAGAAGATAGTTGTGGTCTGCGTGCAAGTTTCTTTAATTGATTGGATAAACTGCTGCCAATTAAGTCGTTTTTGCAAAGAGCCAATAATGATTACCGAAAATGCACTGATTGCTGCTGCCTCGGTAGCGGTAAATATACCACCATAAATACCCCCAATAATAATAGTAAAAAGCAACATAGCTGGCCAACATCTTATAGCGGCTTTTCGGCGATCTCCTTTAACAAGTATGCTGGTATCAACTGGTGCATCACTTGGGTTACGTTTCACCCAGATGTAGATAACCACCAAAAAACCGACTAGAGATATCAGACCTGGAATAACACCTGCCAAGAATAGGCGGCTAACTGACATTTCAGTAAAAATACCGTAAACAATAAATAGCACACTAGGTGGGATAAGCGAACCAAGCGTACCACCAACGGCGACGGTAGATGTAGCTAAACGTTTATCGTAACCCATACGTAGCATTTCTGGCACGCAGATTTTACCCATTGCTGAAGCACAAGCTATGCTCGAACCCGTAATAGCGGAAAATCCCCCACAGCCAAAAACAGAGGCCATAGCGACCCCGCCAGGTAGGCGCTTTAACCAAACTCGCGCAGCATGATAAATGTCAGTAGTGATACCCGTATGGTAGGCAATATGACCTAAAAGCACGAATAGCGGTATCATACTTAGATCATAAGAATGTACTAAGTCGAAGGCATTGGATGAGATCATAGTCAGCGCTGGTGCAACTGCCGTGTCAAAATCAAAGCCACCATTTCGCATAGCAAAAAATAAAAATATAAATACCGATGATACGCCAGCTAAGCTAAAGGCTATTGGTACACGCAATATAAGTAAAAGCAACGTACAGGCAAACCCGACGAGCCCAAGCATCAATGGATCCACAGATTAACCCTCTTCAATTGTATTGTATGCCACGTCAGAACGCTGCTCGATATATTCAGTATTACCACAGATTGCTGCTCGAAAATCAGCAATACAAATTATCGTTAAACGTATAATAAATAGTGCTGCCCCAGCAAAAAAAGCAAATCGACCCGGCCACTCAGGCAGATCTAACTGGCTAAAGAAATAAGCGCCGCTGCTTGCTGCGTGGAAAAAACCTTTCCATGCAGCGAATGCAAGTGGCAGTAATATTAATAGGCTGATGAGTGAACCAATGGCAAGCATCCATAATTTGGTATGTTGACCCAAACGCTTGAATAAGAACTCTATGGTAATGTGACTGTAATCTGCAGTGACATAAGCTAACGGTAGAAAAACGGCTCCTACCATCAGTTCTCGAACGATAACAACATCGTCAGTTACTCCCCAACCAAAAAGGTTACGTGTGACAACCGTTAGCGTGATCATTAGGCCGAGCGTGATAATGCAAACACCAGCGACAATTAATGCCCCTTGTTCCATTTTTTTCAACATAATATTAAACTCTATGTGATACCAATTTGACTAACGTTATGATTATTTTACTGGTTGAAATAAGCCGCTTCTAGGTTATTTATTTGGCTATTTCTCTGCGTGTAAAGTAGATCACCTCATCAATAAAACGGGTGTAATTAAATTAACGTGCCCAAGGGTAGCCATTTAGATCTCGTTCTTGGCTGTATTTTTTAAGGGAAGCTTTGTAGTTTTTAACCATGGTATTTCCATCGAGACCACTTTTATTTGCTTCTTTTTCCCACTTAGTAATGTGATATTGACTTGCTGCATATAATTGAGCTGAACCTGAAGAAGAAAGAGTAATAATTTCTAGCTTATGTCCATCAATCCCTTGCGTTAGTAAATCTTCTGCTCTTTTGTCAGCTTTCATTATATTTTCACCAAGGTAGTTGACAAAATCAGCGCCAACGTCATTTATTACCTTTCTCTGAGAAGGACTCAATTTGGATAGTGCATCTTTATTTATAAATATTCCCAAACCGGTATAAGTGCCCCAATTGAGTTTGGTTAGGCTGTCAGACGCCTCATGTTGTTTCAAAGCAATAGTGGCGCTCATATAGCCTAAGCTGCAATCGAGTAAACCGTTACCTAGCCCCTGATAAGCCTTATAAATACTCATGCTGACCAAGTTTGCCCCTAAGTCACCAAATATTTTACCGAAGGTACCAACACCACGTATCTTTTTACCTTTTATGTCATCAAGTGTTCGAACAGCGTCTCCTTTACATAATACGATAACGTTTGAAAGCATGTATGAGGCGACGAAGGATAAATTTTGTTTTCCTAAATTACTTGTTACCTCAGGGGATTGCATAAGATCAAAGTTGGCTTTTAAACCAACCCAGGGGTCGAGGTTTTCAAAAGGTAAGTTAGTCAGTGAAAAAGACACCATCTCTTTTGGAAAGTAATCGGGGATAATGGTCCCCATATCGACCACACCCGCAGCAATAGATTGTCGCGCAGCATTTGCCTTAAATAAAGCACCACCCCACATAATATCAATTTTTAAATCACCACCAGAACGCTTTTCAACTTCCTGTGCAAACCATTTAGTGGCTCCAGCACGGGCGCCTCGATTTGGCCCAGGTTCACCATAAGTAAGAACCGTTGCAGCTAAAGCGGGGAATGCACTCAAAGCAGCAGCGGTAAATGTTACTATTTTGAAAAATTTTCTAACCATATTAATTTTTCGACTCATCACAGAATACCTTGTGTTTCGCTTGGCGGAACTTGTGGGCCGCTTTAGTTCGTTACTGTACAATAACAAAGATAGTGCCGCAAGCATAAAAATAGCGCTTTAAAAATTAAATTAGTCGTATTAGTGGCTCGGTTGCTATCAAGTTGTTTAAACCCCCATCAGGGAATCATCTAAGGGGATATTAAAATTAATCGAGTTAATATTATGGGCAATGATTTAGTGCAGTGTTTTTAAGAAGCGTTTTCTAAAATATGTTCAAGGGTATTGTATATAACCATTTCTAGTAACGTTATCTCTTTACGTTAAAACCAATAGATGAATTTTATAATCAGGCTGTATTGGTGAATGGTGAACAAAAGTTTAGTATTAATATAGAATCATGCTCTGAATATGTACTAAGTAATACAAGCAATGTTGCTTAATCTAGAGGCTCGACCATTGGGCTTAAATAAGTCATGAAAGCTTTACTGGTTTTAGAAATGGAGTGATTTTTTCCATGCTAAGCTCAATTTAAATTCGATTTTGGTTCAAAGGGAATTAATGTCACCTGATGTTCGTTTTGTAAAATACGTGATAGACAAGTCGTGACACCAACGCTATTGCGAACCAACGACTTCACGTAAAAAATATTCTTCATGAAATAACCCCCGTGGCTGCTGGAAAAATGGTGCAAGTGATATGGTTTGCTCTGCGGTACATGGGTGTGAACTGAGCTTGCCGACCACAACCTCCTCATTAATAAGTTCAGGGTAACGCTGTGGTGGGTTTTCTAAATTGCCAGGTATCAAGGCTAAATAAAGCTCGCCGTTGAGCAATGCCGATTTTATCTGCTGCTCGTGTAAAGTTAGCGAGCATAGCTAACTGACAAAAATATTCAAGACGTTTCAAATGCATATGATTGATTGCTATAAGTAAAAATTATAAAAACTATAATAACTATATATTATGTTTATTTTTGCTTTAAGGATAGAGTAAGACAATAAATTAAATTATTACTGATAAACAGTATAAATAAGGTAACCCCATGAGCAATACATTAACCGCTTTTAATTGGCAAGATCCGATGTTTCTTGATAATCAACTCACCGAAGAAGAGCGTATGATCCGCGATTCTGCTCATGACTATTGCCAAGAGAAACTTCAGCCGCGTGTGCTTGAAGCTAATAGACATGAACACTTTGATCGCGAAATAATGCGTGAATTAGGTCAGCTAGGTCTGTTGGGCGCTACTTTGCCAGCTAAATACGGCGGCAGTGAAGTCAATTATGTTAGTTATGGTTTAATTGCGCGTGAAGTAGAACGTGTAGATAGTGGTTACCGCAGCGCAATGAGTGTGCAATCTTCATTAGTTATGCATCCAATATATGCTTACGGCTCTGAAGAACAACGTATGAAGTATTTACCTAAACTTGCTTCGGGTGAATGGGTGGGTTGTTTTGGTTTGACTGAGCCTAACTCAGGTAGTGATCCAGCTTCTATGACAACTCACGCCAATAAAGTCGATGGCGGTTATTGTTTAACCGGTAATAAAATGTGGATCACGAATTCACCCATTGCTGATGTTTTTGTTGTTTGGGCAAAGCTCGAGGGTAAAATTCGTGGTTTTGTGCTTGAAAAAGGTATGAAAGGTTTATCTGCTCCAAAAATTGAAGGTAAATTTTCTTTACGTGCTTCAATAACGGGCGAAATTGTAATGGATAACGTTTTTGTACCTGCTGAAAATATGTTTCCTGAAATTACAGGATTAGCCGGGCCTTTTGGTTGTTTAAATAAAGCGCGTTATGGTATTGCTTGGGGCTCATTAGGGGCTGCAGAGTTTTGTTTTAATTCAGCTAGAAACTATACGGCGGATCGTGAGCAATTTGGTCGTCCTCTATCGGCAAATCAGTTAATTCAAAAGAAACTCGCAGATATGCAAACAGAAATATCGCTTGGTTTACAGGGCTGCTTACAAATGGGACGTTTAATGGATGCGGGTCAATGCCCAGTTGAATTAATTTCATTAATGAAACGTAATAATTGTGGTAAGTCTCTTGATATTGCCCGCGTTGCTCGTGATATGCACGGTGGTAATGGTATTAGTGATGAATATGGCGTAATTCGCCATATGATGAATCTTGAAGCGGTTAATACTTATGAAGGTACACATGATGTTCATGCCCTTATATTAGGTCGTGCTATCACAGGTCATCAGGCTTTTTGTTAATTACTCGCACATTAGACTACATTAGTTCGTTGTTTTACAGAGCCGATTCAAACGGCATATTTAAGGGTATATCAGAGCCTCACTTCAACATATCAGCTAGTTAACAACGGCCACAGGATAATTTAAGGGCATGGCAATGTAATTTGGCATGCCCTTGTCAATTTCATGACTATAGCTTCATGACAAGTAAGACTGACCAATGGGGATGTTACCGCTGTTGATAACACCTATCTACAAGTATGACTATAAATAGGTATACACAATTAATTTGGAGATTTACATGAAAGACTACCGTCAATTTTATATTAATGGTCAATGGGTTAATCCATTAGAAAAGCAAGACTTTGCTGTGTTTAATCCGGCAACAGAACAAGAAATCGCAACAATTTCTTTAGGCTCAAGCCAAGATGTTGATTTAGCAGTAGCAGCAGCGAAAAATGCCTTTGCTACTTTTGGTTACACTAGCGTAGAAGAGCGTATTTCGTTATTAGAATCCTTATTAAAACAATATATGGATAACTATGATGCCATGGCCCATGCTATTTCATTAGAGATGGGCGCGCCTATTGATTTCTCTACTAAGGCACAAGCATATGCGGGTAAGGGCCATATTGAATCTGCATTAGCGACACTAAAAGCATTTGAATTTTCGCGTACTTTAGGCAATGCAAAAATCGTAAAAGAGCCTATTGGGGTTTGTGGTTTTATCACACCTTGGAATTGGCCAATTAACCAAATCGCTTGTAAAGTAGCTCCTGCACTTGCAACTGGTTGTTCAATGATTCTAAAACCGAGTGAGATTGCCCCTTTATCAGCAAAATTATTTTCGCAAATGATACATGATGCAGGTTACCCTGCTGGTGTATATAACATGGTTAATGGCGATGGCATGGGTGTTGGTTCAGCCATATCGGCGCATAAAGATATTGATATGGTGTCATTTACCGGCTCTACACGTGCGGGTATTGCCATTGCAAAATCTGCAGCAAATACCGTTAAACGTGTTGTACAAGAGCTGGGTGGTAAATCACCTAACATTATTTTAGATGATGCCAATATCGATGAATCGGTGAAAAAAGGAGTATTTCATTGCATGAGCAATACGGGCCAGTCTTGTAACGCACCTACACGTATGTTGATACCTGCAAATAAATATGAACAAGCTGTTATCGCAGCAAAAGCAACCGCAGCGAAAGTAAAGGTGGGCAATCCGGCCGAGCAGGGTAATCATATCGGCCCACTAGTGAGTGCTGCCCATTTTGAAAAAGTACAAGCAATGATACAAGCGGGTATTGATGAAGGAGCAACATTGCTTGCTGGCGGAGTGGGTAAGCCTGAAGGTTTTGAAACAGGTTACTTTGTTAAACCTACTATTTTCAGCAATGTAACTAATGACATGAGTATTGCTCAAGAAGAAATTTTTGGTCCTGTTTTAGTGATGATTCCGTATAAAGATGAAGACGAAGGTATTTCTATTGCTAATGATACTCCTTATGGGTTAGCTGCGTTTATTCAATCAGAAAGTCCTGAGCGGGCAGAAAAAGTAGCAAGAAAAATACGCGCAGGTATGATCTGTATCAACGGTGCAGCTCATAGTCATAGTGCTCCTTTTGGTGGTTTTAAACAATCAGGTAATGGCCGGGAGTGGGGCGAGTTTGGTTTTGAAGATTTTCTGGAAATTAAATCAATCAGTAGCTAATTAACTTAAACACCCCCAATGAGCAAATAAATCACATAATATAATGTTTATTGGGATATTGAGTTGAACCGTTTTTTTATAAAAACTGTTCAATTTAACTAAGTAGCAAATAAAACTTAATCGTAAATTAACATTATCCAACAATTTCTGTTCAGCCAATATTTCTCTGACTCAGCAAATATAATTGACTCATTAAATAATCGTAATCAAAGCAAGAACGCTCGGCAGTGAACTTTCATGCTTATTTCTGTATTTAACCGCCACCAGATAAACTTACTGGCTTTTATGCCAACTCATACCAACAGAGTAACGGTGATCAAAACCCTGCCATGGTTTAGGTGTTTTGCCATCAATGGCGACTTGATTAGAATTAGGCGATAAATCAAGGAATGTACATTTATCTAATTGTTTCTTTAAGTGGCAGTCCATCATAGCGAGCGTAAAGTGTTTATTGTTATTATTTAACAATGTGTTATCCCATGCCGACTCAAAGTAATGACCTATGTCTAACTCACTTTTTTTAGCGATGCTCGGCGCAGGATGTGGGGCAATATTATGTCGAGCATTTTGATAGGTCAGTAAATATTTATCTTTGCTACCCGTTTGTTCATAAAGTGATTTAATACCGTCGTAACCCGAAATATCATCTAAATCACCAGCAACATATAATATTGGGGTATTAATTTTTGATAATGCTTCTTGCTTAAATAACTTATGTTGGCCACCCCACGGTGCCATAGCAATATAGATATAAATTTAATAATAAGCCTATTCGCTTAACATTAGGATATTACCCTAGCCACACCAGTCGCGCCTCGAAGTTTTAATTCAGCGATATAAATTTAACTCTGTCGGTTACTAATCAAGAAGCCTATTTTATCGTTCTTGATAGGTAACCGATATATCTAGCTAAGACCTATTGTTGGTTATCCATTTTTTCAATAGATATTGGTATTGATTTATATGTTGGGGTACCGCATTCGTCAGCGATACTTTCTAACGGCACTAAGGGATTTGTTTCTGGATAATAGGCAGCCACACAGCCTGGTGGGATAAGGTATTCAACAATTTTAAAATTAGAAAGCGAACGTTCTATGCCATCGTTTGATACCGTTGTTATTTTGACATAATCTCCATTTTTTAATGCCTGTTTATCTATATCTTTTGCACTCATAAAGATGATATTACGTTCACCATATACACCACGGTAACGATCATCCATTCCATAAATAGTGGTGTTGTATTGATCGTGTGAACGGAGTGTTTGCAGCGTTAGTACCGGCTTTTTAGTTATTAACTGTGCACGCTCATGTACTAATTGGTCTGGTAATCTAGCATCACTAAAAATGGCTTTTTTTATTGGAGTACGCCAATGACGTTGCGCTGCTGAATTTTCTAGGTGGAAACCTCTACCTGCTTTTATTCGGGAGTTATAGTCATCAAAACCGGGTATGACAGCACTTATTTCTTTACGAATTAACCCATAATTACCGGCCAGCGTATTCCAGTCGACTATTTTATTGCCTACTGATGCCATGGCTATTGCAGCAACAATGGCTGTTTCTGAACGAAGAGTGTTAGCTGCTGGTTCATTTTGACCCGTTGAACTGTGTACCATACTCATTGAGTCTTCTACCGTAATACATTGTTCGCCGCTAGATTGACGATCTATTTCTGTACGGCCCAAACACGGGAGAATTAGCGCACGTTTACCTGTTATCACATGGCTTCGATTTAATTTAGTACTGATTTGTACGGTTAAGTCACACTTTTTTAAGGCCATGTGAGTACGCGTGGTATCAGGTGTTGCCGCAGAAAAATTGCCGCCCAAGGCAATAAATACCTTAGCTTTGCCCTCAAGCATGGCATGAATAGACTCAACGGTATTAAAGCCATTATCACGAGGAACATTAAAAGAGTAACGATTCTCTAGTGCATCAAGAAAGTCCATTGACGGATTCTCATTGATCCCCATAGTACGATTACCTTGCACATTTGAATGACCGCGTACCGGACATGCGCCAGCCCCTGCTTTGCCAATATTACCCCTGAGCATTAGTACGTTCACTAACTCTCGTACTGTAGCGACAGAGTGGCGGTGTTGGGTAATCCCCATCGCCCAAGTGAATATAACCTTATTACTACTGGCATAGATTGTTGCTATCTGTTCAATGTTTTCTCGAGTTAAACTACATTGGTCAAGAATTTTGTCCCATTCGCTTGCCGCAACACTTTGTTGATATGCTTCAAAACCATGGCAATGTTTATTGATAAAGTCGATATCGAGTACTGATTTATCATGCTCAAATCTTTCAAATAAACATTTAGCGACGCCACGTAATAACGCCATGTCTCCGCCTAAGCGAGGGGTGAAATAATATTGACTGATGGTAGTCCCTGTTAAGAAGATCATTTCTTTTGGGCTTTGTGGGTCTGAAAACTTTTGTAATCCACGTTCTTTTAAATTGTTCACGGAGACAATTTTAGCTCCGCGTTTACTTGCCTCACGCAAGGTTCCCAACATACGAGGATGATTAGTGCCTGGGTTTTGGCCGAAGACAAAAATGGCGTCAGCTTTAGAAAAGTCGTCCATAGTCACCGTACCTTTACCTGTACCTAGACTATTTGTCATGCCTATGCCAGAGGCTTCATGACACATATTAGAGCAGTCAGGAAAGTTATTTGTGCCTAATACTCGACCAAATAATTGATATAAGTAGGCCACTTCATTACTCGCTCGACCAGAGGTATACAATAATGCTTCATTGGGAGAGGAAAGTTGCTGCAGGCTAGTGCCAATTACTTTAAAAGCTTCTTGCCAATCAATTGGCTGGTAGTGATCACTTATTCCATCGTAATACATAGGTTGGGTTAAACGGCCACTTTTCTCTAGTGAATGATCATCCCATTGTTGTAATTCTGTTATTGAATACTGTTTGAAAAAATTGCTATCAACACGTTTACTGGTGGCTTCCCATGCAATGGCTTTAACGCCATTTTCACAGAAGTCTACTTTTCCGGCAGTGGTAGAATCACCCCATGCACAACCAGGACAATCAAAACCACCTGGCTGATTTGCTCTGAGTAATGCTTTAACGCTTTTCGCGGCATTTTCACTTTGAATTAAGTGTTTAGCTGAGCTTCTTAGTGCTCCCCAACCACCAGCAGGTGAAGAATAGGCAGGATTGTTTTTTGATGACTTAGACATATAAATCCTTTATTAGGCGTAACGTTTTAGTTGCCCATGTTGGAAGCAAAATAAGGCTATTTGTGATTTTCGAGCTGAATTAACAGCTAAGTCAGTCGGCTGTGCTAGCGTGACTAACGTTGTTAGAGATAAGCGAGCTGCCTTGGCAATTAAATCATGGCTGCAGCGGCTTGTTATTAAAGCAAAACCATTATGAGTCAGTCGTTTTTTATGGGACAAACAACCCAGCAATTTATCTAGCGCTGAATGACGACCCACATCTTCTCGAAAGGCGATCATTTTAGCAGATAAATCAAAAAATGCGGCGCAATGATTTCCTCGGACACTCCCCGATTTTTTTAAAATACTAGGTAAGGCATCTCTTGCTTGAATAATAATTTTCTCAGAGGGTAATTGAAACGATTTTACCTCTTTTTGATGAGGCTGATTTAATGACATAGCAGCTTCAATAGAGTCTAGACCACAAAGGCCGCAGCCACTTGGCCCAGCCATCGTTCTACGTCGTTGCTTTAATCGATGCTGAACTCGTGCTAAAACCATAATATCAACTTGCCATCCAGAGACATGTGAATGAACAATGATATCTAAAACTTCGTTAACCGAATGAATTAAGCCTTCACTTAGACTAAAACCAAGTGCAAAGTCTTTCAAATGCTCAGGAGATGCCATCATTACCGCTTGGCTAATGCCATTAATACTAATTGCAATAGCTGCCTCAGTAAGCTGCGCTTGGTGCAACTCTTTCTGAGGAAGTTCAGCAATTTGTTTAGTACAGCTAAGATGCTCTATAATAAAATTCTCCAAAGTGTTTTTATCTTAAAAGAGTGGCGCTTTGCCATACTATCGACAAAGCTATTCTATTATACAATAGGACCAGTAAGTTTTTTAATTACCTCAAGCATATTTTCTCGAACGCTCAGTGTTTTCAACCATGATACTTAAATCTATAGTATTAATTTTTACCCAGACATCATCATCAATTTCAAAACCATATTCAATAGTATATTCTTTGTTTTTTAATTTATTCAGAACTAATAAAATGACTTTTACTTTTTGTAAAGAAAAGGTTAAGTCTAGCCGTGAGCTAATAATTATCAGAAGAATTAAAGAAAAGAAATAATAAGACACTCATGTTAAAAAGCTAAACATATGACAAATATACTTTAACATTTATGGAGTCCTCACCTATAAGTAAAGAATTAATAAGACACTCATGCTAAAAAGCTAAATAGATGACAAATAAACGCCAACATTTATGGAGTTCTCACCTATAAGAAATATTTTGACAATATATTCGTGCGTTAAAGAAAGATGTAGTCAATTTTCTCCCAAAATAACAATTTTTTGACAAGGTTATTCCCCCAAAGTCATGGATTAATAATTCACACCTCTTTTAATGTCTTCAAGCAAAGAGTTTATTGCAATGGCTTAAATTATGTCGTCGCTTTAATTGCTGATGCTCGCAGTAATCACTCAGCACATCTTCGTGGCCGATAGCACCATGAAATTGTGTTCTAAATTCGGTGGTGATGATTAACCAGTTGTCCGCTGAGATATTCAATCGCTTGAGGATCTCTGGTTGTTTTTGTTCGATGAAACCCCGTTTATCCCCGCTAATACAGCGGCCAGTTAACGCAATTAATTGAAGATAGTCGGCGAGTTCAAAAGGTAGCCCCTTTGGCATATTTTTCCTGGGGTTACCAATAAAGGGAAATAGGGTATTGGGCTGTTGGCCCTTTTTTGCCTCTTTACAACGACGTTTTATGCTTGTATGGGCTGAGCTCTCTGGTGTCTTTGCGATATTGGCTCGAATAGGGTTTAAATCAACATAGGCCATACAAGACGCTAGTGCTGCTTCATCCAATAACGCTTGGGATTTAAAGCGTCCTTCCCAAAATCTACCGGTGCAGTTATCTTCTTGGTTAGCCGCTCTTGCAATACTTTCATTAATATACCCCATAAACCAACTGATTTTCATCAGGCGCTTTCGATAGACCTCTGCGGTTGCATTAACCTCATCAAGTAAGGGTTGAGCTAAGCGGTCACCGTTGCAATATTGTTTGGTCAGTAACGTACCTTTGTGTATGCGGTGCCAGCGCACAAGTACGTCAGTCATTGTCCACTGCTTCGCTTTTTCTTCATCAATAAATAACACCACATGATAGTGATTACTCATCACCGCATAGGCACAAACCTCAATCGCAAAAACTTGCGTCAGAAAATGCAGTTTGTCTTCCACCCAACCTCGCCGGTGCTCAAAACTATGACCTGAAAAGGTATCTTCACCACATAAGAAAGCGCGTCGAACACAACGCGCCACACAATGATAATAAGGCGTGTCTACTAAACTGATTTGTTGCTTCCTTGGCGTGGCCATAACTCACCTAAGATAAAATAGCTTGGTTACTTTAGCTTAGTACAAAGGTAAAACTTGTTCAATTTAAGGTGAGTGTCTAGTTAATTTTTTCAAAGGTAAAACTTGTTCAATTTAGGATGAGTGTCTTGTTGATTTTTTGTTGATTTTTTGTTGATTTTTTAAAGGAACAGCGATTGAGGAGGTTATTTATATTTGTTCTAAGTTGTTTCGTTTGTGTATTAAATAAATTAAAAAAAGCAAAGTGAGATCACTTTGCTTTTTTGATTGTAATAACTTACTTATAGCTAAATTATTTGAAACCAGTATATAGTTTAAGTATACAACTAGAAACGGTATTCAGCACCGGCGTAGAAATAGGCACCATTAAAACCAAAAGGTGCTGAACGGCGTGAATAAGTAAACACACCAGGACTACTAACGACAACATTACCATTGGCGTCAACAATAGTGCCAGAGCGAGAATTTCCTATTTCATTTTTATCAGGGTACACATCAAAAATGTTATTTCCACCGAAGTTAAATGAAAGCTCATCGTTAAATTGATAATTCACGCGTAAATCTGTTAATACTTCAGCGCCATACGTTTGTCTTTCACCATCAAGAACCGTGTACTCACCGTAACGATTAAAGGCTAAGTTAACTGTGAAATCACCAATTTTATATAATCCACTTAAACTTATGCGGTCTTGAGGTTGCCATTCTTCAATAATAGAAATCGCCTGCTCTGAAAAAACATCTTCAGGTGAAATTCCACCTAATGCGCTACCTGCTGGAGTATAAGTATCAGTAACTTCTGTTTCCGAGAAATTTGCGGCAAATGTTAAGTCTAATGTGCCAGACATCACTTCTGTATTCCATGTTGCTATAATATCAACACCTTTTGTTTTAGTGTCAGCACCATTTAAAAAGAATTGCCCTGCACCTGCTCCAGATGAAACTAATGCCGCATCAAGTGCTGACGATAATCCGTTACCTAATGAATTACTTAACACAATGCGGTCTTCAATTTCGATAGAATAAAAATCAACAGTTAAATTAATCTCTTCGGTAACTCTCACAACAGAGCCAATACTAAAGTTGGTTGATACTTCTTCTTTTAGCTCAGGAATACCAATAGCTTGCGCTAGAATACTGTCATTTCGGAAAGTACCAATTTGTACTGCAATCTGGTCACCACCATTAGGATTTGTCTGGAATTGAGTACTAATATTATCAGTATAAAGTTGTTGCATTGACGGAGCTCTAAAGCCAGTACTTGTGGCGCCACGTAATGATACATCATCAGTAATTGACCAATTAGCAGCAAGTTTGAAATTAGTACTATCACCAAAACCGTCGTAATCATCGTAGCGAACTGCTGTGCTAATAATTAGGTTATCAGTGACTTCTGCTTCTGTGTCGATGTAAAAAGAAATTACATCACGAGATTCATCAACAGATTGTAGTGGGGCTGTACCACCAAATCCTTGTGTTCCTGCACTGCGGTCTGTTGCATATAAGCTATTGCCGAGTTCATCGGTATCATAATCTCGGTATGAATATTCATCACCGGCTTTTACTCTAAATTCATCTGTGCGAAACTCGGTACCCATAGCTAAAGAAAACCAATCAAAATTTTGAGTGTAATCCATATTAATAGTTTGTAAGGTGAGTTCTAAGCCGTAAGCAAACGCTTCGCGAGGAATTGAGCTACGAATCTCATTAGCGGATAGTGCTGAGGTGTAGATGAGTGAATTAGCATAAGATGAATTTATTGTATCCCGAGTCGTGTAATCAATATTGTTTTCACCATAGGTATATGATAAATCTAATGATGAATCATTACTAAATTCAGTTTTATAACCAAAGTTGTATGAAATATCTTTTATTTCAGTATTGATTTTAGGTAAAAATCCAGCAGGAATAGTTGCATCACCATCTTGAAGCTGTGCGTTACCTCCGCCGTTCGCATTATGGCGAAAGAAAGCTGCTGATTCGTTATCACGGCTTGAATAAGTCACAAAACCATATAAATGACCATCAGCTAAATCGTAGCCAGTATTTATTGTTAGCCCTATTTGCTCAGAGTCTGCGTCGCCAATACGAAATGTTTCACGAGTGGCGGTAGCTTCACGCGGGTCGCCTAATAATAAATCGCCATTATCAAGCTGGGTACAGCCTGAAAATTGACATGAACCATGTAAGCCTGCTCTGTCAGAGTAGCCTCTATCACGTATATTTAACGTGGTATTAAGGAAGCCATTATCGCCAAGTGCAAAACCCTTAGAAATATCAATATTTGTAGTTTCACCATCGCCAGCTGAGTTTTCGCCATAAGAAACACCAACGCTTCCACCTTCACTTTGATCTTTAAGAATAATATTAATGACACCGGCAATTGCATCTGAACCATATTGAGCAGCGGCGCCGTCACGTAATACTTCAATACGCTTAATAGATGCGGCAGGAATAGCATTCATATCTGTACCAGCAGTACCACGTCCAACTGAGGTGTTAATGTGAATTAAACTCGCTTGATGGCGGCGTTTGCCGTTGATTAACACTAATGTTTGATCAGGACCTAAGCCACGCAAGGTAGCAGGGCGCAATGCATCAGTTCCATCACTAATCGATGAGCTTGAAAAGTTAAATGATGGGGCTATGGCTTGTAACATTCTACCGACTTCTGTTTGCCCAGTGTTAAGCAAAGCTTCAGCAGACAAAATATCTACGGGAACAGGTAAGTCTTCTGCAGAACGACCAGCAACACGGCTTCCTATAACTGAAATTTTTTCTACTTCTTGTTCACTGACTTGAGCAGGCTCTTGGGCAAGTGCTGTTTGACTTGCTGCGCTTAGCATTAGTGGAACTAAAGCTGCTTTGAGCATTGTGCTTTTATTCATTGTTATATTACTCCTGAGATGTTTATGTAGTTTTATGCTCAGTTGACCAGCGTTATCTATAACAGCGGTTAAGTTGGTGTTTTTTAAAAGTTGTTGTAAACCGTCTTTAACCGAATATTTGCCCTTTAACTCATTTGCATAATGTTCTTTTGTTAAGTCATAGGAAAATAAAATCGTTTTATTTGCCTGTAATGCAAATGAAATGAGCGCTTTATCAGCACGCTGTTCCTTCACTGTAAAGTTGATCAAGCTTTCGGCAAATGCTCCAGACGTGAATATAAGACAGGTACATATAAAAAATGTAGCGCTTGTTAACGGCCGAAATACAGAAAGTTGAAAACGACAAAATAACTTTTGCCAACCTTGCAGTGTTAATAAACAGTTCAGAAGGAAAATTCCTCTATAATATTTTATAAAAAATATATTGAGTTAAAAGACAGGGAGTATTTAAAATTATTTCGTTGTATTTAAGCTCAAATGAATTGAGTTTTCATTTACTTTTTCAAATTGAATATTAAAGTTACTACTTAACGATTTAAGAAGTCCATCAATATCATTCGCCTTGAAGTAACCGGCCACTTTTATGTTATTGAGTTCAACATCCTTAATTTCAAAGGTTGTGGTGGTATAACGACTGATTTCAGCTAATGCTTCATCGAGTGGTTTGCCATTAAAAACTAACATACCTTGTTGCCAAGCAAGTTCTCGTTGAATTTGCTCAAATGAAGTTTTTATATTTGATGTTTGAATATTGTTTTCTATGGTGGCAATTTCACCAGATGTTATCAATAAACCAGGTAATTTTTCTTTAGGTAAAGTAGATAACATCTTTGCTATTTTATTTAATGGTTGGTTCGACTTGGTCATTAATACTTGACCTTCAGTGACTACAAGCTCCATGTTTTCATTAGATTTTCTTTTTACATTAAAGATTGTGCCTAACGCGGTAAATGATTTTTCGCCAACTGTTACGGTAAAGGGTCTACTTTTATCTTTGGCAACATCAAAGTTTGCTTCGCCTTTAATCAATCTTAATAGGCGATTATTTTTTGAATAACTGACTTCGACTAAACTATTGGTATTAAGTTTAATTCTAGAGCCATCGGACAGTGAAAACCGGGTTTGCTGTCCTATTTCTGTTTGCAACGTTCTTACTTCTACAAATCTTTTTTCGTTATTGTCATTCACAAAAGGTGTGATGTTCACAAAGAATTTACCCGCAAATAACAGAATAAAGGCAATGCCTGCTGCAACAGCATATTTAGCAATAACATTCTGCTTTTTTTGAATTGGCTTTTCTAATGTAAATAATGCACTTAACTCATTGAGTACACTTAAATCATCCCAAAGTGCAGCTAAAGAAAATAAGGTTTTGCGATGAAAATCACTTTGATTCACCCATAGTTGAAAGTCGAGTTTATCTTTGTTGGAAAGACCCCGATCAATTTTGCTTACCCAAAGACTTGCTTGTGCTTTGATGTCGGCTTTACTGGTGAATGGTTTAACTGTTGTCATACAATATTCTTTTTTAATTTATACTTTATTTTATAATTGAACGTGCGTTATTTTTTAAGGTTGAAGCTTTTGGTATACTATTTTGCTCAATCCTTTCCATATATTCAGCGCACTTTAATAAGCCCTTAGCGACATGTTTCTCAACTGTACTTTCACTAAGGTTTAAATAGTTAGCTATTTCCTTTTGGCTGAAGCCGTAAACTTTTTTTAATATAAATGTTTTGCGGACTACGTTAGATAATTGCTCTGTCGCTCGGCAAAATAATAGGAAACGTTCCTTACTCTCAAATTGTTCTTCAAATTTCAGCGAGGTTAATCCAATTAAAGCGTCAGCAGAATCATCTAATGAATCACTGTATTTATTATCCCACTTATTTACGTGATTTAGCGCAAGATTTTTAGCTGTTTTAAGAATAAAACTACGAGCGTATTTTATTTCTTCTTTGAGATCGGCTTCATAAGTTCGAATAAACGTCTCTTGTATAATATCATCAATGTCATCAGGACTGGCGATTTTATTGATATAGCGCTTAATATTAGCCGTGTAGTTAACAAACAGCGTAGTGAATTTACTATTCTGAGCCATTGTTGTTCTTGTTATTTTTATTTTATTGTGAAACCGAGTGTAGGGTGGGAAGCAAATAATTACAATGACATTAAATAAGATTTAGTTTGTAGGTTAGGTGATGACAAATTTGTAACTCTTGTTGAACAAATAGGAGTTGGTCACAGATGCTTAATTTTTTAAGGATAGAGCTGAAGATAAAATAATTAACAATGCGGAATTTATGAAAGATATTCATACAAAGTTATTGTTGAACACCTTGAGCTATTTACAGAAAAAAACTGGGGTAAATTTGAATACCTTTTATGGACGTCAGAGGTTGAGTACTATGAAATCAAACATGTTTTACCTAGAAAGTTAAGCCAATTAAGGTTTGAACTTGAAAGTAAGTATGTCGTTTTTTTATTTTTAATAATAAAAATAAGCTTCAAGCTATTTGAGTTTAGAATGAGTGTCTTATTAATTGTCTCTATGAAATTAAACATGTCTTACCTAGAAAGTTAAGCCAATTAAGGTTTGAACTTGAAGGTAAGTGTGTCGTTTTTTTGTTTTTGATAATGAAAATAAGCTTCAAGCTATTTCAGTTTAGAATGAGTGTCTTGTTAATTGTTGTTTAGAATGAGTGTCTTGTTAATTGTTTTATCTACTATGAGCGGTTCCTAGTGGCCTAAGAAATTATATGGTTAATGGAGAAGGGTCAATAATAAACAGATCAGTGGTATTTTATAAAATTTAAACGCGAGTATTTGTTGATCGTATATGAGATTTGGTCTGCTGAACACAGAATTACCTTTACACTAGTGGTAGAATTGCAGCTTAGGGTAAGTCGAATTTTTCTATATCTAGGTCTGTGCTGTAAATGAAATGTATATCTTCAAGTGTTTTTGGGCGCTTTATTGGTAAAACTACGAAAATTAATATTACTGAGTTCGGCTTATCTATTGATGTTGAAAACACCTTAAGCCAAATTAAATGGCAAGAACTCATAACACCGCCAATGTTTCATATCAGCTTTTTTGGGCACATAATGACACTGCAAACGGCAGATAAAAGTTATGCTTATAGTATGCTTGCCTTCAATGCTAAACGCGAACAGAAGAGTGAGTGTGAGAAACTTTGGGCGTTAGCCAACATTAAGCCAGCTGAGGCCTTATTAACGACCATCAAAAAAATTATCACCACTCGCTACTTACGTCAGTCAAATATTGATGTTATTCAGTCATTAGTTAATAAAGAACTCAAGCGTTGGTTTCCTTGGATCAATACCAGCAAAGCACTGCCATTGGTTGCTAAGCAGCTGCAGCAGCTGTCGAATTACCATCACTGGCAAGAGCAGGCTATAGACGATTGTCGTGAACGTTATATCAAGCAACAGCTTCAAGCCCACCAAGCCTTTTTTGATTGTGTCGAGACTAATCCTTTAACATTATGTCAACGGCGCGCCTGTATTATCGACAATGATAATAACTTGTTGTTAGCTGGCGCAGGAACAGGTAAAACCAGTGTGATGGTTGGCCGAGCTGGTTATTTACTTAACAGCCAACAAGCGCAGCATAGTGACATTTTATTATTAGCTTATGGTCGAAAAGCGGCTGATGAAATGGATACAAGAATAAAAGAAAAATTATCGACTGATAAAATTAGTGCAACGACCTTTCATCGTTTAGGTCTTAATATTATTGCTCAAGTTGAGGGGAAAAAGCCTAGTTTATCGGTATTCGCCGAAGATGAAAAAGCAAAAGCTAAGTGGATCCAAAGGTGTTTTGAAACCTTAATTAATGAGCAAGGCCAATATCGTCAACTTATCATAGAGTACTTCAGTAAATACTATTACGTTGAACGTAATTATTCTGACTTTGAAAGCCTAGGTGAGTATTATCAATATTTAAACGATAATGATATTCGTAGTTTAAAAGGAGAGAAGGTTAAGAGTTTTGGTGAGCTTTATATTGCTAATTGGTTATTTAACCACGGAATAGAATACCAGTATGAAGCTAGCTACGTTTATGATGTAAAAACAATCGAGCGCAGACAATACCAACCAGACTTTTTTCTACCTGAACTTAATGTCTATATTGAATATTACGGAGTAGATGAGAACGGTAATACAGCGTCTTACATCAATAAAGATGAATATCACACCTCTATTCAGTGGAAACGAGACACCCATAAGAAATTTAACACTCTTTGTCTTGAATTTACCTATGCCCATCATAAAAAAGGGCAGTTAATTAGCGCTTTAGAATCATTTTTTAATGATCATCAAGTTAAGTTTGAATTACTCCCTGATGAAGCGATACTCGAAAATTTAAAAGAAAGTGGGCGGATAACAACACTTGCCCAAATGTTTTGTCAGCTAGTAGGACTTTATAAAACCGCGTGTTTAGACCATTCGTTAGAAAATAATGTGATCATCAATTCTTCTGACCCAAAGCAGACCACGAAAGCATTAACGTTGCTTAAACCGATTTTAATTGCTTATGATGAACACTTAACATCTCGCGCTGAAATTGATTTTGAAGATATGATTAATAAAGCATTAGGGTATGTGCAAGAGGGGAAATTTAATTCGCCATGGCGTTACATCATGGTCGATGAATTTCAAGATATATCAGAGCCAAGAGCACGGTTAGTTAAAGCCTTACGTGACAATAATAAAGCCTGTTCAGTTTTTGCTGTTGGTGATGATTGGCAGGCGATATATCGCTTTAGTGGCGCTGACATTACCTTAACCACAGGGTTTGCACATTACTTTGGCGTTACCACTCATTCAGCTTTAGACCAAACCTTTCGATTTAATAACCAAATAGGCAAGGTGGCAACAGACTTTATTAGCCAAAACCCAGCACAAATTAAGAAAAAAATAAAATCGTTAAAACAAGTCAAAGCACCCGCAGTTTCATTACTTAAACGAGAGAATGGCGCATTAAATTCTTCAAAAAAAGGTATTGTTGATGAAATGGCCAATGGTGCAATCGATGATGTTTTAGCGGCTATTTCAGCTAAAGCGTGTAAGCCGGTAAGTGTTTATTTATTAGCGCGTTTTTGGTTTCAATTACCGGATAAAGTCGATCTAAATCGATTAAATAATCAATATCCGCTATTAACTATTGAATCTCAATCTTTTCATGCCTCTAAAGGAAAGGAAGCCGATTATGTCATTATTCTCGGACTCAAAAAAGGTGCTCATGGTTTCCCTTCAGAAAAAGTAACGCCAGCATTACTCGACGCCTTACTCGCAAAAAAAGAAGCCTTTGCTTATGCCGAGGAACGACGATTATTTTATGTTGCCCTAACAAGGGCTAAAGATAGGGTTTATGTTATTGCCGATATGACTGAAGCTAGCTGTTTTGTGAAAGAGCTAGCCAGCGATCATAACATCGAACTTGATGAATTTGACAGCACAGCCAGTCAATCATTTATGGATGAGATCAACTGCTTGGTTTGTGAAACAGGCACCTTAAAGAAACGAACAGGGCGCTTTGGCGATTTTTATTCATGTTCACACTTTCCTCGCTGCGAGCATAAAGAGAAATCCTGTGCTAGCTGCCAAAGTCCAATGACACGTAAACGTCACCCAGGTTTTAAGTTTTGTTTGAATGACGCCTGTAAAAGCGTCATACCGACGTGTGAAAAATGTCATGCTGAAATGGTGTTACGCTCAAGTAAAAATGGTGAGTTTTGGGGATGTAGAAACTACAAAGGTAATGAACCAATGAGCTGTAAAAATGGTCTCGATACTGCCAAAATAAAATGGCCAGAATTGGTAAATTAAATAATGCGAAATAGCTATGAAAACCTATAGTTTAAAAATGTTTTACTATAAATTAGCCAATGAGTTTTGTAACTGTTAACGAATAAAACAATAAGGTTTCATAAGTAAAAGCAATAAGTTATATTTTAGGAACTACTATAATTAGTTGGCAGTTGGCAGTTGGCAGTTCAAGGATGAATAAATGCGTTTGAAAGGAAAAATTGTTAAATGGGATACAGATAAAGCCAATGAATTCTCTATTTATTTAGCCATCATATTTCTAATAACGATAATAGCCGTTCATAAAGTCCAGTTTGATTCATTAAAATCCTTTTTAATTTAACACTTTATTAGTTCCAGGATATCTGAAAAGTGATATGCCGTTATAAATAGCGTGATGAAATACTGAAAAATTCTCATACTCCAGTCATTGTCATCATCTTTGTTTGTATAAGATGCAGTATCTACTATTGACCACAAAAACAGAGGTCAGCAAACTAGATTATTAGTTAACTAGGCTGCTGACCTTTATTGTTAAACACAAAGCCTAGTGTCAGAAAATTTCTAGCACGTCTTTAACATGAGACACGGGTATCAAGGTAACCCCTTTAGTTTCTAAACGTTTATTGTAATTACGTTTGGGTAATATGATGACTTTAAAGTCGTTACGAATCGCTTCTTTGACGCGCTCTTCACCTGAAGGCACGGGTCTTACACTGCCATCTAACCCTATTTCTCCAAAGGCAATTGTATTGACGGAAAACTTATGCTCTCTTGATGACGATATCATTGCGAGGATCAAAGGTAGATCTGAGCCAACATCTTTGGTTAAGTTAACACCTGATACCACGTTTACGTAAATATCATTACCGCCAATATTGACTCCCATGCGACTTCTCAATATGGCTAACAGCATTTGCATGCGTTTATAATCAAAGCCAACACCACCTCTAATAGGATTTTCAGCTTGAGATTCGGTGACCAGCGATTGAATATTGATTAATAAAGTTCTTCCGGTATCGTTTGATGCATAGGCCATATTCCCACTCGATTCAGCACCATCTTTATCTAAAAAGATGGCCGATGGGTTTACAACATCTTGCATACCTTTGGCTGTCATGGCAAAAGTGGCTATTTCTGTGGTGTCACCAAAGCGGTTTTTAGAGGTTCTAAGCGTTCGGTATTTACTGTCAGCTTCCGGCTCTATTTTACACATACAATCGCCGATGTGCTCAAGTACTCTAGGCCCCGCCATATCTCCGGATTTAGAAACATGACAAACTAATATTACGGTAACGCCATGCTCTTTCGCTAGTCGGTTTAGCATAGCAGCGGATTCTTTGACTTGAGTAACACCGCCAGGAGAATTGGGCAGTGAACTAATAAATGCCGTCTGGATAGAATCAACAACAAGGAATTTATAACCATCGGTGACCATGACATTACAGATAAGCTCTACGTCACCGGAGTTCATTATGTCAATTTTAGAAATGTCGGCTTGTAGCCTTAAACCGCGGTCTCTTACTTGCCCTTTAGATTCTTCGCCTGAGGTATATAAAGATTTACCTATTTGACTTAAATGAGCACATGTTTTTAACAATAATGTACTTTTACCCGCACCAGGGTCACCCGCTACCAGAATTACAGAACCTTCAACAATACCACCGCCTAACACTCGATTGAATTCAGAGCTACCGGTGTCAAATCGAGTTAAGTCCATATCAGAGACTTCACTCAACTTATCTATCTTTGCATCTTCTTTAGAGTAACCTCGGTGAGCGTTTTTGCTTGGTGTGCGCTGGGTTATTACCTTGGACTCTTTAAATTCTGTGATGCTGTTCCAAGCTGAACAACTTGAACATTGACCTAACCATCGAGGATGATTTTCACCACACTCAGTGCAAACATAAGTTGTTTTATCTTTTGCCATAATATTCTTAATAATTTATTTGTGGGGTTATTATATCGCGCTAGTCATACTAGTTTAACTAGCCAGTTACTTGAATCAATACCATTAATCGACTGACAAGTTTTGAGTATATTCATATCGCTCTCGCACATTTAACCATAAGCTCAGGTGAAGAAGCAAAAATATAGTCTCTGTCAAGATAAGTGACTTATTATAGCGCTTTCAATTTAGTGTTGTTTGTTAAACCACTGAATAAAAAATCGTTGGTTAAAATCTGAGAGAAATATCAAAGAACTATTACCTTATTAGGCTAGATTAGCTTGTTTGAAAAAAAAATTCACAAGCAGCTGTTGCTTATTGGCAAGAATACTTTTTTGAACGTGATATAGATATAGAGTCTAATCGTCAAGCTGCTGCACGAGATAACTACGATTTTGGCATTGCACTTCGACAAGCTGGAGATGAAACTAAGGCCAAAAATATTTGGCAGCATCCATTAGGGTTTCCATCAGATCCAGGGAATCATTACTGGCATGCAGCGATCAATAAAGCACTTATTTGAAGTTTATAAACTCATTAATGACTGAAAACTATTAATGTAAAGCACACTTGTATCTATTTTTAATATGTTAATTTACAACCTAGCTCACATTACTGCATTACACTTTAGTTTTGCTTTAAAACTTTATGTATAGCTTCACATAAATCAACTGCGACATAGGCTTCAAAATTTTCGGCTGGATCAAATGAACGTTCATGGGTGATATTAATAGAGGCTAAATGCTTGATTAATATTTTGAGTTTTTCTTCTTTTGATTCTGCAGATTCATTTAAGGTCTCGCTGATAGAAAATAGTTGTTCCCAAAGGTTATTACTCATCGAAAGGTCTCTCACACACTTATGCCGTAAATAAAGTTATCGGCAGAAAAAATTAGCTTTTAAGCTACAAATTGTGGGGCGACTTTAAATGAAATAGATAAAAACGTCTACTCTTGTATTAATGATATTTATATTAGTAATTAAAGGTTTAAGGTTAACTATTATTGCTAGTTTATTGTGCCGATAAGAGAGCGATTAATTTCTTTAATCCTTTACCTTTGTTGGTTATTTTCCATGCCATAAATAAGTCTTGCAGTGGGCGCTCTTCTGCTAATTTAATAACCACCAGTTGGCCTGATTCAATATGATGTTGGATGAGGTTTCTGGGTAAGTATCCGATGCCAATCCCTGCAATAATCGCTTCAATTTTTATCGCAATCGAGCTAACAAAAAAATGTTGACTGCCTTGGATAATATTAACTGACCAGGGGATCTCATGTTGAGCTGAGTCATGAACGACGACATTTCTATATTTTGATAAGTGTGCTGATTCAAGCGGCCCTTTAATAAGGGCTAATTGATGTACTTTGTTAACCACTAAAACATTTTCAGACACTGCAATTTTTATTGCCCTAATACCTTTTTGATTGGGCACAGGTGAAGGAGCGCCAATAACTAAGTCGACCTTATCTTCAATTAATGCCTCCCACGTGCCGTTCATTACTTCTTCTCGCACATCAATTTCAATATTTTGATGGGCGAGTAAAAAAGCTTCTATGCCTTTAAAAATAGTTTTTATATCAATAATGGAATCGCAAGCAATACGGATCTTGGGTTCCCAGCCATTAGCAATTGTTTGAGTTTGTTCTGAAAGGGTATTAATGGCCGTTAGTACTTTACGGCCCTCTGATAATAAATGCTTGCCTGCTGGCGTTAACACGGCGCGACGGCCTTGTCGTTGAAAGAGTGTCACGTTTAACTGTTCTTCTAACTTTTGAACGATATAAGAAAGCGCTGAAGGAACTTTATTCAATTGTTCTGCTGCGGCCGCATAAGTGCCACGCGTTTCAATAGCATCTAATACAAGTAATGCTTCAATACTAATAGGTGGCGTTTTCATAGCTATTATCCAGACATTTAATTGTTCAAATTATTTGAACATAAAAAACAAATAATAGGGGTTATTCAATGGTAACTCAACCTTTACAATAGCTACATATTAAATCATTAGTCATTAAAGAGTATTAAAATGTCATTTATAAATACCATCAATAGTATCACTAAAACTGAACAATATTTATCAAGCTTACCGCTGCGATTAATTGCCGGGTTAATTTTTAGCGCTCATGGTGCGCAAAAGTTATTTGCTTGGTTTGGCGGTTATGGATTAGAGGGAACCGGACAGTGGATGCAATCTATAGGGCTTACGCCGGGCTTCTTTATGGCATTAATGGCGGGTAGTGCTGAGTTTTTTGGTGGCATATTATTATTGATTGGTTTTCTCACTAGACCTGTCAGTTTTGTTTTGGCTATTACCATGATAGTGGCCATCTTTAGTGTTCATATCAGTAATGGTCTATTTATGAGTAATAACGGTTATGAGTTTGCCTTATCGTTACTAGCGATAACGCTTGCGCTATTTGTTCAAGGTGGCGGAAAGTACTCTATTGATAGTCACGTATCTCGAAAGCTAATTAAAAATACGTAACATGTAAGATAGCTAAATTATCTGCCATTAATAGTACTAATGGCTAAATCAATAAATTTAAGGGGTTTGTTATGGGATTAATTGTTAACGGTAGATGGGTCGACCAATGGTATGACACCAATAAAAGTAAAGGGCAATTTGTTCGTCAAGATAGTCGTTTTAGAAGTCAAATTTCATCAGATGTTAACAGTCAATTTAAACCGGAAGCGGGCCGTTACCATTTATATGTTTCGTTGGCGTGCCCTTGGGCACACAGAACACTAATATTTAGAAAGTTAAAGCAACTTGAAACAATTATTTCGGTGAGTGTTGTTGAAGCTAAAATGATGGTAAATGGTTGGACGTTTGGTGATAAGGGGGATCCGCTTTATCAGCTAGATTATGCCTACCAATTATATTTAAAAGCAGATCCTAGCTATGAAGGACGCGTGACTGTCCCTATTTTATGGGATAAAAAAACTCAGACGATTGTTAATAATGAATCCATCGAAATCAGTAGAATGTTTAATTCAGCATTTAACGAGTTAACAGGTAATGTTGATGATTACTATCCCGTTGAGCAACGAGAAGCCATAGAAACAGTAAATACGCGTATTTATGACACTATTAATAATGGTGTTTACAAAGCAGGTTTTGCGACGACACAAGCGGCTTATAATAATGCATACAACAGCTTATTTGACAGCTTAGATTGGCTAGACGTACTCTTATCAAAACAGCGGTATTTAGTGGCTGACAAAATAACCGAAGCGGATTGGCGTTTGTTCACCACACTGATCCGTTTTGATGCGGTATATCATTGTCACTTTAAGTGTAATCGCCAAAAAATCAGCGAATTTCATCATATTAAGAACTATGTTAATGAACTTTATCAAGTACCTGGCATTAAAGAGACGGTTGACTTGGAATACACTAAGACACATTACTACGCGAGTCATTTAACGATTAATCCAACAGGTATTGTCCCTTTGGGCGCAGCGGAAAACTTTGATGCGCCACATGACCGTAATCGTCAATACTAATGGTTAATAGGTTAAAGGTTTGACTGCTAAATAAAGCCAGATAAATAAATATTAAGGAAATTTGATGATAAAACATTATCTTTATAAAAGCTTAGGTAGCGCTAACCATGGCTGGCTTAAATCTAAACATCATTTTAGCTTTGCTAATTATTACAATCCAAGCCGGATGGGGTTTGGAAAGTTACGTGTTGTTAATGATGATTGGGTTGAACAGGGCATGGGCTTTCCTTCGCACCCACACCGTAATATGGAAATTATCAGTTTTATTCGTTCAGGTGCGCTCACTCATCAAGACAGTACCGGCAATAAAGGCACAACGAAAGCGGGTGAAGTTCAAGTGATGAGTGCAGGTACAGGTATTGTACATTCAGAATATAATCGCACTAAAAATCCATTAACTTTTTATCAAATTTGGATTGAAACTAATAAAATTGATGTGGCACCTCGCTGGGAAAGTAAGAAATTTCCTACTGAGCAGCTATCAGCGCTGACATTGTTAGTATCTGGCTACCCAGCAGATAAAAATAAGGCGCTGTTTATTAACCAAGAAACACGCATCTATGGAGGGAAATTAGCGAAAGGAACCGTTATTGAGCATAGCATTGACCATCAAGCTTATATATTAGCTTCAGCAGGTATGTTTAAAGTAGAAGATAGCTCAAAAATTATCACCATGAACGCAGGAGATGGTGCTGAAGTCACTCAGTCAACGACAATTTTACTCAGGGCGTTAATTGACTGTGAAGTGATTATTATCGACACAATTAATTAGCTAAATCCCGTAATGTAAACCACGAACATTCTCTTAAAATCGTATGTTCTGAAGATTTTAAGCGCTGGCGTTCGTGCCTAGCATTAGCTCTTTTATTATCTAGCAATACTTTTATTACTGAAGTAGACCTAATGTATAACGCGTTGCTGCTTATCCCAACGACTTCCTTGCCAATGAGTAATCGTTCCACAAGCTTGGCAAGTGTCGCAATGCCATTCAATTAGCCCTAAGGTTATTGATTTGGCTTGAATTTCTCCAGTACACGAGAGTTGTTTAGCACGAGTATTACATTTTAAGTTAACGTGAACGAGCGGTTGCTCAATATTTTCAGAAAGGGCTAATACAATTTTACTCAGAAAAACAAAAACTACTTTTGCTTGGTCAGTAAGTTCGAGAACGTTACCCGCTTCGTCAATAAAATGTCTAAAATCTGCTGCTAACGGCATCGGTTTTTCCATAGAATACTCATGCCGCTAAGATATAGTAGTTAGCGCTCTTGGTACAACACTTCTCGGTAAATATAACATCAGTAATTAATTTAGGAAGCTTGAATGTTATAAATATTAAGTATAAAGTTAGCGTTGTTTTAGATATGTGTATTTTCGTTATATATTCAGGCCCGAGTCTCCATCGGGTTTTTTTGTGCCTTAAAATACATAGACGAAAAGCAATAATGGCAAGACTGCCCCTGCAGTAATTTATTAATAGCCCAAGCTTTGTACAATAAGCAATAAGGCCAATAAAGGAAATTCACCATGAAAAAAATAATCACCACCGCATCTGCGATATTATTGCTACAAGCCTGTACAACATTTGATCCCTACACAGGTGAAAGTAAAACCAGTAAAACAGCTATAGGCGCAACAGCGGGCGCAAGCTTAGCAGCAGTTATTGCCTTTATAGACAATAAAGACAAAGACAGCAGAACACGCAACAAACGTATTTTAGCAGCAGCATCAGGTGGCGCCGCAATCGGTGGTGGTATTGGCTACTATATGGACACTCAAGAAGCTAAATTGCGTAAGCAATTGCGCGACAGTGGCGTGAGTATTGTGCGTGACGGCGACAAAATTAACCTTGTTATGCCAGGCAACATTACTTTTGCTTCGAACAGCTCAAACATTAACAGCAATTTTACTAGCGTATTAGATTCTGTTTCTTTGGTGCTTGAAGAATATAACCAAACCATTATTGTTGTTTCTGGTCACACTGACTCTAGTGGCTCTGCCCAGCATAACCAAAAATTGTCTGAAGACCGAGCTGGCTCAGTCGCTAATTATCTTCGTGGACAAAAAATCCTTAGTGATCGTTTAGAAACTGTTGGCTTTGGTGAAACACAACCGGCAGTAACGAACAAAACAGCTGCAGGTCGCGAGCTTAACCGCCGTGTTGAAATAACCTTGTTACCGATAGAACAGTCATAAAGCGTCATTAAAATAAAGCCATTATCATCGCGTTATATGCATTGATAATGGCTTATTGCTTAAGACGCTTGGCGTTAAAAGCGCGATACCATTAACATGACTTTAATCGTGCTAACCATCAAGATTTCAAACCAACATTTCAAATCAATATCTACAATCAATATCTACAATCAATATCTACAATTAATATCTACAATTAATATTTCAAATCAATATCTACAATCAACATCTACAATTAATATTTCAAATCAATATCTATAATCAACATCTACAATCAACATCTACAATTAATATTTCAAATCAATAAGTTTTCTAACGCTATCTAAAGTTTCGATAAGCTGGCGACTAAAATTAAAGGTCATGATATGGCTTTCCTTTTTCCCTTGACGTAACAGTTCGTTAAAATGGTTGATTTGGTGATCATAGCCATAGGTTTTGCCATTAAAAGAGATAACTTCTTCTTTGGTATCGGTTACTAAAGTGACGGTTGAAGGGCTGTTAAAGCCACTGTTAATTTTAATATTACCTTGTTCACAATAAAACACCGCTTCACTTGGCGTCGACTCCAAGAGTGTCGATTTCAATACGGCTACCGCGTTATTTTTATAGTTAAAGACCATTGAACAGGAAGAGTCTGCGCCATTAGCAAAAAATGTTGCTTCAGCGGTCATGGTCTCTGGCATGCCAAGGGTAGTGAGTGCTGCAAAAATAGGATAAATGCCAATATCTAAAAGACTGCCTCCGCCTAATGATTTATTAAACAGCCTAGCTTCTTGGTTAAATTCTCTTGCGAAACCAAAATCTGCTTCAACTTTATGTAGATTTCCGTAAGTTTTATCAGTCAGTTTATTTAAAACAAAATTATAATGGGGAAGAAAATAGGTCCAGAGCCCTTCCATTAGCAGAGTATTATTTGCCGTTGCAGCATCAATCATGCATTGCACTTCATCTTTATTCATGGCAAAAGGTTTTTCACATAGCACCGCGATACCACGCTCTAAGCACAGCAGCGCATTTTCTTTATGCATTGAATGTGGTGTTGCTATGTAAATAGCGTCAACATTTTTATCATTCACGAGCGCCTTATAACTGCTGTAAGCTTTAGTCGCGTGATATTTATCGGCAAAATCATTGGCTTTTTGCTGTGTTCTTGAAGCAACGCCATATAGCTCAGCATCTTTTACCGTTAATAAGTCTGTTGCAAATTTATTGGCTATATTACCTAAGCCGATAATCCCCCAACGTATGTTTCTATTTTTTAGTGATTTCATTAACGATTACTCAAGATAAATTACAATTAAAAAGTACAAATAAAAATTATTTTCTGATTGAGCTAATACTCTTTGTTCCACAGACTAGCTATCTTTAATAAAGCGTCATTAGCCCATCGATACTTAAGCTCGAAACTTAAGCTCGAAACTTAAGCTCAAAACTTAAGCCTGATACTAAGCATAATGTTAACCAACATAATCTTGGGCGCAAAATAAAATACCACTTCCTTGCTCTTTTTCTAATAGTATGGGAATAAGTGCACCGGGCAGTACTGAATCGACATCGTTAGGGGCAAAGGAGCCGCCAAGGTCTGTTTTTAACCAACCAGGGTCGAGTAAGTTCATTAATACGTTAGTGCCTAATAGCGTCGGCATCATATCGCGAACATACCTTTCAAGAGCGGCTTTTGAACAACTATATGCCATCAATTCAGGTTGATTACTAATGCCTGAAGAAACATTAACAATACGTCCCCAGTTACGTGCTAGCATCCCTGGAAGAAAAGCATCACATAACTTAGCCGGTGCAATACTATTAACCATAAAGCTGTGTAGGTATTCCTCTGCCGTTGGAGCAAAGAGTGGCTGATACGTCGTCATGATTGCTGCATTATTATACAGTATATCTAGGTGGTTATTACTTAAGGCTTTCACTTCAGTAATTAAATGCTCTACTTGAGAGATTGAATTAAGTTCAGCCGCTACAGCATAAACTTCATGACCCGCTGTGGTTAATTCATTAAGCAAATCTCTAGTACTGGCTAATTGTCGAGAATGAATGATGAGTTTACAGCCTTGTTTAGCTAACTCTTTAGCAACACGAAGACCGATCCCTCGACTAGCACCCGTTACTAGCGCCCATTTATTTTCTATATTTAACATTTTTATGCCTATTTTTATTTAAATTGGTTAATCAAATTATTGATTTGTTGTCTTTGTTTTACCACTTTATGTTGTAATACTTTAGTGACTGCATTAGCGTTTACTGGTGAAATTAATCACAGCCAAGCATAAAGCAGGTAATAACAAGACTTCGTATTTTTCACTAAAAATTTGCAAATGAATATATAACAAAATAAAATTCATTGTTTTATATAACACACAATAAGCGCAAAAGATGATGAATAAAGAGCATAAAAAACTTGAGCGATTAATGTTATTTAGTGAAGTTGCCCGCCATTTAAGCTTTACGGTCGCGGCACAAAATTTACAAATATCAAGAGGGCATCTATCTGCTCAAATTCGTCGATTGGAAAAGGAGATGGGTTTTGCTTTGTTGATCCGCTCGACACGGAGTGTTCGCTTAACCGCAGAAGGTGAAAGTGTTTTAACGGGTGTAAATAAAATTCGTAATTCTGTTTTAGAGTTAGAACGAAATGCTGGTCATAAAGGCAATGCTATTGAAGGTGTTATAAAAATTACAGCACCAAGCCTCTTTACCAAAAGGTTTTTACTCGACATTTTTTCTAAGTTTAGCGCCTTACATCCCGCCATTGAGTTTTCTATCGATACCAGTTACACCCGTTTTGATCTAAATCGCAGTGATTTTGACTTGGCTTTTCGTGCCACTAACTCCCCGCCTTTAAATATGGTTGCAAAAGCTATCTTGCCCTATAAACATTGCTGTTGTGCTTCTGCTGAGTATTTAGATAAATACAGTAAACCAAAGGAGCCTAGCGATTTAAAAACGCACCAATGTTTAAGGGGACAAGAGCAATTAACCTGGTCATTCTTAAACGCTGAGGTGCCCGTAGATGGTTGGTTAAAAATAAACGATAACCATATGCTGAAAACATTAGCATTAAAGGGCGAAGGTATAATTAGGGTACCTGACTATTTAGTCGACCAAGAGATTAAGGAGGGAACGTTAGTGGCTATACTTGAAAGTGAAATGCCAGCAGGGCAGACCATTTTTATGATTTATCCTCAATTAATTCACCAGTCGAATAAACTGAACGCTTTTATTGAATTTACTAAAGAATATTTTAATGAAATAGCTTTAATAAACTAAATCATTAGCTTTAAGATCATTGATTTATATGAGGAATAATCTAAATTATACAAGAAGTTTACCTTTGCGCCTTATTTTATATCCTAGCATTATATTAAGGTTTAAAAATAACTAAAGTTATGGTCACTTTTGACTGTAATTTTCAATATTTATTAGCTAACTTAAATCAAGTGCTACTGAAACTGTTGCTAGTACTTTAAAATATGATCTTGGCAGCACCAAGGCTTGGCTGCCGTTTGGTTATAGTGGCAATCAACAAAAACTCGGTATTATTATCGCGTTAATTGAGCTTATTATGATGCAAGCAGCCATTCCTACTGAAACCAGCTATCTCCCGGTAAAAAGAGCAGTTACCGCATTGGAATTAGGACAAATTGACTTCGATGTTGTTAGCCCCAATTGGTTTAAAGATAAAATTATTGGTGTTGATTATGTTAGCAGTGTTCCTTTATTTGAAGTAACAGAATACTTTGTTACATTGCCCAATGTTGCAGTAGAGTTCAATCAAGCAGAAATGGCTTATGGGCAGTTAGTTGGCACAGTAGCAGGCTATGCTTATTTTGATGATGACAAGTTTACTCGCGCTGATTTTTTATCAGAAAGTGAATTAGTCAAAGGGTTGGCAAAAGGGCGCTTTAAGGTTGCTATTATAGAAGAAAGAGCGGCTCAATATTGGGCTGAAAAACATCAAACGTCAATAGCACTCGCTTCTTTGCATACTAAAGGTGATATCGTTATTAGATTAAGAAAATAACACGAAAATTTACTTCCTCGAATCAACCAAGCCATCTCTGTATTGAAAAAAAATGGTCAGTTTAAAAAAGTATTTGATGATTATTAATAATAAAGCTGGCGAAGATATGATCTTTTATTAGCGCACTATTCTTGTGGTATAAGCTCTGTATACAGCACAGGGTCTTAAGTTTGTTTTATTGTTTGTTATAAAATAAAGCCTTAATGACAAACTACCTATTCTTCTTGCTCAGGGTTATAAGTAATCGCTTTATTGGCAATGGCATATGAAAATCCTTTGGTTGCCGTTAAATGGCGTAACGCTTTTTGCTTCAACTTTATATCGCTAATAGGCTCTTCACCAAATTTTCTAATTTTTAACGCCAAGGCTTTATCAAAATAGTCCTCTTCTGACGTTTCAAGTTCATTGACACACTCATTAATGGTTGTTGATTGAAAACCCTTAGCATAAAGTTTCTCTTTTATTTTATTTGGGCCTATTTTACTTTCGGCCAGACTAAGCGTTAGTCTTTTAGCATAACGAGCATCATCTATAATTTCGTGTTCAATTAAATAATCTAAGGCAGTTTGATTATATTGAGTATCATCTTTGAATAATAAATTGGCTTTTTGCAATAAAGATTTTGCTGAGTAATCACCATATCTCTCGATCATCCACATCATGTATGATTGAACACGTTTGTAAGAAATTTCTTGGGGTTTGGTGCTTTTTTTAGTTTTGTACATACGGCCACTTTTGTTAAGGAACGTATAACCGTTCAGCGTTGGTGTAAATATTCCAAATATGGATGTTTTATGTAACGACTAGGTGAGTAAATTAGCCAAGCTATTTTAGCTAAAGCCTACTAGAACCTCATTATAGTAACGCCTGACCTGCTTTAGGGTCAAACTTTACTGTTATCTCTTTGAGGAAATTATTGGCTATAAAGGAGAAAGCTCATCAGTCGGCAAACTATTTTTGGACTTTAGGTAGAGCGAACAGATAATTTAAAGGGACATAGGTTAACCGTTAGAACTTAAACCGATACCATAGTAGGTTAAATTTCTAACTAGTTAACACTATCCCCATTTCATGTAGTATAATGAGAATCATTCTCAATTGCGTTATCAGTTATTTATGACTTATTATTTTTCTGGTTATTTTCAAAAATTAATGACTTTTTCAATGCGCTCATTTAAGCGCAAATTTATTTATATTTTTTTTGTCATTGGTTATCTTATCTCAACGCAAACATCGGCAAGCAGCGATACAGAAGGATTACGTCAACTTTTACAACTCACTGAATATATTAGTGTTGATTATGCTTCTGCCATTAGTAATGGCAAAATCATTGATCAAGGTGAGTATCAAGAAATGCTTGATTTTTCGAACATTATTGCTGAAAGAGCGGTAAGAGAGCCGGGAGAACAAGCCATGATTACGCTATCGAAATCACTTCTCTGTGCGATACAAGCGAAAAAAACACTTGTCGAAATACAAGCGTTGACCAGTGAATTAAAAAACGTGCTGTTAAAAAACTCTCCGCAGTTATCGTTACCAACATCTTTACTTTCGGTATCTAGAGTCAAGCAATTATTTCAAAATAATTGTGCCAGTTGTCATGGTGTAACGGGTAAAGGAGACGGGGAGCTTGCAAGGCAACTAAGTCCACAGCCTACAAATTTTAACGAAAGAACACGTGCTTTAGACCGTTCTATTCTGGGATTATATGATGTGGTAACCGGCGGTCTTGACGGCACTGCTATGCCTTCATTTAATCACTTAACGGCGAAACAACGTTGGTCGTTAGCATTTTATACAGGTAGTTTAGCTTTTGTTTTTGATGAAAAACGACAAGAAAATAATGCGCTTGATCTCTCACTCGCCGACCTTGTTCAGTATAGCCCTAACGAATTGTATAGGGCGAAAACTGACTTGGAAAAGGGTTTTGTTGAGCAGCTTAGAGCTAACCCTGAGGAACTGTTTTCTGCAACTAAGGCACCATTAACAATCGCGCGTGATCAACTTAAAAAAGCACTTGCCGCTTACAAAAATAATGACGTTAAACTTGCCCAACAATTTGCGGTGAGTGCCTACTTAGATGGCTTTGAGCTTATTGAAAATAACCTCGACGCTTATGATAGTTCGTTACGTAAAATGATTGAATTTAACTTACTAGGCTTGCGCAATGAAATTAACAACAAGGAAGGCTCGGTTGACGTTGCTGTATCTGTTTCTGCAGTTTTGCTGCAAATAGAGCAAGCTGAATTTTTACTCAATGACTCAGCGATATCAGACACAGCTTTGTTTAGCGCCAGTTTTATTATTTTGTTACGAGAGGGCTTAGAGGCGCTATTGGTTGTGCTGGTACTTTTTACCATACTGGTTAGGTCTAATAAAAAAGAAGCCATTAAATATCTTCATTTTGGCTGGGCAGCAGCGTTAATTGCGGGTGGGTTAACTTGGTTAGTGGCACAAAAATTAGTAACGATTAGCGGTGCTAGCCGTGAAACCATGGAAGGGGTTGCCGCGCTGTTAGCGGCGATTGTGCTCTTTTATGTTGGTTTTTGGATGCACAGTAAAACGCAAGCCGATCAATGGCAACGTTATGTTCAACAAAATATTAATAAGAGTTTAAAATCGGGTGCCTTATGGGGAATCTCTGGCTTAGCGTTTATTGCGGTTTATCGTGAGGTTTTTGAGACAGTACTGTTTTATCAATCATTGTTAACCCAGACGAACCCCTCACAGCAATTTGTTCTTTTTAGTGGCTTTGGGGCAGCAGCGGCTATGCTAGTTGTCGTGGCCTGGTTAATGATTAAATATTCTATTAAATTACCAATAGCGCGATTCTTTTCAATAACAACGTATTTACTATTAGCCTTGTCATTTATTCTCGCGGGTAAAGCGATAACAGCGCTGCAAGAAGCCGCTATTATTAGTATTACGCGCTTTCCTATTGACTTTCATTTCGCGTGGCTAGGTATTAATTCAACGTGGCAAGGCATCACGACGCAAGCTTTTATCTTGTTTTTTTCCAGTGCGTTATTCTTTAAGCCTTGGTTAAAAAAGACGAGCAGGGTAGATGAATAAATTGAGCATCAACTTGAAAAAAAATTTATAGAATAGCAGTAGCGAACCATTTTGAGTATGGATGATAGGTGATTTTAACTCGTTAAATGCTAACCCTGCTAAGGGTAAATCAATAAAGCCCGTAGTGATTTATATTGATTATAAAAATGACAATAGACTGATATTTCAAGGCGCTAGATCCGCCATAAATATAAGCTAATGGTACTGAGGAGGTACTTATGAAAACCTTAACGACAGACGTTGTAATTATTGGTGCAGGCCCTGTTGGTTTGTTTCAAGTATTTGAGCTTGGTTTACAAGGATTAAAATCGGTTGTTATTGACAGCTTGCCAGAAGTTGGTGGCCAATGCACTGAACTCTATCCAGATAAGCCTATCTATGATATTCCTGCTTTGCCTAATGCTAAGGCAAGCCAAGTTATAGAAAATCTCTATGAGCAAGCGGCTCCCTTTAAGCCAACTTTTTTATTGGGCGAGCGGGTCGAAGACATTAATAAATTGTCGGATGTTTCTTTTTCAGTTACCACGCACAAGAATACGCTTATTCACTGTCGCGCGGTGATTATTGCTGCTGGTAATGGTGCCTTCTCACCCGTTAAATTAAAAATACCCTTAATTGATAAATTTGAAGATAAACAACTGTTCTACCGAATCAATAATATAGAACACTTTAAAGATAAAAACGTCGTTGTGCTAGGTGGCGGAGATGCCGCACTTGATTGGAGTTTAAGCCTACAAAAAACGGCTAATAGTGTCTTGCTTATTCATCGTAGTACAAAATTTAAAGCCGCTACAAGTAGCGTGAATGAAATGTACGCCTTGTGTGAAGAACTCAAAATGCAATTTTTATGTGGTCAAGTGAGCGACTTTCAGCAAGAAGATAATAAGCTAACTGGCCTAACAGTAAATTCAAAAGATGGCATCAAACGTAGAGTGGAACTTGATGAACTTGTTATATTCTTTGGTATGTCACCCAAGATTGGCCCGATAGCAAATTGGCAACTTGCCATGCACCAACACCAGATAAAAGTAGATACACAATCTTTTCAAACCTCAGTGCCGGGTATCTATGCCGTTGGTGATATTAATTATTACCCGGGTAAACGAAAGTTGATTTTAAGTGGCTTCCACGAAACGGCCTTAGCGGCCTTTTCGATTGCGGAAACTGTTTTAGAAAAAGACCGTATTCCAACGTTATACACCACAACAAGTCCAGTAGTACATCAACGAATGGGCGTTACACATTCACTCGAAAGCCTGTTGGATGATTAACGGATAAAACAGGCGATTGATCATTACTACTTTCCTTTTATTGCTGTCTCTTTATCTGCGCGGCGTGACTTTGGAAGCTTAGGTGGAGTGTATGTAAGATAATAGCGGCAAACCTAACCGTTATTATTTTATGTTATGACTTAAGCTTTACAGTCTTGTTCGGTAATTTAATAAAGCTGAAGATTAAAGTAACTGTTCAGCTAAGTAATCAACCAGCAGTCTTATTTTAGGCGATAAATGGCGATTTTGAGGGTAAATTGCCCGTATTCCCTCATCAGGCGCACGGTAATTATCTAATAGGGTCACCAGTTCACCACTTTCTATGTGCTGTTGAACATAATAATCGGGTAACTGAACTATCCCTAAGTCCTTTAGTGCTGCTTCCATTAGGCTGTAGCCATTGTTGTATCTTAATCTACCGGTTACGCGGATACTTTTTTCTCGATCAGATTCACTAAAATGCTATTCGGGGCAAGCTATTTATTACACTTAAGCAGGCCGAAATAATGTTGTTCTTGCTAGGACAAGTACCTGTTAAATATATTATCTGACATTAGCCAAGCCAATATCCAAACTGATATTTCGTAGTCCAAGATTCGCCAATTATTTTGCTGATTAAGCACAGGTTTATCCGTTATCCTCCTGAGACGCCCCTTAAAAGTGTATTCATTCAAAACATAGACGTTAAGCTAACACTCGTTAAAGAAGTTGTGGTGTTTTTTTGCCGAACAATAGGCAAATAAATGAGCTATCTGTTATCATCCATATCATCAATATTATCAAACGAAAAAAGGCTGATACCTTGTATCGATTTATTATCGCCACAGCTTTAGTTTTAACAGGCGTTACTTATAATGCCTATGCAGATGACATAAAAGTTGAATTTAGTGGTTTTGCTTCTTTAGCACTTAGTTATAGTGACGATCCTGATATTGCTTTTAGTCCCAATTATTTGAATATTGACGATACAGGCTGGTCAGCTACCCGTGACTCAATTCTAGGAGGGCAAGCCAATATAACCTTAGCTAAAAACTGGGATTCTGTTGTGCAATTTGTCCTAGAAGATCACGCGAATACAGACTTTGAAAACTACCTCGAATTAGCTTTTTTGCGTTACCGTCCTTCTCGTAATTGGGCTATTCGTGCGGGCAGATTAAACAGTGACCTTTATTTGTTTTCGGAGTACCCGCACGTGGGATACGCTTATTTGTGGGTACGTCCGCCACATGAGTATTACTCTTTTGCAAGTACAGCGGGAAATTTTGATGGTGTAGATATTGAATACAGCCAATCAATTAATGATGGATTTTTACGGTTAAAATTGGCTGCGGGTAACACGACAGCGAAATTAAAAGCGAGTGGTAAAGACTTTTTTATTGATTTTGACCATTTAATGACTTTTAGCGCAACCTACATATTTGATGCTTGGACCATGCGATTTTCTGTATCACAAGCCGATGTCGGGGACTATAAGTTCGAGGCATTAAATGAGTTTATTGATTTATTAAACTCTGTGCCAGCTCCTGTGTGGCCGCAAGCAGCGTCGCTATCAGCAAGTTTTGACACAAAAAACCATAGTATTGAATATGCTGCTTTAGGATTAACCTACGATAATGATAATTGGTTAATTCAATCTGAAATAGGTATTTCAGAGTCTCCTTGGTTGGTTGCTTCATCAAATATTAATGGCTATGTGAGTGTCGGTTATCGTTTAGATAAAGTGACGCTTTTTTCCAGTGTTTCTATTTCAAAGAACCGCCATAAGATAACCAAAGTTACTGCGCCCCAATTTCCTCCTGGTACGCCAATACAAGTAACCTTTCCATTACAACAGTTAGCATTGGCTTCAAAAGAGGCTGTTGACCGATTAGTGGTGCATCAACATTCAATTAATGTTGGTGCAAAATGGCAGGCGTCAGACAATTTGATCGTCAAAGCGCAAATTGATCACTTTGATATTCAACCTTTTGGTGGCGGGTTATGGGGGATAAGTGATCCGGAAAATGTTGAAAAAGAGCATAGAATCAATGTGTTTACTATTAGTGCGAACATGGTGTTTTAATGATGAAAAACCCCTTGTTATTAATGATTGGCTTGGCCCTTTTCAACCTTGATGCTGTAAGCACAGAGTTTGTTGTTGTGGTGAATAAAGACAATGCGATTAACTCATTATCTAAGCGCGAAGTGATTGACATTTATATGGGCCGTTATTTAACTTTTCCTGACGGTGAAATGGCACAGCCACTAGATTTACCCTCTGAATCGCCATTGAAGAATGACTTTTATCTGCAATTAGTGAATAAAAATGAGCAAAAAATAAACGCTTACTGGGCAAGGTTACTGTTCTCTGGGCGAGCTAAACCGCCGATTTCAGCCATTTCAATTGAAGATGCTTTGAACAAGTTATACAATTCACCATATTCAATTGGTTATATACCTAAAGACCAGCTCACTGATGCTGTAAAAGTGGTTTATCGATTTAATGAAAATTAGTCAAAATCTTTATGTCAGAGTTCCATTGGCCATTGCTATTGTTGCTGTGCTAGTGGCGTTGGTTTCTTCAACGTTGTCCTATTATGCTGGCCTTCAAGAAAAGAAAGATACTAACTATTTGCTTGTTAAACAATTAGCTCAAACGATGGCAAAAACTGCGACGATATCTGCCTATTTAAATGATCGCGAGCTCGGACAGGAAATTATTAGTGGCTTGTTGAGTAATGATTTGGTTCAAGGGGCTAGACTCTACGGCGAGGGCGAAATGAGCATTTCAAGTGGTGTTCTTAACAACCCACAAGATGGCATAGTTATCCAGTTAATCCATCCTTTTATCGATGATACCCTTGTTGGTACACTTACGCTTTATCCAAACAATAATTATATTCAGCAACAAGTAGAGAACTCACTTAAAAAAGAAGTGGCATTGATACTAATACAATCCATCATTATTGCTTTTTTTGTCTCTCTGATCGTTCACAGATGGCTAACTAGGCCAATTCAAAAGTTAACCGATAGCTTTACTACCATCAATCCTAGTATACCGAAAACAATGCGTATGCTGTTGGTGAAGCAAGGTGCCAAAAATGAAATTGGTAAATTAACAAAGGGCATTAACTCTTTGATGCATGAGTTACACCTTACTATTAGTAATGAACGAGCATTGCGTGAAAAAACTCAAGAGTTAGAGCGTAAATTCAGGCTTATCTTTGAACAAGCGAGTGCTGGAATTTGTTTACTCGATGAAAAAAACACTATTACCACTTTCAACCCGGCATTTTTACAATACTTCAGTGTTGCAGGACAGACAGACTTGGCCTCTTTACACTTTCCAACCTTATTAAATAATGTCGACAAACTCGAAGAGTTGTTATTGAGTATTCGCGCCGACAAGACTCGTCCACAAGTCACTCTAGATATAGAATGCCGCATTGGCAATAAAACGCTTTGGCTGCACTGTTTATTTGCAAAATTAACCGAGCAGCGCAGCAATGAACGCAGTAGTGAGCAAGGTAATTTAGTTGAAGTGATAATACATGATGTTACTGAACGAGCAGAACGGGAATTTCAAACACGTTTTGAAGCGGATCATGACCCTTTAACCCATCTACTTAATCGACGCTCTGGCGACAAAAAATTAGATAATGCTTTACTTTATTGTTTAGAAAACCAACAAAGCTTAATGCTGATGATGATTGATTTAGACAAATTTAAACCCGTTAACGATACTTATGGCCATGAAGCCGGGGATAAGGTCTTAATAGCAACAGCAAAACGTCTTAAAGCACATTTTAACTTGGCAACAGACCTCTGTATTCGATGGGGTGGAGATGAATTTATTGTTGCTCGTCAGTTGACGAACTTTGATCAAGAGTTAATGCTTGAACAAGCCAATAAGATTCTTGCTGAGATAGAGCAGCCCATTTATATTTCAAATGACATGCAATGCCAAGTAGGCGCAAGTATTGGTATTGTTGTTGCCCCTAAAGACGGTAAGGTACTCCACGAACTGATGGTTAAGGCAGACGACATGATGTACCAAGTTAAAGCATCAGGTCGAGGTCAAGTAGCATTCTATCAAAAACCATCATAAGCGTGCCATTGATAATATTATGTGGTTAAGCTGTTTTAGATAAAGAAAAAATTAGCTGATTATTTTAAACGTGTTTAAGATAATAGCGAGTACGGTTAATCGTTATCATTTGCTATCTTTTGGGGCGAAACCAAGGGTAACTCCAAGGTAAAGCAGGTGTTTTTTTCTAACGTACTGGCTACTCTAATTTTACCACCGAGTAAACTGACGACAATATTAAAGATGATGCTCAGGCCTAAACCTGAACCTCCTTCACCAAGCCTAGTGGTAAAAAATGGTTCAAAAATTTTGTCAATAATTGCTTTTGGGATGCCTTTACCATTATCTTCTATTTTGATAATGACAATTGAATTATTCAGGTAAGCTGAAATAGCGATAATGCCAGAGTCTGTACTTTCAAAGCCATGAATAATGGCGTTATTAAATAAATTAGTCATCACTTGCCCCAAAGGACCTGGAAAACTGTCCATCTCTATATTTTTATCAATTACGCAGTCGAAGGTTATCCCGAGGCGTTTTATTTTATGGTGATGGATACGGATCACTTCGTTTACGACATCAGATAAGAAAAATATTCGTCTTGCCTCACTCGTTTGGTCAACAGCCACTTGCTTAAAACTCTGAATGAGGACGACAGCTCGGTCTAAAGAATTCAGTAAGATATCTAAGCATTCATTGACTTCTTTTTCGAAATCTTCCAAGTCAGAACGCTTGACTTTTTTTTCTTTAAAAAGAATTGAAAACTTTTGAAAGTTATCTTTGATTGTACTGCCTATCGTGACAGCTATGCCTAATGGCGTATTAATTTCATGAGAAACCCCTGCAACTAATGAACCTAAAGAGGTCAGTTTCTCTGTTTGGATAAGCTTGTTGTGTGCATGAAATAATGACTCAAGCATAGTATTAAATGACTCGGCTAATTCGCTAATTTCGTCTTTACCTTCAATGTCGAGTTGAAGGAGAAGATCACCTGAATGCGTAAGGCTTGCTATATGGCATTGTATTTTAAGCAGTGGCTCTAATATTGTGCTGATCAATAGCCAACCAATAAATAGGCCAATGGCAATAATAATAACAGTAACCAAAATAATAAGAGAACGCGTCGTTTGATGATGTTGATAATTACTGTTGTAGAGGGCTTGAGCTCCATCAATGTTGGTTTCTAGCATACCCGCCATATTGAGTTGCATGTCATTAAAAAGCACACCATATTCTTCATTAGCTAGTCTGTCTGCAGCAATATCTTGGTTGCTTTTACTTAAAATGATAATTCGCTCGGTTAACAACTCAAACGTTGTTAACTGAGTTTTGAATGTATAGAGTAATTTTGTTTCTTCTCCACTGTCTAATGTTTGTTCAAATTTACTCAGTGAAGCATGGAAGTTGACGGATGCATTACTGATTTTTTGCTCAGTGTCTCTCATCGACTCATCGTCAGGAGAAATAATATGACTTTTTATTAGTACAAACTGTTGATATAAATATTGTCGAGCGTCGGTAAGATTAACAACACTGACAAAATAATTATCATAAATATCTTGACCGTTTTTATTAATGGTGTTGGTTGAATTTATTGCAATAAGGGAGATGATTAAAGGTAGTATGATAAAAATACTAATAGAGATAGGAATTTTTTGTGAAATTTTCATGTTGCGAAACAGTTCAATCATCAATAAGACTCTTTATAAAATTTTACACGTTTCACAGTTTAGCTAATAAAAATACTAATAAATATTAACTAATTAGCTTATTAAAATCCGATGGTGGTGTATTCATTACCTTTTAACAATAGCTTAATATGAAGGTTAAAAACATCAGTAAATAATCTTTTGCCAATAGTTTAAAAGCTACCAGCGGTTACAATAGGCTATGAAGCCTATTTTTAAAGTGTTGCTGCGCTTAATAGTGTTAAAAACTTGCAGCCAATTATATTTTTATTAAAACTTTTTCGCTTTGTGGCTAATAAATATTGATAGTATGAAAATCGATGATATATTTAATTTTAACACATTTAATAACCTGCAATGAATGAGTTGATAAGGTAACTTATCAATTTAAGCCTCTACAGGGCATAGCTTACTAGGAGAACTTTCAATGATTCGAGAAGATGTAACAAAGTCATTATCCATGCTAACCCCTGGCTCTGCTATTATTGTCGAAGTCTCAATTCCCCCCAGTAAAAAAATAAAATTTAAAAGTGTTTTTGTTGGTTTTTTACCCAAGCAATTTATGTTGATCCAATTACCCGATTTAAATCGTCATGTTGAGCTTACTGGCAATATTAATCAAGGGGTAGCCTGCACCGTTAGAAGTATCGTAGAAAAGCATGAAGGCGCGGTTGTTGCTTTTGTTACCAGCATAGAGCGCACGATAACTGTTCCAGCAAAAATGATTGTCTTGAACATTCCGCAACAGGTAGCCGTTCGACCGCTACGAAAAGAAACGCGAATTGATACGCAATTAAATATTGAAGCTTCGGTCAATAATTCGTTATTAAAAGGTATTATGGTTAATCTTTCATTAGAAGGCTGTTTATTAAGTGCCAAGAAGGAAGAAAATGTTGTTATCACCAAAGACGATACTATTACCTTAGCTATTACTGACAAGGCCTTAAGTGATATCACATCAATAAAAGGTATTGTTTGCAATGTTAAGTCATCGCCGACGATTGATTATTTTGGTGTTAAATTTGAAGATGAATCTTATGATGTTATTAAAAATTTGCTGATGAAAGTGATGTTTTCAAATTAATCCGTACACCTTAGCTGTTAATCACACTTTTGCTTCTTTTATATCCTTGATTTAGCTTATTTATATATTAATCTAATTGATAAGATGAAATGTATCCAAACCATGCTCAACAGTGTTAGATTGTATTGACCTGAGCAGGGAAATTTACATACTCACTTATACTTTGATAAAGTCGAGTGGCCAATATTGCTAAGCAAGTTTTACACACTTACAAGGTTAGCATTAGATAGTTGAGTCAAGGAGTTATAGTGCAGCATCATAATATTATTTTATACACGACCGAACGTGAAGATAGCGAGCTGTTAATTAAGGTGTTGATTGAACATTTTGATAAAGTACTTGTTGTTACTGCTTTGCCGGAGCTTGAGAAACAGCTTAAAGATGAAACGCCTAAAATAATTTTAATCGACGCAACCTCTTTCCAACGATCTTTAATGATCTATTACAGCTCGCTTAAATCAGTTTTAGTAGGACAAACGTGCGAACATTTTATTGTTTCTGTTGTTTCTGCAAGGGAAGAAAACGAAGCTTATGAAGCTTATGATAACGATATTATTGATGACTATATAATTACCAATCCGCTTTATGAGAAAAAACGTGCAGTTGTTGTTTGTTCTAATTTACTGACTAAGCTGGGCATTGGTCTCAAAAAAAATGCTGCCTTAGACTATATTTATAACAAAGAGTCATATGCAAAAGAAATTAGAGAAACGGTACTGCACGGCCTAGAGCTGAAAGAAAGACTTAGGTTGTCTTTTGAAGAGAGTATTACCGACGTTGAACACTCTATCAGTAAAGCAACAGAGCAAATTAAACTCAAACACAATGTTAATATTAATCTTGATGTGGTCAAGAATATTTTAGCGTCGATACGTTCAAACGAAATTCGACCTAGGCTGGTGGAACTGCAAAGTAAAGCATTAGACTTGCTCAGCGGATTAATCAGTGACGTGGAAAATATAGCACAAGAAAGTAATGAAGCGGCTCAATCTGATAAAAACGAGCAAGTACATCCGCCAGCTTCTTTTAATAAGCTTTATAATGCAAGTAACGCTGATGCGGTAAAAGAATTAGATAAGGTACAAGGGGATAATAAAGCAGCCGCTATTAATATTCTATTGGTTGAAGATGATCCCATTAGCATACATTTAACCAATACACTGTTGCACAAGTATAAACTCAACGTTCAAACCGCTAGTACCGGTAGAACGGCCTTAATTTGTCTTAATAATATACGTTTTGATATCGTTTTACTCGACGTAAGTCTACCTGATACCAATGGTTTATATATTTTAGGACAAATGAAACAGGGCAACGGCAAAAATGTAGATACGCCACTTATTATGTTAACCGGTAATAAAAATAAACAAATAGTAAAAAAAGCTATTGAACTAGGCGCAAAAGGTTATCTCATTAAACCTTTAACGCAAGGCGTTGTTGCTAAGCTATTTAAGGAAAATAACATTCCTTTAATTGAAAAAAGATAAACAATCACAACCCTCCGTTAACTATTCGTGCCGTGGGTAAGTGGCCGACGATTTCATCAATTAATACGCTAAATAATAAGAGTATTCAGTAGCGACGTGTGATTGATGAAAACGTTTATAACAATATTTTCAGTCACCGCTATAGATAATCACTGACAAACGCCATAACATGGCTTAAAAGTTTGCCGCTATCTCGTCAGACACTCGAATAAACTCAGCATAAAGTTTATGGCTTAACGTTATAATTTCTTGTGTATTTTCTTCTTTAGCGAGTTGTTCCAATTGCTCGCAATAATGACCTAGTAATATCGCTCCAGCGCCACGGGTTGAAGATTTTAGCTTGTGTGCCAGTTCCATTACACTCTGCCAATCTTTATCGGTAATGTGCACGGCTAATTCAGCGAGTAATGGTTTACTATGCTGTTGATAAAATTGTAAAAAGCTTTGTTGCGCTTCTTTATCATCCCCAAAACATTCAACCAATGCTGAGATGTTTATTGCCGGTTTTGCTATCATTTCAGTGACTTGTTCATCGGTCAATTCAGGTGGAGATTCTACTTTAAATTCATCTTCGAGTTCTTCTTCAACTAACCATTTACTGAGTAAAGCTTTTAAGCTATCTAGCTTCATTGGCTTAGTCACGTAGTCATTCATGCCAAGTTTAATGCAGTGTTCGGCTTCATTTCGCATTGCGTTAGCGGTGATTGCTATTATAGGTATCTGTGTTGTGCCGCCTTGTTCATTTTCTCGCACCTTTTGGGCAAACTCAAAACCATCCATGATCGGCATCTGACAATCAGTCATGATTAGGGAAAATGAATATTGCGTCATTTTAGTTAAGGCTTCTTCACCATGGTTGGCAATGATGACAGCATAACCAAATAGATTTAGCTGACGCTCTAATACCTGTTGGTTAAAGACATTATCTTCAACAATTAAAATTAGTTTATTACTGGCTTGTGCTTCAGTAACACTGGGTATAGATAACGTCTTAATATCTTGCTTTAGACAACTTATAAGTGGATTTTTTTGATCCATAATACGGGCAATGGTCCAGTATATTTTTTGTGGTAAAAACGGATTACTGGCAATAGTTGTCGCGTGTTCAGGGTAAAGGGGTAAGTCGAAGTCATGCCACCTTTCGAGAATCAGTATATTAATATCCTCATCACTGTTGTTGGGTAACTGCATTTTAACTTCTGGCCAAAGGCTAATAACTTGTTCTGCTGAAATAATAATAAGATCATAATTTTCAGCAGAAATAAGCTTGCTTAATTTTGTTGGCGAACTTGGTGCTAAATGACAATGTGCGCCAAGCTCTGTTAGACCTTTGTGCAAGATATTATCGGTAATTCCATCGTAAGCAATGAGTAAAATATTTAAATGATAGAGTTTTACGCTCAGGGTCGATGTTTGTTTATTTTCAGTTGCTATTAAAGGTAAATCGACATGAAATTCTGTACCATCACCTACCACGCTTTGACAACTTATTTGTCCTCCCATCATAGTGGTTAACTTTGAGCAAATAGATAAGCCGAGTCCTGTGCCACCAAACTGACGATGGGTGCTACTGTCTGCCTGTGTGAAAGCATCGAATAAATGAACTTGTTGATCCTCACTAATACCAATACCATTATCTTTAACCGTTAATCGAAATAATTTTTTGTTTTGGCTGTTATCTAAATAATCAAGCTTAACCTCAATAAGGCTTTGCGGCTGTTCATTGTTGTGAGTAAATTTAATCGCATTACCTAATAAATTAAGTACAATTTGTTTTAACCTAATGGGATCGCCTAGCATTGACTCAGTCATATGATGATTAGATGAACAAACCAACAATAATCTTTTACTTTGTAATTGCGACGATAGTAACTCTGCAGCCCCTTCAATAATTTCTGTCCAGGTGAACGGTATTGACTCTAAAGTCATTTTCCCCGCTTCTATTTTTGAAAAGTCGAGCACGTCATTAATGATTTGTAATAACGCCCATGCTGAATCTTTGGCAACATTGGCTAAATGGTATTGATCATCATCTAGTTCTGATTGCTGCAGTAGCTCTAACATACCAACAACACCATTCATCGGTGTTCTAATTTCATGGCTCATTGTTGCTAAAAACTGCGACTTAGAGTCGCTTGCCGCTTCTGCTGTTAAACGTGCTTGCTCTAATTCTTGCTGAGATTCCTTTAAGTCAGCTAATGTCTTTTCTGTTCTGTTACGTTGGTATTTAACATCAAGCAGCACATTGAGCGTCGCTTGACGAGACTGTTCTTTTTCAGCATCAAGTATTTCACGCTCTATTTCATTTTGTTTAATGTTGGTTATATCTCTGACAATACCTAGCATGCTTAATGGTTCGCCACTTTCATCACGGGTAACCTCAGTTGATGTATTGATATACCTTAATTGCTTATCGGCTAATATTATTCGGCATTCAAAGTTATAAACTTCTAACTTATTTAAAGCTTTCAGTTGGTGTATTCTAAATTGATATCGGTCTTCTGGATGGACAAGGTTTACAATAAGCTCTGAAGTCAAAGGCGTAGAATTTTTCTCAATACCTATTAATCTGTGCATGCCGTCTGACCAGTAAATGATATCGTTTTTAAGATCTTTTTCCCAACACCCCAAATGAGCAATACGTTCAGCCTCTTTTAAAAAAAGCTGCTGTTTTAGTAGCTTATCTTCATTGGCCTTTTGCCTTGTTATATCTTGATTTATAGCAAGAAAATGATCTATTTTACCATTACGGTCTCTTATGGGGGTAATGTCGGTAGTGCCCCAATAACAGCTACCGTCTTTTTTCTTATTGTATAATTGACCACTCCAATGCTGGCCTTCAATAATTTTTTGCCAGAGCTGCTGATATTTATCAGTGTTTTTGTGTCCAGAATCTAGCAGGTTGGCATTTCTCCCTAAAATTTCTGTTTTTGAATAGCCGGTAGTTTCGCTAAAGGCTTTATTGACGTAGACAATTTTACCACTCAAATTTGTGATCAATATCGCTGAATGACTTTGTTCAACAGCACTTTCGAGTACCAGCAGTCTTCCTTCTAATTGTTGTATTGTGCTTAAATCAGAAATAATGGCAGTAAAAATATTATCTTGAGTGGTTTTATGACTGCTTATCGCAACACGAGCTGAAAATTCCCGACTGTCACTAGCCTTAGCCCGCATAATTCTGAAACTGTCACATACACTGCTATCATTAATGATATTTTTGATCCATTCCTGCAAGTTTTCTTGTTCGTTTTTCATAAAAAAGTCATTGAAAAACATCGATTCAGCGCCTTTTCTATCAACCAAAAACAGTAAGCCAGCGACTTTATTAAAGCGTATTATTTCCCCTCTTGCATTAAAGGATATAATGGCATCAGGTGCGTTATTAAGCATAGAGTAAAGGTACTGCTCTGAATCGAAGATGGCAGCTGCGCTGCGTTTTTGCCAATAAAAAGCAATAACTAAAATAAATAAACTCAATAACACCGTTTGCAATAGCTGCCAGAAAAAACCATGGACTATTTTCTGTTGAGATTGCAATACATCGACTTCACTGACTTCTGCGCCGATACCTAAACCTAAAGTACTGTTCCACAACCAAGCGCCTAATACGGGCTGGCCACGATAATCTAAATAACTTTCTTCGCTGTAACCTGTGTTGCCTTTTAATGCCGACTGAGCCAATTTTGTATAAATGGGGGCTTGCGTTTGTCCACTAGTCGTTGGTTTCGACGGAAGTGTTAATGATATCGCTAAGACGCTAGATTGTTCTTTCGTTAGTCTTCCCTCGGACCTGAGTTCTGGCTCAAATTGACTGGCGGTTAATAAACGAGCTTTGGTGTCAAAGAAGTATGTTTGCTCTGATTTCCAGAAACTGTGCTGCTGTACTGTCGAAGAAAAAGCGCCAAACGGATTTAAACGTATGGCAAGCGCTGCAATAACTTGTTGTTCATTATTAAATATTGGCGCAATAATAAAAGTTGTTGGATATTTTTGCTGTATTTTTCCCTGAATGTTGACTAAAGGGGTTTCGGATAAAAGCGGAGGAATAAAAACGAGCTGACCATTAAAAACTTCAGCAAGCCTTTTTGGGTATTGTTTAGCGATTATGTTAGGTTGCCCAATTAAGTCAGCAACCTTGGCAGTGAGGTTAATATTGTCAGGGGAAATAACATAAAACCCTTCATTTTCCTCTACCAGAAGATAAGGTTGTAAAAAAGCAGTTAACTTGTCAGTGGCTTTTGTCATAGCGACAGAATCGCCACTCGCTTGGGCGGCAACTAATTGTTTGACTTGTTTGACAACGATAGGCGAGGTTGACCAAGCTTTTATTTTGTTAAAATGAGACCTAATCCAGCCATTCTCTAGTAAGTCATTACTAACATTCACTCTGGCCTTTAAAATTTCTATTGCTTGTGTTTTTAGGGTGTTTTCAACTTTATTAAGGCTATACCAAGCTATTATTGTTGAGCCAATTAAAAATAGCACTACGGCTGCAGTGATTAAATAGAGAGGAGATTTATATAAATTTGCGTATCGTGACATAATTACTTAATCCATTATTATAATCTTTATTTTGGCAGTCTTTCACCCGTGATACTTTCTATTGTAGAGTCAGTTTTGTTAGCGTTTATATCACTTTGTGATGAAAAAATTTTAAGCACTCTTTATCGTTTAGTCAATTGCTTGTGATGTTGTTATATATTTATTAATGAAACAGCTAATGTATGTTAACCAATTAATTAATAGACATTATTTTATCCTTAAGACTATGACTATAGGTTATTTTAAGATAAATAGATGCCCATAATTCAAATTATTACTGATATCTTTGCTGTGAAAAATAAAGCGAAAAGAGGGAGCTTGAAATGTACTTGCTGTTCTGTTTTGAAATGTGTTTACACATTTTAGCCTTAATAATACAATTAACACTTAATTAATTCCAAGGTGGATGAGAGTATCTTTATAACATCAAAAATTCGCTTGTTGCTCAATGAACGTGTCATGGGCTTTTTAGCGCTTATTTCACTTTTCATTGCTCTCGCGCCAACAGTTGTTGCGACTAATGAGCGCTTTACTCAAGCGAAAGTTTTTTTGGAATGGGGGATCCTGGCTCTTTTCATCGTTGAATACGGCGTTAACTTTGTTTTAGCATCAAGTCGCCGGGTGTTTTTACTGGGTCCGTGGCGTATCTTAGATTTATTTATCATCTGTACGGGCTTGCTATCCTTGATCCCTATGGCTAATGAACATTTACGTAATATCCCTGCTTTAAGACTGCTTAAATTCATCCGAATGGCTTTATTTGGTGTTCGAATGAAATTCGCTATGTCCTTAGATAACAATAAAGTTTCGACGGTATTGTCACCACCCATGCAGTCTTTTAGCGCCTATTCGTTAGTAGATAAAAATATTTGTGGCTACACTGAATTAACTTGGGGCAACGTTGTAAAGCTATTAAAGTCGTCAAGTAATGACTGGTTATTTGCTGTAGGGCTCAATTCAGAGCAACTTGCCGAGGTCGCGGAGATTCTTCAAGCCCCTAAGTCTGCCTTAGATATGCTTTTTAAACATTCGTTGTACCCAAGAATAGAGCGAATGGATGAATACACCGCCATTTTCCTCTGGAGTCCTAAGGTGGTAAAACAGTCGGATGATCGTGTGCCGACCATAGAACGAAGTCCTATTCTTTTATTGGGCGCGAATAATAATATTATTACCTTATCTGGGACAGAATCATCGCTAGTAGATGAAATAGCAGTTGATTTAATGGAGGTAGGAATACCTGCTCCGCCTCTGATGCAAGCGACAAGTGCGCTTATTCGTGTTCTTGTCGCACAATACACTGATGTTATTGGCACATTAGAACAGACGCTTTTATACCTAGATAAGCATCAAAAACAATTAGGTGATAAAATCTTTTTAGACCAAACGTTTCGACTGCGGAATGAAATTACCAATGTTAGGGGTAACCTTAAGCATTTAGCGTCAGTGGTTCACCAACTCGCAGAAAAGCCGCTTGCAATTAAAAGTTTTGAAGTGATGCCTCGACCTATTCTGACGGTATTAGCCGATGACGTTGATGGTTTATTTGATAGTGCCGATGACTTAGTAACAACACTGGCAGCATTAGTTGAACTGCGCATTAATATGTCTTCATTTCAAATGAATAAGGTAATGCGATTACTGGCTGTTATCACCACCATAACTTTAATTCCGACCATGGTTGGTGGTCTAATGGGAATGAACTTAATTGACAGCCCTTGGGATTTTACCTTATATGAAGTGACTTTCTTTGTTGGTGTGGCGATGTCTTGTGGTATTTATATTTTTGCCAGTAAAGGCTGGTTTCGTTAAAAATAAAAAGTTTCGCCATTATTATTCTAGCGTATACACTTAAATTTATTGACAAAAAATAACTATTTAATTTTTATTAATCGATGATTAAATATAAAACTGATTATCGATAGGGGCTAAGCATCAAAAAACTGCCAGACATTCAACAACGCATTGATATGGATCTTAGACGTCGTTCTATGACGGGCATCGCCGTTTATGCGGTGATGTTACCGGCTGTTTTTTGGCCATTTGATTTTCACACCAAAGAGCCTGCTTTGACCTTAGCTTTTGCGTTAAGCATGCTGGCAATTAGTATAGTACGCTTTGCTCACTGGTTTTTTAGCGATGCTATTTATAATTATTCTCCTAACGTGTGGCGTAATTGCTTTACTGTTTTATCATTGTTACATGCCAGTGTATTAAGCCTATTCTTTGGTTTAGCGATATACGACCCGCGTTTCACCCCTATTTTACATGTTACTATGTTGGCTATAGGTGGTATTGCCAGCAGTGCCATTGTCGCACTGACACCAAGAATATCTTTAGCCTTATTGAACTTAGGAGTACTTCTAGTTCCATCAATAATGGCTGGTTTTATCATTGAGGATAAATTACCTTATGCGATTATGATCCTCGTCTATGTAACCTTCATTGGTTTGATGGGCATTCGCTCTTCCGGTGAATATAACCGCTCTTTTGAAATTGAAACTCAACTGGATGGACAGAAACAGATCTTAGAACAACTCAACAAAGTTGACTCACTGACTCATATTTATAATAGGGGATACTTTAACAGTGAATTTGAACGCCAATGGCAAATGGGTAGCCGACATAAAATATCAACAGCATTAATGCTAATAGATGTTGATCACTTCAAAGTCTTTAATGATAACCACGGGCATTTATGTGGTGACGCTTGCTTAATACATGTGGCTAAAGTGATTAAAGAAAATATTAAGCGATCGACAGATCTCGTTGCGCGCTTTGGTGGTGAGGAGTTTGTGGTATTACTTTCTGGCTATAGCGCTAAAGATGCCAAGGAACTGGCAGAAAAAATTAGACTTTCAGTTGAACATACTCCTTTAGATTATGAGGGTAATGCACTTAATGTCACGATAAGTATTGGTTTAGCTTCGACTATTCCCGATAGTCAATGTGATAGAAAAACTTTACTAGAAGCCGCTGATAAAGCCATGTATAGCGTAAAAAAAGCGGGAAGAAACCAAGTTTCAAGCGTGATTGAATTAGACACTACGCTCAGACAATCTAATGATATTTAATTTTTAGCCATTTATTGAATACCTGAGTAACCCCTGTTTAATATAACCAAGTCAGTAATATCAACAGGCACTACTAGTTTACGAATAATAAAATAGAGTAACTTTAGCTACTTGGCGTTATCAGTGCTAATGATATCAAGGCCAGTGATAGCAATTTAGCGGTATTCAAAGCAATAACAGGCCATTAAAAGCGAGTTGATGACTCTACTTATTCTCATCAACCCTGTGCAATGCAATGGCTATTATTTTATATTAGCTCAGCGGTGCTAGCAACGAGCCTAAAATATCATCCGTTAAACTCAGTTTATTATCACTGACTTCTTCAGACAATAAAGCTTTAGCAAGTTCTGCTTTATTTTGCTGTATTTTTTGGATTTTCTCTTCTATTGAATTTTCTATAATATATTTATAAACAAAAACAGGCTTGTCTTGTCCAATGCGATACGCTCTGTCAGTTGCTTGATTCTCTACGGCAGGATTCCACCAAGGGTCAAAATGAATCACGGTATCGGCAGCGGTTAAGTTTAAGCCAACACCACCAGCCCGTAAGCTAATCAAAAATACCGGTACTTCACCTTCTTGGAATTTATCTACCACGGCTTGTCTATTGGTCGTTGATCCAGTTAGTTTAACAAAATCAATACCTTCTGCCACCAACTCATCTTCTATTAAAGCAAGCATACTGGTAAACTGAGAAAAAATTAATATTTTGCGGCCTTCAGCAATTTGCTCAGGTAGCGTTTCCATTAAGTAGTCAAGCTTGGCTGATTGGTTTACTTTTTTAGCGCCTTCAAGCGATAACAATTTAGGATGATTACAAACCTGTCTTAGTTTTAATAATGCATCTAATACTTCTATCTGACTGCGTTTTAAGCCTTTGTCAGCAATGATATCTTTTAAACGACTGTCCATCGCTAAACGCACTGATTCATAAAGCTCAGCTTGCTGACCTTCAATACGCAATTTTTGAATGATTTCAGTCTTTGGCGGCAACTCAGTGGCTATTTTATCTTTCGTTCTACGTAAAATAAATGGCTTAATGCGTTGGTTTAATAACTGCTTACGCTCTTGCTCACCATGCTTTTCTATCGGTGTTCTAAAGAGTTTAGTAAATTGTCTTTGCCCACCAAGAAAGCCCGGCAATAAGAAATTAAATTGTGCCCAAAACTCACCTAAATGATTCTCCATCGGTGTACCGGTCAAGCATAATTTATGTTGCGCTTTAAGGGTCAAAAAGGCTTGGTATAATTTTGTTTTAGTATTCTTTATATAATGAGCTTCATCGAGCACCAGATAATAAAATTTTTGCTGGCTATAAAGCGCTAAATCTTTAGTGATTAATGCATAGCTGGTGATGATAATATCAACTTGATTCTCAAGTCCTTCAAAACAATCAAAATGCTGCTGGCGTTTACTGCCGTGTAAAACACGATAAGAAAGTTGTGGGGTAAATTTTTCTATTTCATTGGCCCAGTTAAAAATAACACTGGTTGGTGCCACAATGAGCACGGGCTTAGTAAGGCGGCCTTGTTGTTTTTCAATTAATAGGTGCGCTAAGGTTTGAATCGTTTTACCTAAACCCATATCGTCAGCCAAAATACCATTTAATTGATACTCGCGTAAAAACTGCAACCAGTTTAGCCCTTGATGCTGATATGTTCTTAAGGTCGCATTTAATCCTTCTGGTACAGGAACCGTGGTCACTTGTTGGAAGTCTCTGAGTTTGTCAGCTAAGCTTCTTAACTTACTGGTACCCGTGGCTATCATCCCTTGGTCATCTAACATTGATAATGTTTGATGTCCTTGAAAACGTGAAAGCTCCATAGTGCCATTTTTATTTAAAGCATTGGGCATAAACAGCTCAATAAACTGTTTCAATATCGGTTGTACGCTTTGATAACGCAAGGCAACGAAGTCACCATTATCTAAGTCAACGTAAATAGGTGAATCAGGCGAAATAAGTTTTTCTTTTTCGCGGTCAAGTAACGCCGATTTAGGAAGTTGTTCAATCGCGCCAAGCAAAATAGGAAATGCCGGCATTTTTTTACCATCAATGGTTAAGTTTAACCCTAATGAGAAAAAGTCATGGTCATCGGTTTGAATAACTTCAGCATCAAAAACACTGTCGGTAGCGAGCGCCTTATAATAAAAATCATCAGTAAAAGTTATATGCCAGCCTAAATTCTTAAGTGGTTGCACTTCTTGATGCAAAAAGTGATGCCAAAGGTAGCGCCCTTGCATTAGCATCGAAAATTTAGGCGTTTTATCTTTATTTAAATAGTCTTCATTGGTGAAAGTATAACGCTTAGCTTTGGGCTGAACGGTAAATTTTAACGTCGTCAACTTATCGATAACCGCTTGTTCAAACGTTAAATCTCGATACAGTTTTATTTTTTTATCAGTCTCATTTTCGTTATCATTTTCACTTGAGTTTTTGGGGGTAACCGTAACACTCTCATTATGTGGGTTAACTAAATTTCCTTGGTAGGAAAAGTTAACTTTTACAAAACCTGATTGTGGGTCTGCTTCACGGGGTGTTGAAAAGTGCAAATGTACTTCTGGTTTGGTTAACTCTTGTGAGTATTCTGTTTTGGGTTTAGGTAAACGCTGCACAGCATCACCTAACGACATAGATAACTTATTCATGACCCAAGGTAATTTGTCTTCTTCGAAGATAGGTGAATTGAGTAAGTCTGCCTCAAAATTACATTGGGTATTGGTATTGATTTTCCCAAAACAATTATTCTTTTCATCATAATAACAAAGCGGTTGTGCTTTGATGATAAGAATATTGGTCGAGGGTTCCATGAAAACAAGTTTTAAGGTGTGTAACTTGTTATCAAGGGCTAACCACTGCCACTGAGCTTCTATGGGATCACCTAAAGTGATCGCTTCATTTAAGTCGTAACTTGTTTGCCAAAAACAGCGGTTGGTTTTGATAATACGTTCGAACAAATCAAAATACTTGATGTTATCGCCATATTGATTAGTACGGATAAGTTCGGTAAGTACGGCAACATCATCGTTATTAGCATAGGCACTATTTATTAACGAACTGGCAGAAAACTCGCTGCCAAGTGAACTACTCCATCCACCACTATTTTTGGGGCGAGCTGATTTAATGCCTAAAGTGAAATAGTCATCTTCGTTATAACTGTTAGGCTTTAAAAAGTACAATAGCGACTTTTGTTGGCTATTGGGCTGATATCTACTGGGCTGTGCTTGAAAGCGACTAAGCCATTTATCAATGACTTTTTCAGAAGTCGCAATACTGTTTTGGTCAAAATGTTCGTGAATAAAACACTGTGCTAACGCTGCACCATGCTTACAATCTCGACCAATATAACAATCGCAATAACTGGCAATACCATCATTCTTAATATTTAGTACTAAACGGGTCAAATAAGTGCTTTGGCGAGAGCGTTCACTGTAAACGACACCACGAATTATTTCACCATCAAGGGCGCAGGTTTTAATGCCTTTCGCCTGAAAAATACGCGTTCCTTTTTTCCATTCATTTTTGGCAAAGTGTTTTTCAAGTAATTCAGGTGTAAAAGTGTTTGTAGCCATAAGTTTTTAATTATTAAGAATTCAAATAGGTTGTGAATGGATAAATTAGTTTGATATCACTTCTCAATAGAATAAAAATATCAAGAGGATGATAAATATACATTAATTCAACAGCACTTTCAGGACTTACTGCTAATCGTTAATCATTTATTATATCATCTCAATAGTATCACTGAGAATTAAAACCTTCAATTTGTCTTAATACTTGTAATTAAAGGGTAATATTTTTAATGAAAGCTCATCTTAAGCACCAAGGTTTACTATATACACAGGTATCCTTGCTTTTAAGGGCTGTTGAGTCGCTGATTACTTGTAATAAAAATGGCAAAATCGATAAGTGTTGGCTTTAACTTATGTGGTTAACGATTTTTTGTGGGGATTAAGTAGTCGCCTTGAAATATGATCGATGGCGACATTAAGTAAAGCGGTACAAATGATAAGAATTAATGCATTACTGTAACGTATTTCACTGAAATTACTGTCGATATAAAAACCTAATGTCATAATACCTAAAATACCAAACACGGCAGTTTCACGGACGATTATCTCGAATCGATAAAACAATAAAGCCATCATATTGGGATAAATGCTTGGCATTATGTGGTAGTTAAACTTATTTATCGTGCTTATCTGCATCAAGGGTGGCGCTATGGCGTTACTTTGTTGAACCGTTAAGTAGGCGATAACACTACCATTATGTATGGCTAGGGCAAGAATAGCAGGTAACATCGACGGGCCAAGTAATATTAAAAAAACAAACGCTAATATGTATTCAGGTACTGAGCGGCCAATGAGCAAAATGAACTGACCAAGATACGCAAGTGGGACAGGCCATAAATGCTTACTTGCAATGGCATGGGCATTTAAGGTCACAAAGTGGCTAGCCGCTAATGCTAATAAGGCTAAAGTTAGGGTCGATATTGCCCCGGGAAAAGCCTGCTGTGTGATAATGTCGCTAAACCAAGTATAAAGTAATGACCATTGCACGTCGGAAAAACTTAAGGTGTTTACTAACACAGGTGGAATAATATCTTGGCTAATAAAACGTATCAGTAAACTGCTATCTAGCGTAGGAATTTCTACCAATGTTATACAAGCAATAATAAGGTAAATCCCTAATAATTTAGGAGGGCACCAATAACGAATCGTGCCAATAAGCGCAATAAATATCATCAGTAATGCAGCGCCTTCGCTATAGTTTCCTTGTTTAAAAGCGGTTTCTAAATAATAGCCCAGCGTTGGCATACCAATAAATCCTAGCACAGCGCTACTGCGCAGCGCACATTCAAAACGGTAGCGTGTGTAGGTGATAAGTTGCGGTAAAACTTGAGCTATTTTGCCATAGGTATAGCGGCTAATAATATCTGCTCTGCTGTCAATACTCTCTAATGGATTGTCTGACGATTGATTGATTATATCGTGAAATACCCGAGCAAAAGTAGCGGCAAAGGGAATAGTGATCGCTAAAATTCCTGTTACGGGAGAAAGACCAAAAACTTGTAAAAATAACAGCGCCCAAAAGATCTCATGAATTGCGCGTAAAAAAGCGCAGCAGCCAGATACTAAAGGGTGTTGGTAGATGAGTGCGAGCGGAGCGCCGAGCACTAGCCCTAAAGATACACCAATAATGGCAAAGTTAAGGGTTTGAATAATCGCTTGGAACAGGTATTCAGTGGCGAAAAAGTCAGCGTGGATAAAACCTTGAGCCATAAGCGATAACTCAAGTAAAGGGTCGAAAGTAACAATTTCTATATCAGCAAAAGGAATAATAACTAAGGCGATAAACCCTATTGATAAGGTGACTTTTTGCCAATATCCTAATGGGTAAACTGTATTTTGTCGCAACGCCATAAAATAAACCTACGCGACTGCGTCAGTTTGATAAAGTTTGCTGATCTGCTGTTGGTTAATTGACTGTTTTTTGCTGTCGAGTACCAACCGACCTTTATCTAAGGCGATAACACGATCGAAAGCGTTCATTGCCAAGGTACGGTCGTGTACGACCATAATGACAGTTTTGTGGCGAGCTAATATTATTTCAAGTAATCTTGACGCCATTAATGGGTCAAGTGCTGAAAAAGGTTCATCACCAAGAAATATATCTTGCTGCTGATATAAAGCTCTTGCTAATGCGACTCGTTGTCTTTGCCCACCTGAAAGTTTATCTACTGACTTGGCTAAGGGCTCATCTAGTTCTAACTGCTGACAAAGTAGGCCAATATCGTGTAAGTCTTGTTTAAAAGGTCTCATTAAGTTAATAAGATTAAATAACCAGTGGTGGCGAGCTAAAGCACCCATAAATATATTGTGAAAGACACTTAAGTTATCGACTAAGCCTTGGCGCTGAGAACAAAGCGCTGCGCTGGTTTGTAAACACTGATATACATGGTGCAGTAGGGACGTTTTTCCTGCACCAGAGGGACCAATAATCGCAACTTTTTCACCTTTATTTATCGTCAGACTTAGATCAAAGATGACTTGAGCAGCCCCTTTACGCTTACCTGTATTATTGCTGGCTGTTTTATGATGATAGAGGTTTAGGTTGTCGAGGGTTATCATTAATCGATAAGCCCTATCTTTTTAGCCACCGTTAATACTGGCTCAAAATCTTTATTTTCAGCATTGACAAAAGAAGAACGTGGAAAGCTACTAAGTAGCTCTGGGTTATTCATATTGAGAAGTGCCGCCTGCACTTTATTCGCAAAGCCTTTGCCAAATTCCGCATCAACATTGGCGCGTATCGTCCATTGGTAATCAGGGTAGGTAGGGGTTTCCCAAATAACACTGACTTTATTGGTGTCTATTTTTCCTGCGCTAAGTGCACTTTCCCATACTTTATAATTAACAGCACCAACTTGGTAAGCGCCCGCTTGAACTTGAGCAATAGTGCGGCTATGGTCACCAGAAAAGCCAACACGTTTAAACGCTTGTTGTGGTTTTTTAGCTAAATGTTGCTCAATAAAATATTGTGGCATTAATCGACCTGATGTTGAACCTTTTGAGCCGAAGGTGAAGGTTTTATCATTTATATCAGGGAAACTGTCGTTCATCGTTAATCCCGTGCTGTGGTGAGCGATAAAATAGCTCTTAAAAAACTGATCTTCATAGCCTTGAGCAATCGCTTGTGATCCTGGTACTAAAAGTCGGGCTTGTACACCAGATAAGCCGCCAAACCAAGCGAGTTGAACCTGATTGTTTTTAAAGGCTGTTACGGCGGCAGAGTAAGACTTTACCGGTACGTATTTTACCTTGACGCCAAGTTCATTTTCTAAATATAAGGCTACTTTTTCGAAACGGGTTCTTAATTGAGACTCATCCTCATCAGGGATTGCGGTAAAAGTAAAGGTTGTGGCGATAGCGTTGACACTTACTAATAAGCTTAATATTAGCGTTAATAATGTTATTACAGTGGTCAGTGTTTTCATGGTATCTCTAGTTGTTTTTAACCCAATAGTAACCTCAATGAGTTGATAATTGATGTTATATTGATGCAGGGAAAGTATGGAAGTTTGATGACGTATTATTACTTAAAAAATAGTGATTCACACGCTTTTGCGCAATTTAATCCTTACTCAGCATAAAATATCATTTGGCAGTATTCATTATTAAACATATCAAGCTGTTTCTGTTTACTTGAAACTTAATACACTCAGTAGTCATACTCAAGGCATAATTTAATCCTACCTTTTTACGCTCCTCAGCTAAACCTTAAGTACTAACTATTAGCTGCGTTTTAGCAATCGTGTTTATTTGCTCGTTTTTTGTTCGATGTTAACTTGACTGTTAACTTGACTGTTAACTTGACTGTTAACAAGTCGATGTCTTCAATGAGGGGTTAATATTATTAAAATAGGGGTTTTTCCTGATGGTCATACCAGTACCAAGACTCTACATTGGTAACAACACGTTTACTTTTAGATGTGTACCAAAAACAATAATTAAGTGCTCTATCCTAGAGTAGCTTGAGAAATTTAATACTACGTGGAGCCAAAAATGAAAAAGAAATTAATAAGCTTAATGATTTCATCTTGTATTGCACTGCCAGCTATTGCTGCAGAAGACAACGTACTTAGCAATATTATCGTTAGCCTAGATGCGAATCAAATCGCCAGTGTTGCAGATTTTATCGACGATTACGCTATAGCAAGTAAATATACTTACAGCCATGTTTTTACTGGTTTTTCTGCGACGGTTCCGTCAAAAGTACTTGCCCAGCTAAGTCAAGATCAACGTGTTTTGAGTGTTTCAAAAGATGGCAGAGTTCACGCAACAAAAAGTACTTCAAATCAAGCAACAGCCTGCAGTTTCTTATTTGGTTGCCAGACTAGCCAGCAAGAAACTCCTTGGGGAATTAGTCGCATAGGGGCAAATACCGATGAAAACACCGGTCAGGGAGTTCATGTTTATGTTATTGATACGGGTATAGATTCTGATCACCCAGATTTAGCTAGTAATGTCGCTAATGGTTATAGTGTTGAAATGTGTCTTGGTTTAGGTTGTTCAAATAACTGGGATGATGATCAAGGTCATGGCACCCACGTTGCTGGCACTATTGGCGCATTAGATAATAACCTTGATGTTATTGGCGTGGCACCAGCCGTTACCTTGCATGCAGTTAAAGTATTAAATGCTGCTGGCAGTGGCTCTAATTCTGGGGTTATTGCTGGTATTGATTGGGTAACACAGCAGGCTGAATCATTAGGCGTAGCGGTTGTTGCTAACATGAGTTTAGGCGGTGGTGGCTCTAAAACAGGTACTTGTACCAATGACGGTTTTATTGGTAATGATAACTTTCATCGTGCTATCTGTAATGCGAAAAATCAAGGCGTTATTTTTGCTGTGGCGGCAGGAAATGACAGTGCAGATGCTTATGGTTCAACGCCTGCAGCTTATGACGATGCGGTGATAACCGTTAGTGCAACCGATATAAATGATGATTGGGCTGGCTTTTCAAACTGGGGTAACGGCTCTGCTAGCTGGACGAGTCATCAATCTGCGCCAGTAGCTATTGCAGCCCCGGGTGCTAATATTTTATCGACTAAAAGTGGTGGTGGTACAACAACGATGAGCGGCACATCAATGGCCGCTCCACATGTTGCGGGTGTTTTGGCGCTTTACTTGGAATCTATATCACTAAACCCTGATGGCAGCGCTTTTGACGCAGCAAGAGATTGGTTACTTTACAACAGTGAGTCTAATGCTAACTTAACTAATTCAACGGGTCAGCCTCACCAAGAAGATTTTCTTAACGCAGAAATAGCTAAATAAAGAAATAAAGAGCTATTAGTAAAATTTATCTATCTTGTCAGGGGGAGCGGTTAACTTGAATTTAATTCAAGTTAACCGCTTTCTGCTAGGGTTAGTCAATTTTATTAACTTACTGGGGCAAAAATAGGCTAAAATATACTTACTTATTTTAGCCTTGAGCCCTTTATCTTAATGACCTCTATTTCACCCCCAACCCAGTTTACAGAACTTGGTCTTATTCCCCCATTATTAGCTCGATTAACTGAGTTGGAATATCTGCAGCCTACGCCTATTCAGGCACAAGCTATTCCAAGTGTTTTAGCAGGACGTGACTTAATTGCAGGGGCAAATACCGGTTCAGGTAAAACAGCCACCTTTGCATTACCTCTTTTGCAGCACATTTTTTTACAACTGTCTGCTGATACAACCTCAAATAGCAAGAGTAACAAGGGTAATTATGTTACAGGGCTTATTTTAGTGCCTACGCGTGAACTCGCTAAACAAGTAGCAGACAGCATTAAATCTTATGCCGTGCATTTCAATGGTGCGATAAAAACGGTCGCTGTTTTTGGTGGTGTATCCGTGAATACACAAATGCTGGCATTGCGAGGTGGCGCCGATATTCTGGTGGCAACACCGGGTCGATTACTCGATTTAATTTCAAGTAATGCCATTAAGCTTGATTTAGTTAAGACCTTAGTCCTTGATGAAGCCGATAGGATGTTAAGCTTAGGTTTTACCGAAGAATTATCTGCGCTGTTAGCCTTATTACCTAAGAAAAAACAAATATTATTATTTTCAGCAACCTTTCCCGAACAAGTAAAAGCGCTAACCCAAGAATTACTTAACAACCCGATTGAGATACAAGTTCAAAGTGCTGATGCAAGTACGCTAGTTCAGCGTGTCTTTAGCGTTAATAAAGGTGAAAAAACCGCAGTGTTAGCACATTTAATTGCAGAAAATGAATGGCGACAAGCGCTCATCTTTGTTAATGCTAAACACCATTGTGAGCATTTAGCTGAAAAACTTGCTAAACGCGGTATTACCGCGGCAGTGTTTCATGGTGATAAAGGTCAAGGCGAACGAAGTAGGGTGCTTGATGGCTTTAAAGCTGGCGAGATTGACGTGCTCATCGCTACAGATATAGCCGCTCGCGGACTCGACATTGAAAAGCTGCCAGTGGTTATTAATTTCAACTTACCGAGAAGTCCGTCAGACTACATGCATCGTATTGGTCGAAGTGGCCGTGCTGGTGAAGTGGGTCTGGCTTTATCATTAATTGACCATGAAGACTTTCATCACTTTAGTATCATTGAAAAGAAAAATAAAATTCGTCTTGAACGTGAGCAAGTCAAAGGTTTTGAAGCCGATGAAGTCAGTAATGATTCAATTACTGCCGCAGAGAAACCCATGGCAAAGCCTGAAGGCACAGGAAAGAAAAAGCGTAAAAAGAAAGGGTCGGTGAAAACCATAAACGCTGATATTTGGGCGGGTTATAGCGAAGCAGAGTAGGTTGATTAAACTAAGCGGCTGAATGTATATTCAGCCTAATAAGCTAATGTCTTATTTAGTAAATAAAAACATCAGTCATTTATTGGCGTGGTGTTTTTTTTATGGTGCTTTTAGCAATATTTAGCCCGATGGAATAGGTGCTAATGCACTTTTATTGACGGTCAATAATCGCTAAATTATAAAGTGTCACCTCTTATCTTCTGTACGCTTTTTGACTTTCTGTTATTAATCTCGCCCTATGTTACTATCTTAGTATTAAATGGAATTAAGTTAATTTAACGAACTATCTTAATACAGTTTTACTTCAATGAAATTTTACATTCATCTTAAGTATAATGGGATCATATGTTCAATGTTAAGCGCTTCTGCCTGCTCAAGGCGATCAAGGTTTCGTTCAAAAAATATCGGTATCTTTGCGCTTTTGTTATGCTGTTATTATTTTCAAATGATACTTTTTCAAAGAGTGATTTTAGCACTATTTTTGAAAGACATAGTGCAGTTATGTTAATCATTGAACCTAAAACCGGTAATATTCTTCAGGCTAATTCAGCCGCTCAAGACTTCTATGGATTCGCAGAAAAAAAACTTGAGTCACTAACTATTCAAGATATTAACCTGTTGAGTGTAGAGCAAGTCGCTTCAGAAAGAGCCTTAGCTAAATCAGAAGATAGAAATTATTTTATTTTTAGACATAAAACCAGTAATGGTGACATCAAAACCGTATCGTCACATTCCATTCCGATAACTTATAATAATAAAGCTGTGCTCTTTTCCATTATCCAAGATGTGACATCGGAAAGGAAATATCAGCAGGCGCTTTGGCATTATCAAAGTAATTTAGAGAGCTTGGTCGACAAGCAAGTTAATGAAATCGATAAAACTAAAAGAAACTTAATACAACTATTAGTGATAGGTCTCTTGTTATTATCGACCTTGAGTCTTTTTTTACTTTTTATGTTAAAACGAAAAAATGAAGCTGAAGCTCAGCGTTCATTAATTGCTCAAATTGTCGAGCAAAGCCCGGTCTCAATTCAAACCACAGACCTTAATGGTATTATCACTTATGTTAATAAGGAATTTGTTAAAAGTTCTGGGTTTCAAGCAACAGAAGTGATCGGTCAAAAAACAAATATTCTTAAATCTGGTTTTCATCAATCTCCGCTCTATGAAAATTTATGGGCAACAATAACATCAGGTAAACACTGGGTCGGGGAGTTTTATAATCAGCGAAAAAATGGTGATAATTTTTGGGAAAAAGCCAATGTATACCCTCTCAAAGATGCTAAAAATAGAATCACCAGTTATGTAGGGATTAAAGAAGATATTACCCAAGTTAAGCAAGATGAAAAGCAGTTGAGACTCGCTTCAACGGTATTTAAAACCGCAACAGAGGCTGTAATGGTTACCGATGTTGATAATAATATTGTTGCGGTTAATCAAGCGTTTATATTAATTACTGGCTATGAGGAAAAAGAAGTCTTAGGTAAAAATCCCACATTGTTAAGCTCTGGGCATCATGACACAGAATTTTATCAGCGCATGGCGGCAGATTTGGAAAACTTGGGGCAGTGGCAAGGTGAAATCAGTAATCGATGTAAAAATGGTGAAGTGTTTTATGAATGGTTATCTGTTACTGCTTTGAGAGATGAGTTTGGGCAATTAGAGTCTTATGTTTCACTCTTTAGTGATATTACTAAACGTAAAAAGGCCGAAGATAAAATTTATCGCCAAGCCAATTACGATTCATTGACCGGACTCGCCAATAGAAATCTGTTTGTCGACAGATTTGAGCATACTTTGGAACTTGCCCAACGGGACAATAATAGAATTGCGATATTTTTTATTGATTTAGATGGCTTTAAGAATGTAAATGATACCTTTGGCCATGCTAAGGGAGATATGTTGTTAAAATTAACCACAGAGCGTATCAAAGAGTCGGTAAGAAAGGCCGATACGGTCAGTCGTTTGAGTGGTGATGAATTTGCAATAATTTTGTCGGGTGACAATGATGTCTTCAGTTTTGAAAAAATTGCCAGCCAGATACTTGATAAAATAGCCAAGCCATTTCATTTAATAGAAATAGAAGCTTATGTTACCGCAAGCATAGGTATATCAATATTTCCAGATGATGGCAGTACCTATGAAGAGCTATTGAGTAAAGCCGACAGCGCTATGTATAAAGCCAAAGAAAAGGGCAAAAATAATGTGCAATTTTTTACCAAAGAAATGGACATTAAAGCCCAACAACGAAGGCACCTAGAAGTTGAATTACGCAAGGTTATTGTCAACAAGGAGTTGATTTTACATTATCAACCTATCCATCAAGTTAGTAGTAATAAAGTTGTTTCTGCTGAGGCCTTAGTTAGATGGCTACACCCGATAAAAGGCTTGGTTCCACCTGTCGATTTTATTGCATTAGCAGAAGATATTGGTTTTATTACTGAAATTGGAGATTGGGTCTTAGAAGAAGCTTGTAAACAAGCTAAATGCTGGCAAAGCCAATTTGACCTTGCACCAAAGATATCAGTTAATATCTCGAGTGTGCAGTTTCAACGTCAGGATTTTATCAGTAAACTTGAAGCTATCTTAGCAAAAACACAACTTCCTCCAGATTCACTGATCCTTGAAATGACAGAAAGTTTATTAATTCAAGAAGATGATCAAACCCTAATTCAGTTATCAGCTATAAGAGCAATGGGCATAGAACTGTCGATTGATGACTTTGGTACCGGTTATTCGTCACTTAGCTACTTAAAGCGTTTTCCTATTAGCATATTAAAAATAGACCGCGCTTTTATCAAAGATATTACCTTTAATGCTGAAGATGAAGCTTTGGCTTGCGCTATCTTGTCGATGGCAAAAAGTTTAGGTTTAAAAGTGGTTGCCGAAGGGGTTGAAGATCTTGCTCAGTGCCAATTACTAACTAAGCATCAATGCGATTATATTCAAGGATATTTTTTTAGTCGCCCACTCGAAGAGCACGCCTTTATTGCGTATCTCAACGACAACATTTAGTAATCGAACGTGCAAGGTAATTATAATAAAACGTTATTTTGGTAAGTAACGGTTAATTGTCTATTAACAAAATGGCTATCAATTTAGCTAGGTATAATTATAAAATAATTGATGACGAGGGAAAGCCATGAACAATAAAAATTTACTTATTCTTATTTTTACTTTATTCGTAAGCGTTAATTCATTGGCCAATGAAGCCGTTTTTAGACCGGTTGAAGCACTATTTTCTGCGATGTCAGCAGCAGACCATCTTAAAATGAAAGCCGTGGTCACTGACGATTTTCAGTTGTTAGAAGCTGGCGAAGATTGGAGCTTAACCGACCTGATTAACGTTGTTAAACCCTCAGAGTATAAGCGAAGAAATTATTTTAGTGTTATTAAAACAAGTATTTATAGTGATGTTGCCTGGGTAAGTTATTGGAATAAAGCAACTTTCAATAATGGCAAGGAAGAAAGTACTGTAGCTTGGTTAGAAAGTGCCGTCATGGTGAAAGTGGCGGGGCAATGGAAAATGCAAATGCTGCATTCAACGCGAATAAAAGCTGAGAGTATTCCTAAAGATATTTTATTGTCTGAATATGTTGATTAACCTGCGAACAACAGATTTAGATGTGACTAAGTTTTGAAATTGAAAAATAATGACCTGCAGTCGGGACAAACTGTCTTTTCCTAAAAGCGCTAAAACAGTTTATAATAGCGTCGAAAAATTCGATTGGCAGCTGATTTTGAACATTCAAAGTGATCTCCTTAAACTTCACCTACTTTCTATCGAATTAAAATAAGTCTTTATTTTAATTCCTTGAAGAGTATTTTCGGAAAATTAAAAACCACATGCTCAAGAAAAACCTACGTTGGTTAACTCTATTTTTATTATTGTTCATTTTTATTGCGCTGGGTTCATCAATCAAACATCATTATCACAATAAACTGGTTTCAATGGATGAGAGGCTCACCGAAGTTTCGGGTATTGAATTTGATAAGAAAGGTAAACTTTGGGCAATAAATGATGGTGGTGATAAGCCTAATTTATACCGGGTTGAAGCTGATGGTAAAATAAGTAAAACGGTGTTGATCACTAATGCTAAAAATATTGATTGGGAAGATATGACCCAAGACGATTTTGGCCATTTCTTTTTAGGTGATTTTGGTAATAACGACAATAAGCGAAAATGGCTAACCATCTATAAAATAGAAAACCCCATTGATATTAAGGGTGATAGTACTAGCGCTGAGATAATTAAATTTATGTATCCAGAGCAAAATAGTTATCCGCCAAAAGAACATCAGAAAAAATATGATCTAGAAGCTTTTGTTTTTTACAAAAAGAAATTGTACTTATTTACAAAGAACAGATCTGTGCCATTTGACGGTGAAACTAATTTGTACCGAATAGGGGCTTATGCGGCTAATCATCAGGCGACAAAACTCAGCTCTTTCACGACTTGTACGCATCATGAAAAACTCTGTTGGATAACTTCTGCGGCGTTAAGCCCCAATAAAAAGAAACTGGTATTATTAGACTCACAAAGGTTGTGGCTATTTGAAAATTGGCAAGGTGATGACTTTTTTTCAGGCGATGCTTATGAAATTAATCTAGGGACTATTACCCAAAAAGAGTCAGTGACTTTTTTTGATGATAATACGGTAGTTTATACGGACGAAGAATTTATGGGTATTGGCAGAAATGCTTACTTAATTAAACTTGATCAACAAAGAAAAATTCCTGTTCATTCACTGCAAGAATGAGCCATTTAAATATCGTTATCAATTTTTGTTTTTTTAATCATCGATTCGCTAGGTAAATGACATTTACTGAAAATAGCGTCAATGAATGAGAAAATTAGATTGGTAAATGTCAGTTGAAATAGCGACAATGCTGTTTAGCTAAGTTTTATGTTTTAAGGAAAGGTAATGAATCCTATTATTCAGGCACTAAAAGAATTAAATGTCAGTGAAGAAAAAATTAAAGAACTTTTTCAAGTACTCACCGAAAATCCAATGATGGCGATGATGAATATTCAGTCATTGGGTTTACCACCGGAGAAGTTGCAATCGATTATGATGATGGTCATGTCTAGCCCAGAACTCATTAAAGAAGCGGTTGAAGAGCTAGGTTTAGATTTTGCTAAAGTTGAAGCGGCTAAAGCTAAACTTAAAGAAAATCAATAATAGTTTAGTAACTGTTATTGATGGCTAAGCCCAATAAAAAAGCCCCTGAAAAGTCTGTTGATATTTATTGCAGTAAGTGCCGAGCACCGCTGTATAAATACAAAAAAGGCGGTAAGGGGGCATTAGTTAAATGCTTTAAAGCTCGGATAGTTAAAAATTTTACCATAACACCTTGTGTGTGCCCAAGCTGTGCCAGTATCTTTGCTAGGGAGATGTTAATTCGGGGTATGCCGGCCTTTAAAATGATTGGTGGTAAAGTGACCTTTAAATAAAGGTGCTTAGCCGATAGATTGATTACAGCTATTGAGGTTAGGTAAATGAATGCAGATGACGTTTTAAATTTTTGGTTTACAGAAATTGATCAATCACAGTGGTGGCTAAAAGACCTCGCGTTTGATCAGTGCATTATTAGCCAGTTTTCGGCTGTGCATCTGGCGGCAAATAGTGGCGAGTTATTCAAATGGCGACTTACAGCTAAAGGACGACTTGCTGAAATTATTATTTTAGATCAGTTTTCTAGAAATATGTATCGTGATACGCCAAGTGCTTTTGCTTGTGACCCCTTAGCTTTAGCGCTTGCCCAAGAAGCGATAGCCGCAGGCGCTGACCAAGAGTTAAATCCTCTAGAAAGAAATTTTTTGTATATGCCGTTTATGCACAGTGAGTCTTTAGTGATACATGATATCGCTGTTAAGCTCTTTGTCGAGAATGGTGTTGCCTCAAGTATCGATTTTGAAAATAAACATAAAATAATCATTGAAAAATTTGGCCGTTATCCGCACCGCAATAAAATCCTTAACAGGAAGTCTAGTCAAGAAGAACGTGAGTTCTTAACACAAGCCAATTCATCTTTTTAAAAAGGAAGCATAGTCTACATGGATCCAATAATCGATTTTACGTCATATACCTTAGAAGAATTATACTCAGCAGCAGAACAAATCGACAGTGAGCAATACCCAGAACGAGCTGCAGAAATTAATAAGCTAATCGCTGAGAAAACAGTTGTTGAACCCGCACCTGTATCTGTACCTGTAGCAGTTGAGCAAACTGTCGCTGAACCGGCGATAGAACAAAATGTGAAAAGAGTGGGCGAAAAAGCAACACGTTTAGACCGTTTTTATGCGGCATTAATTGATGGTCTTATTGGTATATTTGCTGCGGTACCTATTTTTATCACTGTCGGTTTTGATAAATTAGCGGAACCCACTTTTTCTTTAACAGTGATGTTACTTGCTTATGGACTTATTGCTGGCCTTGTCTTACATGGTTACCTGCTTTACCATTATGGACAAACCATAGGCAAGAATTTCATGTCTATTCGAATTGAAAATTTAGATGATAGTAAGGCAAGTTTAACGACCATTTACGTTAAGCGCATGATACCGATGCAATTACTTTCACTTGTTCCTTTTGGTGGTCAAATTATTTCAGGCCTGGTTAATCCTCTCTTTATCTTTGGTAAAGAAAAGCGTTGTTTGCATGATTATGTCGCAAAAACAAAAGTCTGTTATACCAACAACTAAATTTATTTTATAATAAAACCTGCATGTTTACTGACTTAGTCTGGTGATAAACATGCAGTTATTTTATTAGCATCGTTTGGGTATTATCTGCTCACGATTATCTTTATAAGCCATTGTGATATTGGCTGTTCGTTGATTCAGGTACCATGATATTAAGTGTCTCAGGTACGTTAGTATTACCGTTAAGTAATGCTTCAAATTGGCTAATCAATAACGCTTTGTCTGGTGTTTCTTTATCACCCGAGCCAATGTTAGTCAGATCAATCATAAAGCCATCAAATAAATCACTAAGGTCTTCAATAATTTCAGTATTTAAAAACTGGTCTTGGTTATAAATACTTGGATAGCCCGCTTTTTGTTTATCGATAGCAAACGAAACACCTTTCAAGTTAGTGATACTGGTTGATTTATCACACGACAGCATACAGCCGTTATCAATGCGTGGTTTTTCACAGCCAACACTTTGTTGGAAGAAACATTGTCGGCTGGCCATCAATAAAATAGGGTGGTAAATACTGTAGAAAAGTTTGAAGTTTTCAGGACGAGCAATATTTCTAATTTGTTGACGGTTTATTTCGTTAGAAATAAACGCACCTTTACAGTCAAAACCTTCCTGCATTGCAAGTAAAGCGTAAGAATTAGTCGTATTTAAGAAAGGCCCTGCTATCCACTGAATCCCCAAACGGTTGGCTTCATAAGCAATACCTGTGTTATTGGTTACAATCAGTTGTGGTTTTACTTGTTGTAAAATATTGACCGCAACGTCGTAATCTTTGCCAATTAATACTGAAGGAAACCAAGGGATCAAGCGAGGGTTTTCTTTAAGAAAACCGACATACTTAGTACAACCACGTTTATATGCATCGGGTAATTTAAAGTAAATATCTGCCGAGGTTAGATTTGCTAATTCAACATCACTTTCATCACAAATAAGAATTGATAGCTCGGCTTTTGCATCACCAGTCGCGGTATGTTTAGGATGATTGACTAACTTAGGTAATTGAACCTCAGGTAACACAGCTTTAGAGTTATTCAACAAAAAGGCGGCTTCATTTTTTAATACCGTTAATTCTTTAAAAGGAATGCTTAAGCCATCTTCTAAGTCATCGGTTATTATTTCAATCAAATCGAAATGGGCATTGTTAAAGCTTTTAAAACGCTTTTCAAGGGTTTCTCTGTCAATACTCAGTTTGCCACTTTTTACTAAGTTGCTTTGTGACTTAAGCGCGTAACTTTTAACCTCAAGCCCTTTCTCGCTGTCTTTAGCATCAACAAAAGCTTGCTGTTGAGAAAGTTCTTTTGTCGTTACGGTCAAGGTAAGTGGTTTATCTAATGTACCTGAAATAGCCAGTGTTAGCGGTATTTTGCCAATGGTTAAATGTTTTATTTTATCGTCAACAGAGGCATTGATCAGCTGTTTTTCATCATTAAGTTTTTGTTCAACTTCTTGAATTTGTACAACTGATATTGCATTACTTTTATCGACAGCGTGGTATTTAGAGTTATCCCGCGGGTTTTCAATAAACATTGACTGATTTAAATCACCACGTAAAAAGGCGTTGGAGAAGTCGCGGTTAAAAACTTTATAAAGGCGTTCACCATCTTCGAGTAATTCACCCGTTTTAAGGAAACCATCAATTTGTTTGCGAAAGCTATCAACAACAGTATGAACGTAGCTGGCACCTTTTATACGTCCTTCAATTTTAAAGGAATGCACACCCGCTTCGATAAGCGCAGGTAAATCAAAAAAGGCCGAGTTATCTTTTATATTTAACGGGAATTTATTACCGGTTGCTGTTGGTTCATATTCTTCACGACAAGCTTGGCTACAACGACCACGATTTCCTGAATTGCCAACACTTGCTGAGGTTGAATAACAAAGACCAGAGAAAGCAACACAGAGTGAACCATGGACAAAAACTTCTGTTAAGGTATCGTGTGCTTTGCCTGCTGCTGCCATTGCGGTAATTTCACGCAAATCTAACTCTCTTGATAAATTCACTCGTGACGCACCAAGTTTTTTCAAAAAAGGTATTTGACCCACGTTATGGGTGGTTAATTGTGTTGATGCGTGAATATCTAAGGTCGGGAAATGCTGGGTAAGCAGATAGAACATGCCAATATCTTGCACGATAACGCCATCAAGTGTGGTGTTGGCAAGTTTAGTTAATAATTTAGCCAGTGAAGCAAATTCACGCTCTAAGATCACCACATTCAAGGTTAAAAATATTTCACATTGATACTGATGAGCTAAACGAATAACGCCAACAAGTTGATCAAAGGAGATATTAGTCGCACGATTACGGGCGTTAAAAGTATCTAGGCCACAGTAAACGGCATCGGCTCCAGCAATAATCGCTGCTTTAATTGCTTCGACATCACCGCCGGGTGCTAATAACTCTATTTTTTGATCCATGGGGTCACTTATCTTCACTTAAATTTAAAGGTGGCGATTTTACCGATATATTTCCTTAATGAATACCGTTAAAGTAACTTATTATTTTATATTTTCTATAAATAAACGCCCATGAAGCCAAACTCGTCATTACCTGTACTCTATTCTTTAAGAAACTGTCCTTATGCAATGCGCGCAAGAATCGCAATATATTATGCAAAACAGACAGTTGCATTACGTGACCTAGTATTAACCGATAAACCCGATGAAATGATTGCGGTCTCACCAAAAGGTACGGTACCGGTTTTAGTGACTGAACATGTTACGGGAGAGCCGCGAGTGATTGAAGAAAGTCTGGAGGTTATGCTGTGGGCATTAGATAAAAGCGATCCCGATAATCTTCTGCATAGTGATAGACCCGATTTATTACCGGAAATGTTATCGTTAATTTCAACATTTGATAATGAATTTAAACAATGTTTTGATAAATATCAGTGTGCAAAACGTTATCATGAAACGTCACTGGCCAGCGACAGGGCTGCGTGTGAAAAATACATAGCCGATTTAGAGCAACGTCTACAACTCACTGAATTTCTTATGTCAGACAAAAACAGTTTGGCCGATATCGCTTTATTGCCTTTTATTCGTAAGTTTTCAAAAGTTGAGCGGCAATGGTATTTACACTCACCGTATCCAAAACTTAGAGCATGGCTAAATAACTATTTACAAAGCCGGATGTTCAGTAAAGTGATGACCCAATACCCCTTGTGGTTGGACAATAAAGCGGTGATAACTTTTGGCGACGACCGTTAAAAAAGCCATCACTAAGTTTGTTTAAATTTTCTTAAGCTTTCCTTAAGAAAACTTAACTATGATAGCGTCAATTATATTTCTTGATGGTATTTCAGTGAACATTCTCAACGCACAACATCCTTATCTAACTGCAAGAGTGGCTATTAAAAAATTGCAGATTTTTTTCCTTTTGATGCTAACGACTTTAGCATTACTGAGTCATGCTAAAGCTAATAATTTATCTGAAAGTTCAGCTAAAATGCAATTAGATACCTTAATAGCTCAACACCATGGTGATGTCATTTATGTAGATTTTTGGGCGTCTTGGTGCGGTCCTTGTCGTAAATCATTTCCGTGGATGAATAAAATGCAGAATGAGCATCAAGCACAAGGCTTTACTGTTATTAGTATCAATCTCGATACGGAACAAAGATTAGCCACTGAATTTTTACGAGAGAACCCAGCAAACTTTGCAGTAATTTATGATCCTAACGGTGAGCTTGCGCGCTTTTTTAAAATTCAGGGGATGCCCAGTAGTTTGATCATCAACAAGTTAGGTGAGATTAAATACGCACATAGTGGTTTTTTTACCAACAAAGTTTCACAATACGAACAAGAAATTCAACAGTTACTTGCTCTCTAACGAATAATATAAAGAGAATAATGAGGTTTTCAATGAACAATAAATTTAAATATTCACTGGTTTTTGCTGCGGTAACTTTGGCATCAGGTTGCTCAAGTTTAGGTGTCGAACCTTGGGAACGTGATTTGTTAGCAAAAGAGCAAATGGCTTTAACATCTTCACCAATTGATTCAGCACTTGATGATCATATTTATTTCAGCAAAGAAGCATCAAGCGGTGGTAAAAGCTTCGGTGGCGGAGGTTGTGGATGCAATTAATTAATGAGAGTCAATCGAAAAAAGCTATCAACAAAAAGAACCTCAAGGCTGCGTTAACTTTAGCAACTACCGCTTTGTTAGGCAGTGTTCAAGTTAGTGCTGCCCCAACATCAGTAGCAGCAGATAAAGATACTTGGTCTTTTGATTCGGCGTTTTTATATTACAGTGAGGCTGACCGTGTTTCAGCAGCAGAAGCTGTTTTTAATGCTAAAAAAACTTATAACGATGATAGTATTTTAAACTTGAAGTTAACCGTTGATGCATTAACGGGGGCTTCAGCCAATGGCGCCGTTGCTCAGCCCGATGTTCAAACGTTTACCAGACCCTCAGGTAAAGGAGATTATCAAGTTAAAGCCGGTGAAACACCTCTTGATGACACTTTTCATGATACGCGTGTACAACTGAACGCTCAGTGGACGCAAGCACTAGCGCCTAATTTTACAGGCAGTGTCGGTGGGCATCTCTCAAAAGAATATGATTACTTGTCTTTAGGGATCAATGGCAATATTGCTTATGACTTTAATAAGAAGAACTCGACTATTTCTTTTGGTTTAAGTCATTTTCAAGACACCTTTTCGCCAGAAGGGGGCTTACCTAAACCTTTTGCTTCTATGGCGTCAGCTTATAATGACAGCGAAGATGAAAGTGCTCATGATGCTACTCGTATGGGCAGTGATGATGATAAAACCACTTCGGATATTATGGTAGGTTTTACTCAAGTCATTAACAGACGTATGGTTACCCAGTTTAATTATTCCTATTCGGTTGTTGATGGCTATTTAACGGACCCCTTTAAAGTCTTAAGTTTGTTAAATAACGAAGGTCTTGCACAAGACTATTTATATGAGAATCGCCCTAATGAGCGGACCAAACAAAGTGTTTTTGCACAAACAAAATATCATTTTGATGAAACTATTTTAGATGTGTCATATCGTTATATGTGGGATGACTGGGATATAAAGTCTCATACGGTAGATACTCGCTTTTATATTCCGTTAGGTAACGGTAGCTATTTAGAGCCACATTTACGTTTTTATCAACAAGGCGCAGCCCAATTTTATCAACCCTTCTTAATGGAAGATGATGCAACACCTGAGTTTGCCAGTGCTGATTACCGTATTGGTGAAATGACGGCTTATACGGTTGGTTTAAAATATGGTATGAAGTTAGCTGATGGTAATGATTTGTCTTTTAGACTTGAATATTATCGCCAAGACCCTAAAAGTGCCGGACATAAAGTGCCTAGTGCTTTAGCTAATATAGAAATATATGAAAGCATTGATGCAATAATTGCACAGGTTAGCTATTCGTTCTAAAGTGTAGCAATAATCTAAATAATACAAGCCCTTATTTAATCACATAAATAAGGGCTTTATCTTTTTATCAAGGTGACAATTGAAGAAACTTAGAGAAATAAAACTGGCCAAACGCTCAGACGGATTCTGTATTCAATTTGATGCTATGGCCAGTCCGTGTGAGGTGATTATTGAAACCTCTGACCCTGCGCTTGCCAAACAGCTTGGTGAACAAGTTAGTACAGAAGTTTGGCGTATCGAAGACAAGTATAGCCGTTATAACTCTGATAGTCTTTGTAGCCAGATAAATCAAAGTCAGGGTAAGCCCATCGCTATTGACGGCGAGACTTTTGCTTTATTAAACTTTGCTGATACTTGTTACCAACTCAGCGATGGGATATTTGATATAACGTCAGGCGTGCTAAGAAAAGTCTGGTGTTTTGATTGCTCTGATAATATTCCTACTTCGTTGGCGGTTAAAAAGGCCATGGATAATGTGGGTTGGCATAAGATAAAATATGATAATCGCCAAGTGACTTTACCGATAAATATGGAAATTGATTTCGGTGGTATTGGTAAAGAGTATGCGGTTGATCGCGCTATAGTCTTAATAAATTTATTAACACAACAACCCGTATTGGTGAATTTAGGTGGCGATTTAGCGACAAATTCATCAAGAAAAAATGGTCAACCTTGGCAAGTTGGAGTAGAGCACCCTGGTTTTGTCGACAAAAAAACCATAGTCGTGTCATTATTTAAGGGGGCATTGGCAACGAGTGGCGATGCAAAACGCTTTTTAGAGAAAAACGGTCAACGTTACAGCCATATTCTAAATGCTAAAACGGGTTGGCCAATTGAGCATGCACCGCGGTCAATGACTGTTTCAGCACCACAATGCATTCAAGCGGGAATATTGGCGACGTTAGCTCAAATGCAGGGCAAAAATGCAGAACAGTTTTTAGCCGAACAAGACATCAAGCACTGGGCTATTCGTTAGGTATTTAAAATAGGCGAATTAATAACAGCATTTTTCACAAGTTAAATCGCAAATAGTACGAATTAACGATAAGCTAAGCTTACGTTAATTCTCTTTTGTAGGTTTTACTGATGACACCTTGGTCTGTTAATTTACTGGCTTGTTTATTTTTTTGTTTTATAACTGCTAACAATGCTGTTGCTGCACAATTGGTGGTACCTGATGTTTATAAATTGATAAAAGTTAATGGTGAAAAGGCAAGTAGTGATTTTTTTAGCCGAAATACTGTTGTTGATATAAAACGTGGTGAAAATATTTTAGTGGTGCAATATAGTGAGCTTTTTGAAAATTATGATGATGACGACCACGTCACGATAAAGTCTGCTCCCCAAGTTATTTTATTTACTTTAAAAGAAACCATCCACCAGAAGTACATTATGGTCACGCCCGTTATATCTGACAGCCTTAGCGCACGTAAATTTGCCCAATCTCCGACCATTGAAATAAAGTCCCTTAATGAAAACTCAGTTCAACAAGACGCTATCTTTGTGCTTAATCAAAGTTTAACTGAATTTGAAGCCGGTTTAGCCTTTGAAAAAATAGCTGAACATCAAATGCAGCTGGCAAAAACGCCTGAAAATAACAAACAAAATAGCGATATTAAAAAAACAGATGATGCTCTAAATAAATTAAAGTTTTGGTGGCATAAAGCAAATAAAGAACAACAAAAACAATTTCTTGAATCTATTCGATAGACGTAAAATAGTTAATGTACCCTTTTAAAAATAACTCACTATTGAGGGATAAGATGAAATACCTACTCGTTATTATGATCAGTTTGTTCTCATTATCTATCACGGCAGAGCAATACACGACTCAGGGGATTGAAGTCATTGGTAAAGGGTCAGTAAGTGCAAAACCTGACAAGTTTACTTTTACGGTGACGGTTAGCCAACGCGGCAATGTTGCCAGCAAAGCTAAAGCTTTGGTTGACCACAAAAGCCAGTTAGTGACCCAGATGTATTTATCAATGGGCATTGCTGAGTCTGCTATTGAATCTGCTCGATTAGAATTAATTCCCCGCTATGAAATACCGGCTGATGTGCCAGCGATAATCGTTCATCAGAGATTGTCTAATCAAGAGGGCGAAAAAAACAAGACGAAGGCGGTTATTCATCGTAATCAATTAACAGATAACTCTGTGGCTCAGCAAGAAAAAATTTATTTTGAAGTGTCTCGTACCATAAAAGTGACTTTTACCGACTTTTCGCGCTATGACCAATTACTCGATAATGTTGTTAAAATCGGTGTTAATCGCATTTCTGCTTTGCAAACTTCAATAGTAAACGCTGACGTTTTGTATCAACAAGCGCTGATCAATGCCTTAAAAAATGCGCATCAAAAAGCCACCACTATTGCAGAGCAAATGGGCGTTACCTTAGGTAAAGTTTCAAATTTGACCGAGTCTGCTTATCACACTCCAAACACTTATGTTATGGCCGGTAGAAGTAACGCCGGTTTTAATTCACAAGTAGCGGAAAATAATGTTGTGGCACAAGTGAATGTTACTTTTGCCATAAAAACCGAGAAATAAAGCGGCAGTTAAGCCAATTAGCAGCAATATAAGTTAAAAGTGCGTAAAATCTGTAATAATTGCTTTAACTTCACGGGTTATCGGGTTATGTTATGCGTTTTTTGACCATCACTTATCTTTGATAAACATAAGAATACCGGTATTTATGAATAAAAATGATTTATATCAAGAACTTTACCAACAAGTTGATGCCTTAATCAGCGATGAACCTGATATTATTGCTAACATGGCAAATATTAGCGCTTTACTGTTTGAGCACTTATCACAAGTAAACTGGGTTGGATTTTATCGTTTAATTGATAATGAACTAGTTTTAGGGCCTTTTCAGGGTAAAGTGGCTTGTATTCGTATTCCTGTTGGCACAGGGGTCTGTGGCACGGCAGTTAGCCAAAGCACCACACAACGTATTGCCGACGTTCATTCGTTTGATGGTCACATTGCTTGCGATGCAAGTAGTAATTCAGAAATTGTTATTCCGGTAAAAGTCGGTGACAATATCATTGCTGTCCTTGATATAGATAGCACAGCCTATGATCATTTTGATGAAATTGATCAACAAGGTTTGGAAGCAATAATTAATTTATTTGAAAATATGATCATCAAGCATGGCGTGTTAAACTAATGAAAGAAATTATCGTTATTCATGATTATCTCGTTAGCGAAAGTATTGTCGGTGACTGGGATGGCCAAGAAGAATTCGTTGCCGAACGAATAAATGAAATTTATCATCTGATTTATGATTTAGCCGAAGAAGATATTGAACCAGAGATATTAGCGCAATTATTATCTTTGGTTTGGGACACTTGGATTTGCCAAGAATCACTACCTGACATAGATAGTGAAGATATTTATGACTGGTGCCAACATTTGTTGGATAACCGTGAACAGTACCTTCAAGATTTAACCTCTTAGATTTAAGAAATTTTAAAAAGTTGTATTTATGGACACTAAAATAGTAAACGAAGTGAGCAAAACAGAAATGAGTAATACTGAAACTGAAGTAACTACTGACGTTGCAGTTGATACTGACGTTGCACTACAAACACCGGTAACAGCAGAGCAAGAAACTGAAGTTAAGCGGTTAAGCACAAAGGAAATCATTGCTTATTTAGCGGATAAATTTCCTAAGTGTTTTTCGGTTGATGGTCCAGCTAAAGCGCTTAAAATCGGCATCTTTCAAGATTTGTCTGCAAATTTAGCGGAAGATGGCACTGTAAGTAAAACTCGCTTACGCCAAGCATTAAGACATTACACTAGCAGCTGGCGTTATTTGAAAGCGGTTAAGTTGGGTAACTTTCGTGTTGACATCGATGGCAATGACTCTGCTGAGATAGATCAAGAGCAAGCTGACTATGCCAGTAAGACACTAAAAGAAAGCCAAGACAAATTTGGTAACAAAAACAAACACGACAAAGCAAGCAAAAAGCCTTATAAAGGATCTAAGCTTAATAAGTCAGACAATCCTACTGAAGCAAAACCGTCTGCTCACAACCTAGAAGCAAAGCAAGAAAAACAAGCTAAGTTTAAGTCGGTAAAATCAACTAAATCGACACATACTAAAGCAGAAGTTAAACTTGTTCCTGTTGAAGACAGCGCAGTCGTTGTTGGTAAAAGCGTTAAAGTTAAATTAGGCAACTCGCCTATGAACGCTATTATCACTGAAGTTGCTGGTAAAGATGTGAGTGTACAATTAAATTCAGGAATGGTTGTTAAGACACAAATTAAAAATATATTTACTGAATAAATTGGAGTGTTTTGGGCATGCTAAAAATTTGTCGTATCGCAATTGCCGTTTCTTTGTCGCTATCAGCAATGAACATCTTTGCTGTCGAAAATCTTGATAAGGTAGACTCGCTACCCATATTGGCTCCTGAAAGCCAGCATGCTGCATCGAGTAAACGCGTTACTGCGCAGTTTACTCGAGCCCATTACTCGAAAGTTGACATGGATGATGTACTTTCCGAAAAAATATTTGACCGTTATATAAAACAACTTGATTATGCTCGAAATGTTTTTTTAGCGACCGATATTGAAGACTTTCAAAAGCATCGTCTTGAATTTGATCAGATAATCTCTCGTGGTAAGTTAGATATCGCCTATGACATATTTAACTTAAACCTTCAAAGACGTGCCGAGCGTTATGAATATGCATTAAGCCTTTTAGAAAAAGAAGCTTTCGACTTTACCATAAACGAAGTTTATAACTTCGACCGTGAAGAAGCTGATTGGCCAAAAGATAGTGCAGAATTAAATGAGTTATGGCGCTTAAAAGTTAAGTACGACGCCCTAAATTTAACCTTAGCGGGTAAAGAATGGCCTAAAGTGCAAGAAGTTTTAGGCAAACGCTATCGTTATGCGATTAAAAGATTAAAACAAAGTGAAAGTGAAGATGTTTTTCAAGTCGTCATGAATAGCTTTGCTCGCGTTGTTGAACCTCACACCTCTTATTTATCACCAAGAAATGCTGAAAAATTTCAAATGGACATGAATCTGTCTCTTGAAGGCATTGGTGCGGTACTTAGAGCTGAAGAAGACTATACGGTTATCAATAGCGTTGTTCCTGGTGGACCAGCAGACAAGTCAAAAGAAGTAAAACCTAAAGACCGAATCGTTGGTGTTGCGCAAGACGATGATAAATTTGAAGATGTTATCGGTTGGCGTTTAGATGATGTTGTAGATCTCATCAAAGGACCTAAGGGCACCAAAGTTCGTTTGCAAATTTTGCCAGCGGAAGCAGAAGATGATGCCGTTATTAAAGTTGTTACGATTGTTCGCGATAAAATAGTCCTTGAAGACAGAGCAGCAAAGTCTGAAGTGTATTTTGAAACTAAAGGTGATGAAAAGTCGAAAAAATTAGGCATTATCACTATACCTAGTTTTTATAATAACTTATCGCGCGATGTGAACAAAGAACTCGATAAACTTAAAGCCGAACAAGTCGCTGGTATTATTATTGATTTACGTGGTAATGGCGGTGGTTCATTGCGTGAAGCAACATTATTAACGGGTTTATTTATTGATAAAGGCCCCGTTGTACAGATACGTGATGGTGCAAACCGAGTACAAGTTAATAGTGATGATGATGGTGTCAGTTCTTATGACGGCTCATTAACTGTGATGGTTGACAGATACAGTGCTTCTGCTTCTGAAATTTTTGCCGCAGCGATTCAAGATTATGGTCGTGGGGTAATCGTTGGTGAACATACCTTTGGTAAAGGCACTGTTCAGCAACATCGTGGACTAGGGCGAATTTATGACCTTTATGATAATCCATTAGGTAGTATTCAATTTACCATCGCTAAGTTTTACCGTATCAATGGTGGTAGTACTCAGCATAGAGGTGTTTTACCCGACATTGCTTTTCCAACGGCTGTTGACCCAGAAGACTGGGGAGAAAGTCGAGAGGAAAATGCGCTACCTTGGGATCAAATCCCTAAGGCAAAATATCAAGCTTTAGGTAACTTGTCGGCTGACTTAACGTACCTTACTTCACTGCATAGTGAACGTGTTAAAGGTAATCGTGAGTTTAACTACTTACTTGATGATATTGCGGTTTATCAAAAAGAGAAAGATGATAAAACTATTTCTCTTAAGTTAGATGAACGTAAAGAAAAACGTGAAGAACGAAAAGCGAAGCAACTTATTCGTGTTAATGAACGATTAGTTGTTATGGGTAAAGAAAAAGTGAAATCACTTGAAGACTTACCCGATGAGTTAGAAGAATTAGATCCGTTTTTAGATGAAACGGCTAAGATAACTTTTGATTTGATCTCGCTGGGTAAAGTCGCTAAAAAATAATGATTACCCACTCTAAAAAGCCGCTTAATTGCGGCTTTTATGTAAGAAAAAAGCTAAACTCAATTTTCTCTATAGATTAGCCTATATGCGTTACCCTGACTTTTAGGGGTTTGTGATTAATATCAGTTTGATTAGCGTTATATTATTTTTAAAAATGAAAAATAATATAACTTGTTAATAAAAATGGTATAAACATTAAAAATTATAACTATAAAAAACTTAAGGTCGGCATCGCACATGACAGAGCCAGAAAAAGACAATCAACCCGTAGTAATCAACACCCACAAAGAACCGAGCATGCTAGATGCGTTAATTCCTATTTTTGCATTAGTTGTTATGTTAACAACAGCCGTTTGGTATTTTGCTGACAACTCCTCTTATGGTCCAAATCAAATTGCTTTATTACTCGCTATGGGCATAGCGATTGTGATTGGTATCAAGAATGGTTATACGTGGCAGTCGATTGAGAAGTCAATTGTCGGTGGTATTTCTATTTCTTTGGGGGCAATTTTAATACTGTTAGCGGTTGGCTCATTAATAGGGACTTGGCTACTGTCTGGTACTGTGCCTACGATGGTTTATTATGGTTTACAAATTATTGACCCTAGTTGGTTCTACGCCGCTGCTTGTTTAGTTTGTGGTATTGTCGCAATGAGTATTGGCAGTTCTTGGACTACAGCGGCAACGGTCGGTGTTGCCTTTATTGGCATTGCTAACGGTTTTGAAATGTCGACCGCGGTTACGGCGGGTGCTGTTATTTCAGGTGCTTATTTCGGTGATAAATTATCACCGTTATCTGAAACGACTAACCTTGCTCCTGCAGTAGCAGGCAGTGAATTATTTGAACATATTCGATATATGTTATGGACCACAATACCTTCTATTAGCATAGCCTTGGTGCTGTTTCTTATTATTGGCTTTGATCACTCTTCAGATGTAACTGGAGACACCGCAAGTATTGACGCCTTACTGACCACACTAGATGCAACTTATAATATTTCTATACTTAATCTTATCCCACTTTTTATCTTACTTTATTTAGCCTTTAAAAAAGTACCGGCATTTCCTGCTGTGGCGATTGGCGCTTTAATTGGCGCTGTTTGGGCGTTAGTTTTTCAGCAAGAGCTTATTTTAAACATGGCTGCAGAAGGTGTTAGTGGCGTTAAAGCCTATATAACCGTGGTTTGGACAGCATTTTTTGATGGCGTAGTGGTTAATACTGGCAACAAACAAATTGATGAGTTGCTTAGTCGTGGCGGTATGTCGAGTATGCTAAACACGATTTGGTTGGTAATGTGTGCCTTAAGTTTTGGTGCCGTGTTAGAGCATTTAGGTATGCTAAATAAATTTGTTAAAGCCATTCTCTCAACAGCTAAATCAACGGGAAGCTTAATCGCCAGCACTGTTGCAACTTGTATTGGTACTAACTTAATAACAGCAGATCAATATATGGCGATAGTTATGCCTGGTCGTATGTTTAAAGCTGAATTTAAACGCCGAGGTTTTCATCCAACACTATTAAGTCGTACGTTAGAAGATTCAGGTACTATTACTTCACCGTTAATTCCATGGAACACTTGTGGTGCCTTTATGTTTGGCGCTTTGGCATTAACATCATACGATTATATTTTTTACTGCTTTTTTAATTTAATTAATCCGGTGCTTGCCATTATTTATGGTTACACCGGTTTTAAAATTAAAATGTTAGCAACAAACAGTGACGAAGCAATAAAGAGCTAACATCAAAGAACATTGCGATAAAAAGAGGATATTCATCCTTTATTTACGCTTGATATCGACATAATATAAAGCCTGTTTTTGCAGGCTTTATATTTTCAAAAAGGAAACCCTCATGACTGATTTTACCGCGCGCTATTTATCTGATTACCAAGTTTCAAATTTTTCTATTACTACCGTCGATTTGACCTTTGAACTTGCTGACACGGCAACCATAGTAACCAGTACTATGGCGATTAAACGTGAAAATAAAGAGGCTAAGCAATTAGTGCTTGATGGCGAGCAATTGAAACTTATTTCACTACAAATTGATCATCAAGACTTACCTGAAAGTTATTATCAGGTCAGTGACACACAGTTAACGCTAGATATTAGCGCTGATGAATTTATACTAACCATAGTGACTGAAATTGACCCACTTAATAACACCTCACTCGAAGGATTATTTAAGTCGGGCGGCGCTTTTTGTACACAATGTGAAGCCGAGGGTTTTAGACGTATAACCTATTACCTAGATCGTCCTGATGTGATGTCGATCTTTTCAACCAAAGTCATCGCTGATAAAAAGCGTTACCCTTATTTGTTATCAAATGGCAATAAAACTGCAGCGGGTGATTTACCACAAGGGAAGCATTTTACTTGTTGGTATGACCCTCATCCAAAACCTTGTTATTTATTTGCTGTAGTTGCCGGTGATTTTGACTTACTTGTTGATACCTTTACCACCCAAGATAAACGCGATGTGGCATTAGAAATATTTGTTGATAAAGGTAACTTACCTAAAGCTCAGCATGCTATGGCATCACTAAAAAAATCGATGCTTTGGGATGAAGAAACCTTTGGTTTAGTTTATGACCTCGATATCTATATGATTGTAGCTGTCGACTTCTTCAATATGGGGGCGATGGAAAATAAAGGCTTAAATGTTTTTAATTCGAAATTTGTTTTAGCAGATAATGAGAGTGCCACCGATACTGATTTCTTTAATATTGAAGCTGTGATCGGTCATGAATACTTTCACAACTGGACGGGTAATCGGGTAACTTGCCGCGACTGGTTCCAGTTAAGTCTAAAAGAAGGTTTAACAGTATTTCGCGATCAGCAGTTTAGCGCAGACATGCACAGTGCTGCAGTAAACCGTATTAAAAACGTGAGATTGCTGCGTTCAAAACAGTTCGCTGAAGATGCGGGACCGATGGCTCATCCTATTCGTCCTGAAAAAGTACTAGAAATGAATAATTTTTACACCTTAACCGTTTATGAAAAAGGTGCTGAAGTCATCCGCATGATTAATACCTTATTAGGAGAAGTTAAGTTTAGAAAAGGCATGGACTTATATTTTGCTCGCTTCGATGGTATGGCTGTGACCTGTGATGACTTTATTAACGCGATGTCAGATGCCTCGGGTGTTGACCTTGATTTATTTAAAGGCTGGTACTATCAGTCGGGTACACCGACATTATCTGTAGATGAGCTTTTTTCAGAGGGACAGTACCAATTAACCTTGACCCAGAAAAATCCAAATCAAAAAGATGGTAGCGAGGGTAAAGCATTACATATTCCTGTTGCTATTGAACTTATCGAAAACAATAAGGTGATCCGACGTGAGTTACTTGAGTTAACCACTGAGCAGCAAACATGGACCTTTGACAATCTTGCTGTTAAACCTGTGCTAGCGATATTGGCAGATTTTTCAGCGCCGGTGAAGCTTACGATTAAGCAAACAGATAAAGAGCTGGCAACCATTATGGCTTTTGCTGATGATGAGTTTTGTCGTTGGGATGCTGGTCAGCAATTGATGTTGAATTATATTAAAGCGTTAGTCGATGACAGTAGCTTTGTTCTGCCACAGAGTTTATTAACGACTTATCAAGCTATTTTTGACGCAAATACCGATAATTCCTTTAAAGCTGAACAATTATCACTGCCTAGTTTTGACGAAGTTGTCGCAGAAATAGCAGAGGTTGATCCTATCAAAGTAGTCAATGCTATTGCCGCAGTGAAGTTGTTTTTAGTGACCGGCTTAACCGCAAGTTTTGAGAAAGCCTTTACTGACAATAAATCGTTCTCCTATATATATGGCGGTAAAGAAGTTGGTCAACGCGCACTAAAAAATGTTTGTTTGTCTTACCTCTCTTTACTTGAGCATCAAAAGAGCAAGGTAGTAGAGCAATATCAATCGTCAGATAATATGACGGATACTCTGGCAGCATTAGTCTGCTCAGCTGACAACAACTCAGCTGACTTAGCAGGGCAGTTACAGCATTTTGAAGAAAAATGGCAGAGTACAGCATTAGTCATGGATAAGTGGTTTAGTATTGCGGCTCAACAATCTAGCGCAGATATTTTTAGTTCACTGGGTAACTTATTAACTCACCCGTTATTTAGCTTAAAGAATCCAAATCGGGCACGTTCATTAGTGGGTAGCTTCAGCGTTAATAATCCGCGTTATTTTCATTGTCAGTCAGGCCAGGGTTATCAGTTTCTCGCTGAGCAAATCGCTTTGTTGAATGAAATAAACCCACAGGTGGCTTCAAGGCTCATTACGCCTTTAATTCAATTTAGATCTTTTGATTTATCTAGACAGGAATTGATGCGAGCAGAATTAGAGAAGTTGACTACACTTAAAAACTTATCAAAAGACTTAAAAGAAAAACTTGATGCGGCCTTAGCGAGCTAACTCTTTTATGAAATATTTCTTTTCAATAAATATGACCACTGCTGAGTTTTTCCCTTATTATGAAGGTAAAGCTCAGCAGATGGTTGTCACTACAACTCAAGGAGTGCGGGTACAATTTCCGGCAATGCATATGCGAAAATATTTATTATCTACTGGTATTAGGGGGCTTTTTTGTCTAGAAACTGAAAATAATAAATTTTTATCTGTGACAAAAATGACATGATTAGAGTATTAGCTTTAAACAGTGGTCGGACCATTTGATGTGTTTGAAGACAATTGGCCTGTTTCGCTGTAACACTTAATACAAGTAACTACTTGTTAAAATCTATATGAAGAATTTTTTGTTTTAAACGCTTGTTTAAAACAGTAGTGTCTGATTCGCTTTTTATTGATTAGAAGTCATTAAAACACGGGGTATTATCAATTGTTTTTACCTCTTGCACCATTGATAAAATGATGCAATTATTGTTTTAGACCACTTATTTCAAATAGTAAGTAGCGATGATAAAAATAAAATATAATCTACACGCTCTGGGGAGAGAATAAATGAAATATAGCCCTCGCAATCGGTTTTATAAAAAACCTTTAGCTGCCAGTATAACCGCTGCGCTTGTTTGTTTAGCGACAGTAAGCCAAGCACAAGCAGAGAATTTTACATTAGGCAACTTCGACGTTACTTTTGATTCAACGTTTAGTTACGGTCAAAGTTGGCGTGTAGAAGATCGCAACTGGAATGATAATGTTGGTAAATCAAACAATTTTAATAATGGTTTTGATTTTAGTAATTATCATCCATCATTAAATCCAAATCCTGATCCAGCAACGGTATGGAATGGAAAAGGCGGTTATTCAACCAATGGTGATAACGCTAACCTTAACTATAACGCCGGTGATACCTTTTCTCAGATAATCAAAGGTTCACACGAACTAGAAGTTCGTTATGAAAACTTTGGTTTGTTCGTTCGTGGCATGTATTTCTATGATTTTGAAATGAGTGAAGGCATCCGAGCGTGGACTAATCCTTTATCAGAGGTTAGAAACGACCCTTGTCGTGACAGTGAAGCAAGTGATCAATTATGTAATGACGTAAGATTACTTGATGCTTTCGTTTATGGTGATTTCGTTGTAGGTGACATGCCGCTTTCTGTTCGTGTCGGCCAACAAGTGATTAGCTGGGGTGAAAGTACTTTAATCTCTCACGGTATTAGTGAGTTAAACCCTGTTGATATCGCTCGTCTTCGTGCTCCTGGCTCAGAATTAAAAGAAGCCTTTATTCCTTTTGGTGCAATTTGGGGTTCACTCGGTGTTTCTGAGAATTTCAATATTGAAGCCTTCTACCAGTACAACTGGGAAAAAACAGTGTTACCAGCACCGGGTAGCTACTTCTCAACTAATGACTTTGCTGGCGACGGTGGTCAATTTAATAATGTTCAATTAGGCTTTGGTAGTAACCCTGATATGGACTTAGATTATCTTATTGAAGGTCTAAATACCCTTAGTGGTGCTATTGCTGCTGGCGCTGTTCCTGCTGAAAGTATCGGCGCAGCCTATTTAGGCGCTTTTCCAACGAAGGTTACACTGCGTCAAGCTGATGCAGAAAATGAACCTGAAGATGGTGGTCAGTATGGTCTTCGTTTATCATGGTTTTTACCTGACTTCAACGACACCGAAATCAGTCTTTACCACATGAATTACCATAGCCGTCGCCCAATATTTGCTGGTGTTACTGCTGATTTTAGTAATGAAGCTATTGGTCATGATATTGGTATGTTACTTTCAGGCGCTATTACTGAAGAAAATTATACAAATTTGAAAGCATTCTCTCGTGTAGAACTTGATTATGTAGAAGATATTAAAGTTTATGCGATGAGCTTTAACACCGTATTAGGCACAACTTCTGTTGCCGGTGAAATTACTTACCGCCAAGATGAACCGTTGCAAATTGACGATGTTGAGTTATTGTTTGCGGCGATGCCTCAGCAATTAGCGAATGATCAAGGTCGCACTGAGCTTGATGGTATTTCTCAAATGCCAATATTCCAGGGCGGCGAACATGCTGATGGTTTTGTTCTATCAGATACTTTGCAAGCACAAACAACGCTAACGCATCTTTGGGGTCCTTCATTTGGCGCCAGCCAGTTAACAACATTAGTTGAAGTGGGTGGTATTAACCTGCAAGATATGCCTGACCAAGACGTATTACGATTAAATGGTCCAGGTACTGCACGTAACGGTGGCATTGCCGGTAAAGAAGGTTTAGAAATGGCGGTTCAGGACGGTGTTGAAACTAACCCGTTCCCAGACGCATTTGCTTGGGGTTACCGTGCAATTGCTAAGTTAGACTTTAATAACGTTATCGCTGGTATTAACATTTCACCACGTGTGGTCTTCTCTCATGATGTTAAAGGTACGACACCAGATCCATTATTCTTATTTGTTGAAAAACGTAAGTCTGTGGCTTTAGGTATTAACTTTAATTACCAAAGTCGCTGGTCAGCAGACATTAACTATAACGGTTTTTGGGATGGCGTAGGTACAACCAATCAAATAGCAGATCGCGATTACATTTCATTCAGCATTAAATATTCTATATAAGGGCTAAGTTAATGAGCAATATTATGAAAAATTCACTAAAAAAATTAACATTAGCCTCAGTTGCAGTAAGTTTGGCTATTGTGTCAACAGCAACTTTAGCTAAAGTTTCATCGACTGAGGTCGCAAAGTTAAGTAAAGAATTAACACCGATTGGCGCAGTACGTGCAGCCAATAAAGACGGTTCTATTCCTGCATGGAACGGTGGTATTACTTCTGTTCCTGCTGGCTATACCGTTGGTGATCACCATATAGATCCATTTTCTACCGACAAAGTAAAATACACGATCACTGCTGCTAATGTGGGTGAATATAAAGCCATGTTAACGCCGGGTCAGGTCAAGTTATTTGAAACATACCCTGATACTTATAAAATGAATGTTTATCAATCAAGACGTTCAGCTTCTTACCCTGAGCATGTTTATCAAGCAAGTATTGATAATGCCGGACGTACAGAATTAGTTGAAGGCGGTAATGGTATTGTTAACGCGGCTGTTGGTATCCCATTTCCGGTACCACAAGATGGCTTAGAAGCTATTTGGAATCACATTTTACGTTATCGTGGTGAATCTTTAACACGAGAAGGGGGTCAAGCAGCTCCCACCGCTTCTGGTGATTATACTTATTTAGGTTTTGACGATCAGCTAATGATCCCATATGGGGTTAAAGGTGCTTCAGCAGATAAACTTAAAGAAACTAATATTTTGTTTAAGTTTAAGCAAAAAGTAACTGAACCAGCACGTTTAGCGGGTACCGCATTATTAGTTCATGAAACAATGAACCAAATACAAACACCACGCCAAGCTTGGACATACAACACCGGACAACGTCGTGTTCGCCGTGCACCGAATGTTGCTTATGACACGCCAGGTACAGCGTCTGATGGATTACGTACCACAGATGATTTCGACATGTTTAACGGCGCACCAAACCGTTACAACTGGACATTAAAAGGGAAGCAGGAATTATTGATCCCTTACAATGATTATCGTTTACACAGCGACTCATTAAAATATGCGGATATTTTAATGCCAGGTCACATTAACCCAGAACATGTTCGTTATGAAAAACATCGTGTATGGGTTGTCGAAGCTAACTTAAAATCAGATACACGCCATACTTACAAAAAACGTGTTTTCTTTATTGATGAAGATAGCTGGCAAATTGCGGTAACCGATATTTACGATAACCGTGACGAGTTATATCGTGTTGGTGTTGCCCATGGTTTGAATTATTACGAAGTTCCTACACAATGGTCTACACTTGAAGTGTTCCATGATTTACAGTCTCGTCGCTACATAGCAATGGGCTTAGATAATGAAGCTAAAATGTATGACTTTTCAGCTGAGTTAGATGATATATCATTTACTTCTTCTGCATTAAGACGTGAAGGACGCAGATAACCGCTAGGTTTTAAACATTTATAACGGCTGACAACGCTCAGCCGTTATACTTTAAAAGATAAGAAACTTTAACAATGTCATGGATGATGTGATAAAAGTAACACTTTAATTATTTATTAACGAATGAGAATTCTTCTTTATGCAACGTCTGTTGGCTTTCCTTTTTAGCGCTTTATTCTTCCTTAATGCTTTTTCGCAGCAACTTCCTGCTATTCAAGCACCTTTAGCCAGTAAATCACTTATGCTTGATATTTTCAAAATCAACGATAAGCAGCTTGTCGCTGTAGGTGAACGTGGTCATATTTTACTTTCAAGCGACGCAATTACATGGCGTCAAGCTAACGTTCCCGTTCGTTCTACCTTAACGGCAGTCTATTTTATTGATGCTACTCATGGTTGGGCTGTCGGACATGACGCCACCATATTATTTTCTAGTGATGGCGGCGAAAATTGGCAAGTACAACAACATTTACCCGCTAAGCAAAAACCTTTACTCGATATTATGTTCAAGGATAAAAACGAAGGCATAGCGATAGGCGCATATGGTCAGCAATATCGCACCAGTGATGGTGGTGAAAATTGGGCATTTGAATTTCATGGTGAATTTCTATTCCCTGAAGACCTCGCTTACTTAGAAGAATTAAAAGAACAAGATGAAGAGGCTTATTTAGATGAGCAAGGCAGTATACTTGCCCACTTCAATAGTATCTTTAAAGACGGTCGTACGCTTTATATGGTTGGCGAAGTAGGTTTAATTGCTAAAAGCAATGATTTTGCCAACAAATGGTTGCCGTTTGATAAAATATATCAAGGTTCATTCAATGACATTGCTCGCACTCAGCAAGGAAATTTATTAGTTGTTGGTTTGCGCGGTAATATTTTTCGCAGTTTAAAAAGTGGCACACCTTGGCAACATATTAACACCAAAACCCAAGCCTTATTAAATTCGATAGTGCTCGGTGATAACGGTAGTATTTTTGTCTTAGGAAATAATGGTGTTATTTTAAAAAGTGACGATGATGGCGTTAGCTTCTCTTTAAATATTCAAGCTGACGGTAAAGCGTTAATTAGCGGTGTTTGGTTTAATAACCAGTTAGTCATCGTTTCTGAAGTTGGTCTTAAAGTCATTGCACTGACTAAGTTAAAATAAAAGTAAATCGATAAATACTATTACCGCCAATTCCACTGAAGCAGATGAAGTAAATTAAATGAAAATAGAATCCCTTATTAATGTTATCGAAGCCACCATGTTCCGTAAAAGAGTCATGGTGCTTGTTGCTTTCGTACTAGCCAGTATTTTTCTTGTTTTTCAAGCGAGCCAAATAAAGCTTGATGCGGCTTTTGAAAAGCACATTCCCCTTAATCATACCTACATGAAAACGTATCTTGAATATCGAGAAAACTTTGGTGGCGCTAATAACGTGCTTATCTCAGTTTGTGACACAGAAGGAGATATTTTTAATGAATCTTTCTTTGGCGCGCTAAAGGGTGTTCATGATCAGTTATTTTTCATTCCTGGTGTTGACCGTATTCAAGTTAAATCATTATATTCACCGAGTACCCGTTTTGTTGAAATTGTTGAAGACGGTTTTGCCGGTGGTCCGGTTATCCCGGCAAATTTTCAGCCTGACTCACAAGGTTTAGCTGTTGTTAAAGCCAATATTGAGAAAGCAGGTATCGTTGGTAGTATCGTTGCTGACGATTACAGTTGTGCCATGGTTAAAGCGTCCTTAATGGATACAGACCCACAAACAGGGGCACGCTTAGATACACTTGTTATTGCTGAGCAACTTGAGCAGCAAATTAGAGGAAAATTCGAAAAAGATAATATCAGTATCCATATTATTGGTTTTAGTAAGATGGTTGGCGATGTTGCTGAGGGCGCGAAAGGCGTTGTTGCTTTCTTTGCCATTGCAATTGTTATTACCACGCTGATGGTTTTTTGGTTTTGTCGTTCTATTTCTCTAACCCTTTTACCCATAGCATGTTCGCTGGTTGCCGTTGTTTGGCAATTAGGGATGTTATCTACTTTAGGGTTTGGGCTCGATCCGATGTCGATTCTAGTGCCGTTCTTAGTGTTTGCCATTGGTGTCAGCCATGGCGTACAAATGATTAACTCGGTCTCCAAACTGGTTAGTAAGGGAGCAACATCCAAAGAAGCCGCACAAATGAGCTTTCGCTTGTTGTTGATACCAGGCGGTATCGCCTTGCTGTCTGATACGGTCGGTTTCTTAACGTTACTTTCTATTGATATCGGTATTATTCGTGAATTGGCTATTACTGCATCTCTGGGTGTTGCGATGATTATTTTAACCAATTTAATTTTACTCCCTTTATTGGTTTCCTTTATTCATGTCCCTAAAGTTGAGCCTAAAATAGCAGATAAGAACAAAGTCACTGTCTGGGATGTAATGTCTTCGTTTGCCACCAAGCGAATTGCAACAGTTATACTTGTTATAACCGCTGTTTTATATGCTGCTGGATACTATTACTCACAAGACATGAAAATAGGAGAGCTTCATGCGGGCGCTCCATCTTTACATGAGACATCACGTTATAATCAAGACACTTTTTTAATTACTGACCGTTACGCTATCAGTGTTGATTATATGTCAGTGATCGTTGAAAGCCCTGCTGATTCATGTACTTTTTACGAGACAATGGACTTAATAGATACCTTTCAATGGCAGATGGAAAATACGGCTGGTGTGCAATCAGCAATCAGTTTAGCGTCAGTTGCTAAAATTGTGAATGCTGGTTATAACGAAGGTAATGCTAGATGGCGTGTTCTATCTCGCAACCAACAAACATTAGTGCAATCAATTGCCCGAATACCTTCAACAAGTGGCCTATTGAACAGTGATTGTAGTGTTATGCCCGTGATTCTTTTCTTAGAAGATCACAAAGCTGAAACCATTAATCGAGTTGTTGATAAAGTAAAAGTTGTTACTCAGGCATTAGAAACAGACGAGGTTAAGTTTAAACTTGCCTCTGGCCCTGTTGGTGTTATGGCAGCGACTAATGAAGCGGTTGCTGAAGCGCAAACGCCGATGATGCTTTACGTTTACGGCGCGGTAACTTTATTGTGTTTCATTAGCTTTAGAAGTGTGCGTGCCACGATTGTCGTTATCGTGCCGCTTTATGTCGTGTCAACGTTAGCGCAATGGTTAATGACCGCACTTGATATTGGCCTAACGGTTTCTACACTTCCGGTTATTGCTTTAGGTGTTGGTATTGGTGTCGATTACGGTATTTATATCTTATCAACGATGAGTATAAAATTGCGTGAGGGTTACCAAGTTCAAGAAGCTTATTTACTCGCTTTGAAAGAGCGAGGCAGTGCGGTATTAATAACCGGTGTTACTTTAGCGATTGGCGTTTCAACCTGGTTTTGGTCAGATTTGAAATTTCAAGTCGATATGGGAATACTCTTAACCTTCATGTTCTTGGTGAATATGATCGCTGCAGTACTGGTCCTACCTGCTATTGCTGCTTTTTTATGGCCTAATAAGAAATAAGGTTAATACGTTAAACCTGCATAAATAAACAAGAAAATGACCGAAAGGTCATTTTCTATTTATAACAAGTGAATAAACAATTACTCTCAGTAATTTTGACAAGCCGCTGTAAATAATTAATCACCATAAATAGTAAAATATTCCTCGCAATAGCCTAAAATTCTTAATAAAATCGCATATATAGTCTATTCTTTTAGACAATAATAAATATTTATATAAAAAATTATACAAATTACCCTGTTAATTGTTTTAAATAATCAATTTTGAAATGATTCAGTACAACAGCGTTTTATCCAAAAAGGAAAACGGCATGGCGTTAGTAGACGGTTTACCCTCAGTGATACTCTCGAATGTAGCACAGTTAATTCAGCAAAAAGTTCCCGCTAAGACAGCTCCGCTCGTTGAGCAGTTTGCAGAGCTCCTTTATAGCAATATTTCTACGCTTGATTTAGAGCATCGTAACGATAGTGATATGTACGGTGCGACGTTAAGTCTGTGGAATTCGTTAAATGGTCACCAAAATAATGCACCGGTGATTAAAGTTTTTAATCCTCAAGTTTCTAAGCATGGCTGGAAATCAAGTCATACTATTATCGAAGTCATTATCGCCGATATGCCATTTCTTGTTGATTCATTGCGAATTGCCCTTAACCGTTTAGGCTTATCACCGCATTTAATGTTAAATAGTCCTATTAATATTATTCGTGATGACAAAAATCAAATTACACGTTTATCGGCAGCCGCTAATAAATCGTTAAAATCGGCAACGGCTGTCGCTGTTTTCTTTATTGAAGTTGACCGTCAAACCGATCAAAAAGTCCTTGATAAAATAACCAAAGAGCTTCATTCAGTGGTTAATGACATTGCGATAACGGTTGATGATTGGCAAGCCATGCGTGCCCGTCTTGGTGAAGTGATCACCGAAACAGCCGAAGCAAAGTTACCTTGTTCAATCAATGATCATGATGACGCACTAGAGTTCTTAAAGTGGATGTTAAACGATAACTTCACTCTATTAGGCTATCGTTCATACAATGTTAAAACCTTAACAGGTGATATGGCACTCTCGGCCAATGTTGAATCAAGTTTAGGATTAATGAAGCGCTCTGATGGCACAGTAGAGCGCTTAATCTCAACATTATCTAGTTCTGCTCGTGAGCTTGCTTTAGGGGTTAACCCGTTAATTTTGACCAAAACCAATTCTCGGTCACGCGTACATCGTCCTGCCCACTTAGATTATATTGGCGTAAAACGTTTCGATGCTAAAGGTAATGTTATTGGTGAGGAACGCTTTGTTGGTTTATTTGGCTCTGCTTATTATACCAATAGTGCCTTAGATTTACCGTTAATAAAGTCTAGAGTAACCACCGTTTGTGAAAGCTCTGGTTTTGCTCGTGGTACTCACGCGTATAAAGCGATGATTAATATTTTAGAAACTTACCCACGTGACGAAATATTACAAAGTAGCACAGATGAATTATTAAAAAATGTTTTAGGCATTTTCCAAATGCAAGAACGTGATTACTCTGGACTCTTTGTTCGCCGTGATGCCTTTGATCGTTTCTACTCTTGTATGGTCTATGTGCCCAGAGAACGTTATAACACTGAATTACGTGTTAATACCCAAAAGTTACTCAAAGAAGCATTTGGTAGCGGTCAAGAAGTCGAGTTTACCACTTACTTTTCTGAATCAGCACAAGCGCGTACCCACTATATTGTTCGTGTTAAATCAACTAAAGCAGATATCAACGTGAAACAAATTGAAAAGAACTTAAATGAAGCAGCAAGAAGCTGGGATGATAAACTCGCAGCATCTCTGAACTCTCATAAAGGTGAAGCTAAAGGTAAAACATTAAGTCGTAAATACTGTAGTTTTCCACAATCTTACAAAGATGAAGTGTTACCGGGTACGGCAATCGTTGATATTGAAAAACTTGAGTCGTTATCAGCAGAAAATCCGCTGGAAATGTTGTTTTATCAACCACAAGAAGAAAGTGCTAACAGCCGCCACGTAAAATTAAAATTGTTCCATACTGGCGACCCCATTCACTTGTCAGATATTTTACCTATCCTTGAAAACTTCGGTTTACGCGTTATTGGTGAAAGCCCTTACTTAGTTAAAACATTAACGGGTGAACATTGTTGGATCTTAGACTTTTCGATGTTACTGACCGGACAAGGTAAGTTCACCCTTGAAATAGTACAAAACTTGTTCCAAGACGCCTTTGCAAAAGTTTGGGCGGGTGATTTAGAAGATGATGGTTTTAACCGTTTAATTTTAGGTGCCGAGCTTGGTGGTCGCGAAGTTTCTATTATCCGTGCTTATGCACGATATGAGCGTCAAATTGGCGGTACCTTTAGCCAAAATTATATCGAAGATACTTTTGCTCGTTACCCCAATATTGCCGAATTACTGATTAAATTCTTTATTTTCCGCTTTAATCCAATGACGAAAATTTCAGAAAAAGCGTTAAATAAAGTCAGTGCTGATATTGAAAAATCTCTTGATAATGTCGCTAACTTAGATGATGACCGTATTATCCGCCGTTTTGTTGAAATGATCAGTGCCACCATTCGTACTAACTATTTTCAACCTCATCCGATCACAGGTCAAAAATCTTACATTTCATTTAAGATCTTACCTCGCCAGATAAGTGACGTACCACTGCCACTTCCTGAATTTGAAATATTTGTTTATTCACCACAACTTGAAGGTGTTCATTTACGTGGCGGTAAAGTCGCCCGTGGTGGTTTACGTTGGTCAGACAGACAAGAAGATTTCCGCACTGAGGTCTTAGGCTTAGTAAAAGCTCAACAAGTTAAAAATACGGTTATTGTTCCTGTGGGCGCTAAAGGTGGTTTTGTTTGTAAGCAACTCCCTGTAGGCGGTACTAGACAAGAAATATTTGAAGCAGGTAAAGAATGTTACCGTACCTTCATTCGTGGTTTGTTAGATATCACCGACAACATTATTGATGGCGTTATTGTGCCACCACTGAATGTTGTTCGTCTTGATGACGATGACGCTTATTTGGTTGTTGCTGCCGATAAAGGCACGGCAACCTTCTCAGATACTGCTAATGCGATTTCCGATGAATATAACTTCTGGATGGGCGATGCGTTCGCTTCTGGTGGTAGTGTTGGTTATGACCATAAAGCGATGGGTATTACGGCTAAAGGCGCTTGGGAGTCTGTTAAACGTCATTTTCGCGAAATGGATATTGATTGTCAAACAACTGATTTCACCTGTATTGCTATTGGTGACATGGCAGGTGATGTATTTGGTAATGGTATGTTGTTGTCAAAGCACATCCGTTTACAAGCCGCATTTAACCATATGCATATTTTTATTGACCCTAATCCCGACGCAGCAAGCTCTTATGTAGAGCGTGAACGTTTATTTAATATGCCGGGCTGTACTTGGGAAGATTATAACAAAGAATTAATTTCTGAAGGTGGCGCGATTTTCAGCCGTCATGTGAAATCTATCAAGTTAACACCACAAATTAAGAAAATGCTCGGTACGCAAAAACAAACCATGTCACCAATTGATTTAATGCAAGCCATTTTGAAAATGAAAGTGGATTTGTTGTGGAATGGTGGTATTGGTACGTATGTTAAAAGTTCAAAAGAAAGCCATCTTGATGTTGGCGACAGAGCGAACGACTCATTGCGTATCAATGGCAAAGAATTACAAGCGAAAGTTGTTGGTGAGGGTGGTAACTTAGGTTTCACCCAACTGGGTCGTGTTGAGTTTGGTTTACGTGGCGGACGAATCAATACCGATGCTGTTGATAATGCCGGCGGTGTTGATTGTTCTGATAATGAAGTTAACATTAAAATATTATTAAACAGTTTAGTACAAAATGGTGACTTAACCGTTAAACAACGTAATCAGTTACTTTATGATATGACTGATGATGTCGGTAAAATTGTTATAGAAGATTGTTATCGTCAAACCCATTCATTGTCTATTACGGCAATGCGTGGCGTCAAACAACTAAAAGAGCAAGAGCGTTTTATTCACGGCTTAGAAAAAGCGGGTAAATTAGATCGTGCTTTAGAGTTTATTCCAACGGATGATGAAATTTCTGAGCGTTTATCTAAAGGTCAAGGCTTAACTCGCCCAGAACTTTCAGTGCTACTTGCCTATGGTAAAATGGTCTTAAAAGAAGATTTGGTTTGTCCAGGTATCACGGATAACCCTTATCACAATCGTTTATTACTTGAAGCTTTCCCTCCACAATTACAGGTTAAGTATCAAGAACAAATGCAACTGCATCCTCTGCGTGCTGAAATTATAGCGACAAAATTAGCCAATGATATTGGTAACGATATGGGTTTCAATTTTGTTAATCGCATGCATGAAGAAACAGGTGCAACGGTTGCTGAAATCGCCAATTGTTATGTTATGGCCAGTGAAGTTTTTGAGTTATCAACTATTTGGAACGAAATTACCGAATTAGATAATAAAATTTCGACTTCTATTCAAACTGAAATGTTATTTCAAATGCGCCGTACGGTACGACGAGCAACACGTTGGTTCTTACGCCATCGTAATAAAGCGTTAGGTATTGCTGAAACAATCGCTATGTATCGCCCAACGTTTGAAAATTTAGCCAAAAATTTAGATAAGTTATTAGTAACCGCAGAAGTTGAACAACTACAACGTGTTGAAACAGATCTAGTTGGAACAGGCGTTCCAGTGAAAATCGCAAAACGTATTTCACAGTTAAGTTCATTATTCCCGGTAATGGATATTGCTGATATTTCAATAGCGGATAATCGTCCAATTGAATTAGTTGCTGACTTATACTTCAAACTAGGTGTTCGTTTAGACTTGCATTGGTTCTTAGATCAAATCACTAGCCAACCAGTATCTAATCACTGGCAAGCGCTTGCTAGAGCTTCATTTAGAGAGGAACTTGATTGGCAGCAGCGTTCATTAGCACAAGTCGTTTTACACTGCGATTGTGGTGTTGAACAACCTGAAATTGAAGACTTACTTAATAACTGGATTAAGACGAATGCTCAACCACTTGAGCGTTGGAACCAAATATTAGCTGACTTTAGAATTGGTCGCACGCATGAGTTTGCAAAGTTCTCTGTTGCGCTAAGAGAGTTAATGTTACTGAGTTTAAATTGCGATCCAGCAAAATAAGTCAAAGCCATTAATCAAGCTTTAACGAGATTGATTTAACTGATAAAATCCTCACTACTAAGTGGGGATTTTTTTTAGGTCGTTGTCGATTTTGATTAAAGTTTTTTCGCGTTAACTTATCCGTCCAGAGGCAATATGTTTTATTCCGCAATTCGTAAAGTATTATTCAAGTTTGATCCTGAAGCTATTCATGAGCTGACGATAAAAGGCTTTAAAGCATCGGGTTCAACACCATTAAATTTACTTTATAAACAAAACATTACTGATAAACCAGTCGAAGCCATGGGTATTATCTTTCCTAATCCTGTTGGTTTAGCGGCTGGATTAGATAAAAATGGCGAATGCATTAACGCGTTTGATGCCATGGGATTTGGCTTTGTTGAGATAGGAACTGTGACACCTAAGCCACAACCGGGTAACCCAAAACCGCGTATTTTCCGTTTACCGACAGCAAATGCAGTTATAAACCGCATGGGCTTTAATAACAAAGGCGTTGATTACTTAATTGATCAAGTACGTAAAGCAAATTTTAAAGGCGTGCTGGGTATTAATATTGGTAAAAATAAAGATACCCCAGATGATCAAGCTAAAGACGATTATCTTATTTGTATGCGTAAAGTTTATAACTACGCAACCTACATCACCATAAATATCTCATCGCCAAATACGCCAGGTTTACGTTCATTACAATATGGTGATGCATTAAATGAGCTATTAGCCGCGCTTAAAGCGGAACAAAAAGTACTGACCGAACTGCATAGTAAATATGTACCGTTAGCCGTAAAAATAGCACCAGATTTAAGCAAAGAAGAGATTGAATCGATTGCCCAATGTTTGATCAACAATAATATTGATGGCGTTATTGCCACTAACACCACACTTTCACGTGAAGGTGTGGTTGGCTTAGAGCATGGAGAAGAGCAGGGGGGTCTCAGTGGTGAGCCAGTAAAAGAAAAAAGTACCGAGGTTATTCGTTTATTGGCAATAGCCCTAGATAATAAATTACCTATAATCGGTGTTGGCGGTATTTCGAGTGGCCGTGATGCACAAGAGAAAATAGCCGCGGGTGCTAAATTAGTACAAGTTTATACTGGCTTTATATACCAAGGTCCTGAATTGGTTAAAGACATAGTGAATAGTCTTTAACTGACGAGTTCAATGGTTTAACGCTATTTCTTACACTTGCTTATATATGGGGTAGCGTTAACTTATTGGCAATTAAATTCAGTACCTTATGCAGTTTTACTTGAATATAGCGAGGTAATAATTTTTTCTCTTGCGCTAACAGAATTAACTCAGCTGGCGTTATCGCAATAAAACATTTTACCTGTTGATATTCTTTTTGGTAAACACTAAAAACATCATCAGCAAAATAGCTAATCTCTCCCTGATGAGCTTTAGTTATCTCTTCATCAACAAATTGCTGATTTTCTAGATAGAGACTGATTAATAAAATATTATTTTCATCACCATACCAATTTGCGGTTAATGTTTGAAAATTAAATTGTGCTTCAAGCTTATTACACACTGACTTTATCTGAGTAAACTTTTCCATTAAATCGTTACCCGGCATAATAGCGATCGGTAGCTGTTCTGTCATAGTTTTAAGGTTGCTTTGAATTTCAAATTTAAACATTATCAATATTAATTAGTAACATAAAGCATAAAAGGCTTTTTATTGCCTTTATCTAACATTATTTTGCTGGTCGTTTTCATCATTAGGATTGATTTTGGACTTTTCTTTCTTCTCTTTAGAACTCTGGGTTTATTTCACTTTACTTGCCGCTGTTATGCAGGCTATTCGCACCGCTGGACAAAAGAAGCTATCGGGACATTTAAGTGCGATGGCGACGACAGGTGTGCGCTATATCTATGCGCTGCCTTTTGCTTTTATATATTTGCTCTTTATTACCGAACAGCGATCAGTGTCTTTACCTGTGCTTAACCGTCATTTTCTTATGTACGCGCTTATTGCTTGTCTGATGCAGATTATTGGGACTTTTTGTTTGGTTGCGGCCTTTAAATATCGTAATTTTGCGGTAGCAACAAGTTTAGCTAAAACTGAAGCTATTCAAGTTGCTGTCGTGGGAGCCTTGTTCTTTTCAGTTTCCTTATCATTGCTAGCGTGGTTATCTGTTTTTATTGGTGTGATAGGCGTGTTAATTGTCTCAAAAGTAAAATTTACCGTTACTGATATTTTTAAAAACCCTGGCGCTGGTTTTGGCTTATCTTCAGGCTTAGCCTTAGCCATTACGACCTTATTAATTAGAGAGTCAAGCTTGGCCTTAAACACAGATTTAATGGTTAGTGCCGCTGTTACTTTGTTGTTTATGGTTGGCGTACAGTCCGTCATATCAATTATTTATCGAACCTGTCGATAAAACCCAGTGATCCGAGCGAAGCGAAAGTCGCGGGGATGAATCGATAAACTATCCTTTTTCTTTAATGTATTTGCGAATTGTATCAGCGGAAGCATTGCCGACAGAACAAACAAAATATCCATCAGACCAGAAAGTATTCTCAATCCAAAACTGCTTTTTCAGGCTTGGATACCTCTTCCAAATCAACTTATTTGTCTGCTGCTTAATCCTTCTAACATGTTGCCCAATGGTATATCTTGGAGAAATCATCAGAAGTATATGGATGTGATCCTTGTCTACTTCAATCTCCTCAACTGAAAAGTCAGAGCTATCTGATATGTCTAAAACAGCCTGCTTTACAAACTCTCCCATATCGCCAAAAAGTAGTTGCTTTCGATATTTAACCACGAGAATTAAATGCAGAGCAATTAGGTGCTTACAATGTGAATTCGTTTGATATTCCACTTGACAATCTCGGCTTGTACAGTAGTCTATACAGTATATGAAAAAGACGATCAGATACAATTATCGGCTCAAGCCGACGGCAGAACAAGAAGTCAAACTCGTTGAGTTTGGAGCATACGCCCGTGGCGTATGGAACTTGTTGCTATCTGAAAATATGCGTCGATATCGGTACGATAAAACATTTCTTTTTTACAATGAAATGGCATCGCTGATAAAAGATTTAAAAATGTTCGATGAATTCTCATGGCTCAAAGATTTTGACTCTGCGGCTTCACAACAAGTGGCTCGTGACCTTGAAACAGCACTAAAGAATTCATTCAATAAAGGCAGGGTTCAAAAGTTTCCGACTTTCAAGGTCAGCTTTAAGCAGAAGAAACTTCACGATGATAGCTACCGCTCGGTCAATACGAATGAAAATATAAGACTGGAAAATAACGGCATCACTATTCCAAAAATTGGTACGGTTAAAATTGCACTTCATCGTAAACTTAAAAGTAAAATCAAGTCAGCAACCTTCAAGATGAGGCACGGGAAGTGGTACGTTTCACTGACTCAAAAAGTTGAGTGCAAGAGTAAAAAGCAAGTGCTATCAACACTTGTGGGCTATGACATCAACAGCCACTATACGGTTGTCGGCTCAAATGGTCTGTACGTTGAAAACCCGAAAGTTTTGAAGAAGTCATCAACGAAATTAAAACAAATTCAAGTCCAGTTGAGCCGTCGTAAGAAAGGTTCGAATCGCTGGCACAAAACAAAATCACGTTTAAACAAAATTCACGGGAAAATCTCTAGCCAACGCCTAGCGTTCGCTCACGAAGTATCATGCTCGATAGCCAAGAGTAGCGATATTATCGTGTTTGAGGATTTAAACGTGAAAGGAATGCAGCAATTTAATGGCCAGATGGTGAATGATAATGTGATGGGAATGATCACTGAATTAACCAGGTATAAGGCTGAATTAAATGGCGTTGTTTACCATGAAATTGGTCGGTTTGTGAAATCTTCCGGCATTTGCTATGGATGTAAGTATGAGCATAAATTCGATTTGAGTGTGAGAGAATTTTCCTGTGAGAGCTGTGGATTAGTACAGTGCAGAGATTTAGCAGCAGCTAAATCTGTTGCAGACACAGGCGAAAAAGAGTTAATAGCTAATGGGATATTAGCTAGGGCGTTGCCCAAATTTCAGCAGAAATCAGCTTCTAAAATGAAAGTCTTTGAGCAATCAAAGTTTGGTGTGGGATCTGAGAAAAAAGAAGCAGCCTAGTTATCAAAAGCTAGATTGCAGAAGCCCCGTGATCAGAGCGAAGCGAAGTCGCGGGGTAGTTCACCTTAGTTTAAAAGATAGAAAGCAACTTACCTTAATGGCTAAACATTGGCGTATGTGTTTATTTGTTGGTATCACCAGCGTTATTGGTTCAATTGGTTGGTTTACTGCCGCTAGTTTTGAAAATGCAGCCTATGTGAAGGCACTAGGGCAAGTAGAGTTTTTTATTACTTTATTGTTAACTTATCGAATTTTTAAGGAGCGTATTAGTCGAATTGAATACCTAGGCATGTTATTAATTATTGTTAGTGTGGTTATTTTATTACTTTGGGCATAGTGGCTAGCGTCTGTTTTTGCTACACTCGCAGAAAATTATTATTGTATTAATTAAATTGGATTTAAAATGAAAATTGCAGATAAAACCGTTGTTCAATTTCACTACACCTTAAAAGATGAAGCTGGCAATGAAATTGAATCATCATACGCGGGTGATCCTTTAGCCTATCTTCATGGCTATAAAAATATGTTAGTCGGTGTTGAAAATGCCTTAGTGGGTAAAGAAGTAGGCAACAAATTTTCAGTTACGCTACAACCAGAAGATACTTACGGTGAGCGTAAAGAAGATATGATCCAACGTGTTCCAGCAAAACATCTACAAGACGGTCAAGGGACCACTAAATGGCAAGCTGGCATGACAGCTTCTGTTGAAACCGAGCAAGGTCAACGTCAAGTGACTATTGTTAAAGCGGGCAAGTTTATGATCACGGTTGATATTAACCCACCCCTTGCTGGTATGGTATTAACCTTTGACTTAGACGTCATTGATGTACGTGCTGCTACAGATGAAGAAATTGAACATGGTCACGCACATGGCGCTGGCGGTCATCACCACTAAATTTTCTTAGTTAAAGTGGTCATTTATTTGAATGTTAAAGGTCAGCTCTGCTGACCTTTTTATATTGAGTTGCTGAGTGTGTTTTAAAGTTAATCATCAACTTTATTTATTGACAGCACATACATTTCATTATTTAAATTTACTTGCCAGCATATATTTAAATTATAGAGTTTCATGCCATAGATTTTATCATCGCCTTGTCGCTTTTTATAAGCGGGCCTAGGGTCCTGCGTTAAGACTTGTTCAATAAAAAGTGCTAGCTCTGGATACTCTCGTTGATACTTTTGCATATCATCTTGTGCTTGCTGAGAAAACTTGGTGGTTAACGCTTGCAAGGGTTGTTGTTGTGCAAAGCCGGCCTGTGCATTATCAATACTATCAGAGTAGGGAATATAAGGTTTAATATCAACAACGGGCGTTTGATCAAGCAGGTCTAGTCCAGAAATATTAATAACAGTTTGTTTGTTGTTTTGCGTAATACCCTCTAACTTTACTACCGACATGCCAATTGGGTTAGGTCTGAATGTAGAGCGAGTGGCTAATACCCCCAGTTTTTTATTTCCTCCCAAGCGAGGTGGTCTCACGAGCGGTTTCCAACCTTGGCGTTGCGTACCATGAAATATAAACAATATCCACAGGTGACTAAATTGCTCAATGCCACGAAGTAACTCTTCGTTATTGGCATCATCAAGCAATAAAATTGAGCCTTGTGCTGCACTCACTAGACCCGGTTGACGAGGAATAGCGAATTTTTCTTTGTAGGGAGAATTAACGCGACCAATATAGTTGAAGGTTACCTGGTTTTCAGGTGATACAGTCATTAGTTAATCTTTTTAAGCGGTTCAACTTGATAAGCAATACCATAGCAGACAAGGGTTGCATTACATTGCTTATTTGCTTGGTCGTCATCAATCAGCGCGCAACCGCTAAAAATTATCGCATTCGCTTGTTGCTGAGCTGCTTGTCTACGCGCTTCAGTTCTTGCCGCTATTTTATCAGGTAAGGCATGATGACTTTTTGCCTGACAATCTTCACCTTCAACTAAGCCAATAAGTTTATAACGGCCAGGAAATTCACTCTCATCTTGAAAAATTTTTACCTGTGCATGGCTGAAATATGTTTGAAAATTTCCTTTGTCCAAATTTGTTGAAACGGTATATTGAGATGAGCATGCTGATAATCCGATCAACGTCAGCATTAGTATTAATTTATTGTTGGTTTTACTTGTTGGCTTCATTTTTATCACTAGGTTACTTACTTACTTATATTTGCTTTAACAGGGGCTTTATTACTGATCCAATAATTAAATAATTTATCAATAACTTTGCTTTGTTGTTTCATATTTATCCAATTACGCATAAACAGTTCAAAAGCTTGATCGTTATGATTAATCGGGAATGCCATAGATATAGGTGCTAAGACAGGTTTAGGCACAATAACTGTGTACTCAGGATATAATAATGTCCAGGCAGAAGCTGCAGCAGCACCAAATAGCATACCATCAAAATGTTGATGCTTTTCTTTAAAGAATAATCTGGGTGTTGATATTTTCCAGGCCTTATTATGAATAAAGTTGCGTTCAACAGCGGTTTGGTAGAAAAAAGTTTCAGGTATACCGATAATCAGCGCTTTATTTTCGATGATTTTAGACCATAGCTTAAACTCTACACGCCTTTCATCTTTTACAATAAAGGCCAGTGATTGCTGAGAATAAGGCACCGTAAGGGTGAATTTAGTCATATTATCTGGGATAACGGGAATACCTGTCGTGATATCCAAATAGCCTGATTGTAAGAGTGCTTCCGCTTGATGATGAAATATTCTTACAAATTCAACATTGACGTTGAGGTCAATGGCGAGTTGATTCATTATTTCAATATCAAAACCGACCAACTTACCGTTATTGTTATGAAAGGCGTAAGGTAAGTCATCTCTGAAATAGCCAACCCTAATAAAACCACGTTGCTGAATTCGTTTTAGCACAGGAGAAAATGTAGGTTTGATGACAGCATTAGCAGGGCTGTTTTCGAGGTAGTTGCTTTCAACACCAGTGAACAAAAAGTCTCGCTCTATAAATTTGGTATAGCCTTGATACTGGTGACTTATAGCGTCAAAACTAAAACGTAAGGAGATAAATGCCAATACCGATACAAGCGGGATTATCGCTAAGTTACGCAGCAGTACACGCCATTTTATAGTAAAGCGTTTTAACATTGCCGTGGCAATTAATAGCGGTAAACAGCTAGAAAATACCACTGAAAAAATAGCACTTAATCGAGCGCCAATAAGATTCTCTGCCACTAAATAAAAGTCGAACATAGCACCGGAAACATTAAACAATTCTAGTAAATTTTGCATCGCTAATGTTGTGCTACCAAATAACTGTGGCAAGCCAGCAACAACTAGATTGATATGATCAGTAAAAGAAATATGGGCACCAGAGAACCAAGCGGCAAAGAGCACAAAAAGTAAAGCAAGCAGCTTACCACCGACGGGTAAACTAAAAGATATTGGCACAATAATCTCTGATATTTTTTCAAGATCGCTATCTTGAGGGTATTTTTGCTTAAGTAATTTTTTAGTGTTTTCAACAATCACAGGCAATACTGAAAAGAAGCTGCCTGTAGCAAAAGCAGTGATCATTGGCTCGCGAGAAACACTAACTATTTCTCGATAACCAAAAGGGGTGACCGTAGCAACAATGGCGGGGAATACTACAAAACAAAGCAGAGTTACCAAAACTATTGCACTAAGCATATAAACAACTAAACCATCGAGTTGGCTTGCATCAAGAGTAACAGCGGCACGCCAACCGATACAAAATATACCCAAAGGGGCAAATTTCATAATAAAACCATTAATGTTTGCGGTTGCTTGTTGTAAGTTTGAAAGCATTAACAAGGTTTGTCTTTTAGATTTAATCTTCATTAAACCAAGCCCCATACAGATACTAAAAAAAACTACCGCAGGGATTAAAGTATTTGCTAAGGCATTAAAAGGGTTTGCCGAGATAAATAAGTCAACCAAGCTAAATTCTGGCACAGATTGTATGGTGTTATTAGAATAAAACTCGGCATGTTGCCATTGAGGAAAGGACAAAGGGGTGCTAAAAATAAAAAATAGTACGACCGCTATCATCATTAAGATAATCAATAAACTTTGTTTAGAGACCTTTTTGGCTTTACTCGGCGTAAGCCCACCTATACCAACAACTAGTGACAGCACAATATAAGGCAGTACGGTCATTTGCAGGGCAGTAACAAAAGCATTTGCGGTGTTATCAATCACTGAATATTCGGTTGAAAAGTGATACCCCATCAACAACCCAAGAAACATCGCTAAGATAATTTGTACTAATAACGGTGGTTTAACAAACAACATTAAAATATTGTACTCATAAGTATTTTGCCATAATAATTGTAACGAACTATTTGAAAATTATAATACAAAAAAGCAGTGAACGTTCACTGCTTTTATCTCTTTGGTATTAACAGCTGACAGAGGGTTGTTATTTCACCCGCATACCCGGCTGTGCACCGTCGTCAGGATTTAATATCCATAAATCTTTACCACCAGGGCCTGCCGCAAGCACCATGCCTTCAGACATACCAAAACGCATTTTTCTTGGCGCCAAATTAGCAACCATCACGGTATGCTTACCAATTAAATCTTCTGGTTGATACGCTGACTTAATACCAGCAAACACTTGGCGTGTTTTACCACCTTCTTCTTTGGAATCAAGAGCAAGGGTCAAACGTAGCAGTTTATCAGCTTTTTCTACATGCTCGGCATTAATGATTTTTACTATACGCAAATCAATTTTAGCAAAATCGTCAAATTGAATTTCTTCGCTAATAGGATCACACCCTAATGGGTCATTAAGAGCCGCACTATTATCGACGATTTTTTCTTTTTTCGCTTTTTTTACCGGTTTTTCAGCGTCATCTTTAACAAGTAAATTGTCTTTCGATGCATCTGTCATTGCGTTAACTTTATCCATGTCGACACGCTGTAGTAAGGCTTTAAATTTATTGATCTTGTGGCTCGTCAATAATTTCTTATGTCCTTCCCAAGTTAATTCATCATTTAAAAACGTCGCTGTGCTATCAGCTAATACCGGTAATACTGGCTTTAAATAAATCATTAAGGTGCGAAACATATTGATACCTAGCGAACAGATGTCTTGCACTTCTTGTTGCTTAGTTTCATCTTTCACTAACTGCCATGGTTCTTTTACGGCTATATATTCGTTAACTTTGTCGGCCAATGCCATTATTTCACGCATACCACGGGCAAAATCACGCGCTTCATAGTGAGCGGCAATAGAGTCACCTGCCGCCATGACCTCTTCAGCGAGAGCTGGGTTGTCGATGTTTTCTGACAACATACCGTCAAAGCGTTTAGTGATGAAACTGGCACAACGTGAGGCAATATTAACCACTTTACCCACTAAGTCTGAATTGACTCGTTGCGCAAAATCTTCAAGATTTAAGTCTAAATCATCAATTTTATGGGTTAATTTAGCCGCATAGTAATAACGTAAATATTCAGGATTTAAATGATCTAAATAAGTACGGCCTTTAATAAAGGTGCCTTTAGACTTAGACATTTTTGCGCCATTAACAGTCACAAAACCATGAGCATGCACTGCCGTTGGTTTTCTAAAACCTGCACCTTCGAGCATAGCTGGCCAGAATAAACTATGAAAATATATAATGTCTTTGCCAATAAAATGGTAGAGCTCAGCTTCTGAGTCAAGTGCCCAAAACGCATCAAAATCGATACCGGTTTTATCACATAAGTTTTTGAAACTGCCCATGTAACCAATAGGAGCGTCTAGCCAGACATAAAAGTATTTGCCCGGAGCATTGGGTATTTCAAAGCCAAAATAAGGAGCGTCGCGGCTAATATCCCATTGTTGTAAACCAGACTCAAACCATTCAGCTAACTTATTAGCCATTTCATCTTGCAATGCGCCACTTCGTGTCCAATCTTGCAACATCTCACTAAAAGCAGGCAAGTCAAAGAAGTAGTGCTCTGAATCTTTTAATACTGGTGTTGCGCCAGAAACAACTGAACGCGGGTTTAGCACTTCAGTGGGCGAATACGTCGCGCCACACTCGTCACAGCTATCGCCGTTTTGATCGGCTGCCTGACACTTAGGACAAGTGCCCTTGACAAAGCGGTCAGGTAAGAACATCCCTTTTTCTGGATCGTATAGTTGAGAGATGACTCTAGTTTTAATATGACCTTTAGCATGCAAACGATTATAAATTTCGTGAGCAAACGCTTCATTCTCTGGACTATGCGTTGAATGATAGTTATCGAAACTAATATGAAAGTCTGCAAAGTCGCTCATATGCTCTTCACGGACACCATTGATCATTTCTTCAGGTGTTACCCCTAACTCATGCGCTTTAAGCATAATAGGCGTGCCATGGGCATCATCAGCACAAACAAAATAAGTTTCATGGCCGCGCATACGTTGAAAACGCACCCAAATATCGGTCTGAATATGTTCGAGTAAATGACCTAAATGAATAGAGCCATTGGCATAAGGCAGCGCACAAGTTACAAGAATTTTACGTTTATTTTTAGCGGTTGATGATGACTCTGATAACGACATATAAAGTTTACATTTATTGGTGGTAATTATGAGGGGAATGGTACAGAATTTGTCATTACTTTTCATTAATAATTATTGCCTAAACGCGATAAAGTGCCTTTTAAAATGTTCTCAAAGATATTTTCGTCAAAAACACTCCCCAGTGACGCTAAACAAACGCTTGTTGATAGCTTAAATCGTTATCGCAGTGAAAATTTTCCTCAAGGAATGCTGTATCCTGATATTGACCCTGAAATTACCTTAGAAAAAGGCAATGATATTGTCATTAAATTGTCTTTACCTTTCCCCTGCAATAGTGAAATACACTTATTAAGTGAAATGCTTACTAAAGAAGTTAAGCAAACCGTTCGTTTTGATGTTAAGTACAATGTTAAGCCGGTTCGCCGCCATGAACTCCTAGGTATAAAGAATATTATTGCTATTGCCTCTGGAAAAGGTGGAGTAGGGAAGTCGACAACAGCGGTTAATCTTGCCTATGCGTTAATCGCAGAAGGAGCCTCGGTTGGCATTTTAGACGCTGATATTTATGGCCCATCAGTTCCTACATTACTGGGTTTAAAAGGAGCAAAGCCTAGCTCTGATGATGGTAAGTTACTCACGCCAATAAATGCCAATGGTTTAAGCGCAATGTCGCTGGGTTTTTTAGTCGATGAGGATGATGCAACTGTTTGGCGAGGTCCAATGGCAAGCAGAGCTTTTAGTCAATTACTTAACGAAACTGATTGGCAAGGTATAGATTATTTAATTGTTGATATGCCCCCAGGCACCGGTGATATTCAATTAACGTTATCACAACAAGTACCCGTGGCAGCTTCTGTGGTTATTACCACACCACAAGATATAGCACTGGCTGACGCGATAAAGGGTATTGCGATGTTTGAACAAGTAAAAGTACCTGTGCTTGGTATTATTGAAAATATGAGTTATCACCAATGCGAAAATTGTGGTCACCATTCACACTTGTTTGGTGAAGGTGGAGGTCAACGGGTTGCCAATAAATATGATACGCAACTTTTAGGACAACTGCCGCTTGATGTCAGTATTCGTCGCGATGCAGACCAAGGGGTTTCGCCATTATTAACAGATAACACTAGTAACATCAGTGAGCAATACCGTAAGATAGCGCGAACTATCGCTGCACAATTATATCTGCAGTTGGATTCACGCAGTCCAAATACCGCAAAAATATTGATTGAAGATTAGCCTTTATAGCTAATTCCCTAACCTTAAAGTAATAACGTAAGAAGAACTAACATGAGATTGTCCGACAAAGACATAGAAACATCGCTTGAAAGAGGTGAAATTATTATTACACCCGCACCCGATAGCAGTATGATTTCAGGGGTAAGTGTTGATATTCGTTTAGGTAATGAATTTCGCGTTTTTCAAGATCATACCGCACCTTATATCGACTTAAGTGGTCCCAAAGCTGAAATGCAAAAAGCGATGGACTCAGTAATGAGTGATGAAATTGTTATCGCTGATGGTGAGGCTTTCTTTTTACATCCAGGTGAATTAGCGCTAGCGGTTACCTATGAGTCGGTTACCCTACCTGATAATATCGTTGGTTGGTTGGATGGTCGTTCATCATTAGCGCGCTTGGGCTTAATGGTCCATGTTACCGCGCATCGCATCGATCCCGGTTGGTCTGGACAGATTGTTTTAGAGTTTTATAATAGTGGTAAGCTTCCTTTGGCGCTTCGCCCTAAAATGAAAATAGCGGCACTAAATTTTGAAACTATGTCTTCAAGCGCTGCACGTCCTTATAATAAACGTGAAGATGCCAAATATAAAAATCAAACAGGTGCTGTTGCTAGCCGTATTAGTCAAGATGAAGCTTCTAAAAACTAAAAACTAAAAACTAAAAACTAAAAACTAAAAACTAAAAAGCCGTAAAATGAATGATCATTTTACGGCTTTTTATCAACAGTCTAAAAACTAGGCAGAAATACTATTTTGTTTATCAATACCACTTATGCAAAGTTTTAATGCCTGTAACAGTTTCTCTTTATCGTGGTTATGACTGTCTGAACCATTAGAAAGGTCGCAATGAATCACGGGTAAAATAGTAGATGTTACCGTTTCATTTTGACAAATAACACTATCAATAGGTAAACAGCCAATATTTTCTTTGATCCAATTAAGTTTCTCATCTAATGATAATGCTGCGGCTGGACTATCTTCTGGCCCTAAGTTCTCAATAAATACACAATGAGCAGAGCTTGCCTGAATCGCTTTAGTAATATCTCGCACTAACAAGGGTGGAATAACGCTGGTAAGAAAGCTCCCAGGGCCTAAAATAATCAAATCAGCAGACCTTATTGACTCAATACACAAAGGCAAGGTTTTAACCAACGGGGCCAATAATAATTTTTCTGGCATTATCGGCATTTTATCAACTGAGAGTTCACCTATTTTACAACGTCCCTTGGGGTAGAAGGCCATAAGATCGGTTGGTGTCTCTGACATCGGATATAAAGGCGTTCTAACCCCTAATAAACGTCTGACAAGCTTTATCGAATCAAGTGGCCGAGATTGCAATTTCCCCAGGGCATATAAAATAAGATTTCCTAGATTGTGACCACCCAGTTCATCTTGCCCATCAAATCTAAAATCAAATAACTGGCTGCCAACAGAGTCCTCATCAACAAGTAATGTTAAACAATTACGTAAATCGCCCCAAGCAATAGAACTACTGCGCTTACGTAAGCGGCCAGTAGAGCCTCCATTATCGGTTGTGGTTACTATACCCGTTAACTGCTTTTTTAAAAAAGAGAGAGTAGATAACACACGACCTAAACCGTGTCCGCCACCAATAGCGACAACATTTAGCTTTTCTAGCTGCATGAAAAATTCTTATTATTATATCTTAGTGCAACTTTACCCCCAATTTTGTCATAAAGAAACTATAAACCCTTATTTCATTGAGCTTGCCTACGTGTATTCTTTGAAATTAGGGAAAAAATAGCACCTTGTAGATAAATAATCGTTTAACATTAGCGACATCGCTTAATTGCAGATAAATAAAAGCCCTTTCAAAAAGTTGATATTGATAAATCACTGATTAAACAAAAAATAGTCAACTTGGCGTTTAAGTAAACACTTAACTAAAAACTTTGCAAAAAATACCTTTTTATCTAAAATAATAGTTGACAGTTTTAGGGCGGGTGCTTAGAATGCGCCTCGCTTTCAACGAGTGATTAATCATTTGTTAGGCAATGAATTTATAGCATATTAGGCCATGTTATTAATTTGTAGCGGGGCTATAGCTCAGCTGGGAGAGCGCTTCGCTGGCAGCGAAGAGGTCTGCGGTTCGATCCCGCATAGCTCCACCAAGTTTTAAGTTATTTAATTAAGTTAATCTTTATTTGAGTAATATTGGTTTTAAGTGCTTTTTTATCACTTAAAATAGAAAAGTTTACTTTTCACGATAGTATTTGTGTCCCTATCGTCTAGAGGCCTAGGACACCGCCCTTTCACGGCGGTAACAGGGGTTCGAATCCCCTTAGGGATGCCACTTATTTTTTATCGCCATATTGGCAGTAATTAAATAAGTAAACAGGGTATAACAAACTAGGTCTTGTTATCTCCTTTGATTGAAAGATTTTTTCAATGATAAAAACAAGATGTAAATCTTGTCCGATGCTTTTCTAAGTAGTTGAACCTTGTTTATTCAATGTTCACTTGCTCAATAGTTTTAGTGTCCCTATCGTCTAGAGGCCTAGGACACCGCCCTTTCACGGCGGTAACAGGGGTTCGAATCCCCTTAGGGATGCCACTTATTTTTTATTTCCTTTATCGGAAGTTAATAAATAGGTAAAAAGGGTATAACAAACTAGGTCTTGTTGTTTCCTTTGGTTGAAGAACGTTTCAATCATAAAAGCGAGATGAAAATCTTGTTTGATGCTTTTCTAAGTAGTTGAACCTTGTTTATTCAATGTTCACTTACTCAATAGTTTTAGTGTCCCTATCGTCTAGAGGCCTAGGACACCGCCCTTTCACGGCGGTAACAGGGGTTCGAATCCCCTTAGGGATGCCACTTATTTTTTATTTCCTTTATCGGAAGTTAATAAATAGGTAAAAAGGGTATAACAAACTAGGTCTTGTTGTTTCCTTTGGTTGAAGAACGTTTCAATCATAAAAGCGAGATGAAAATCTTGTTTGATGCTTTTCTAAGTAGTTGAACCTTGTTTATTCAATGTTCACTTGCTCAATAGTTTTAGTGTCCCTATCGTCTAGAGGCCTAGGACACCGCCCTTTCACGGCGGTAACAGGGGTTCGAATCCCCTTAGGGATGCCACTTATTTTTTATGTAACGAGTTTACTAGAGAGTCAGTGCTATAAGTGATATAAAAAAACCGACTTATTGTCGGTTTTTTTATGCTTGAAATTTGATGCTTCAACAAGAAGATTACCTTAAGTCTATTTTAAGCATTTAAGCAATCCTGTGTTACATTGCTAAGCTTGCAACATACAAAGTGACTTATGATCACCTTTTTCGAGTTTGTCTGCTAGGGTGCTTTAGCTTTTTCGTCGTGCTATCACTATTTTATTATCTGACAATCTTATGAATTTACTGAGCAGCTTAAAGGCGATAGTGAAAGCAAAGTAACAGGATGACCTGTTACTTATTAGCAAATCAATCTTTAGTGACCAGCGTACTGGTTAAAGCCATTATATTACTGCTTATTCGGTTTGATCATCGCTAAGCTTTCCTCAGCAAAACCAACGCCAGCCTCAGTATAGAAGTTAAACACTTTATCTACGCCAAAGGTTTCAATCTCTTGGCGCTCATCATCAAACCGAGCAATAGCCGCTATTTGACCCTGATAATTTGCATGTCTTAATTGTAAGGTTATATTTTTAATATCTTGAATTTGTGGCAGAGCGAGCAAGATTAACTCTAGTTTCTCTATTTTTATATTTTCCCAAAAATCGATATTCTCAGCGTCACCACAAAATGCTTGTACGTTATTGTCATTTAACCAAGCGATTTTACCTTGGTCGGCATCTAATCCCCATACTTGACCCGTAGCCTGGCTGTCTAAAGCTTTATAAGCGCCCATACCAACGCGTCCCATACCAATTACAACAATCGGTGCATCACAAGGTTGTATAAAGTTATCTTCGCTGAGTTTACTTTTTCTTTCGTATTTACAAATAAACAATTTATGCCGAGTGAAAATCTGATGAGCATAGTTATAAGTGATATTAGTAATAATAAACGATAAGGAAACGGCCAAGGACAAAATGACCAACCAATCATTTGTTAACCAGCCATTTTTTGTTGATAGCGAAGCGATGATCAAACCAAACTCACTAAAATTGCTTAATGCTAGTGCAGTTAAGTAAGAGGTTCTGCCACGTAATTTAAATTGTGTGAATAAGAAAAAGAACAAGCAAAATTTTACAGGGATAAGTAAAGTTAGTAGACCTGCCATAGCAAGCATTTCTAATGTGGGTAATGCAGTAAAGCCAATAGATAAGAAAAAACCAATTAAAAAGAGATCTTTAAAGCCCATCAATGATTTATTAATTTCGCTGGCTTTACTGTGCGAAGCCAAATACATCCCGACGAGCAGGGCGCCTAAATCGCCTTTAATACTCACTAACTCAAAAAGTTCATAGGCACCAAAGGCTAAGAAAAACCCGGTTAGCGGAATAAGCTCACCGTGGCCTACTTGGTCAATAAGTTTATTGATTAACGGCTTTATCAAAAAGGCGCTTAACAACAGTAAAGCCCATAATGTTGGAGACTTACCGGTCGCCACCACTAAAAATATTACCGCGACAATATCTTGTATCACTAAAATTCCCACGGCTAATTTACCGTGGCGCGTGCGCATTTCGCCGTGATCTTCCATCAGCTTAACGACACAAACCGTACTACTAAAGCTCAAGGCAAAAATAATTAAACCTAAGGTGTAGAAAGACAAATCAGCAAAGTAGCTAATAGCAGCAAGGGCGAATAATTTTAGCAGCAAAGCACCTATTAACACCCAAGTGACACTATGAGACAAACTACCTAACCAAACTTCTTTTTTTAATAAGTCTTTAACATTAAGTTTTAAGCCAATAGTAAATAACATTAAGGTTATGCCTAGGTTTGCTAATGTATTGATACTGTCGTCGGCTTGAAAACCGAGAAAATTTAGTAAAAATCCCGCAAATAAATAACCAATTGATGGTGGTAATGAAAATGACTTTGCCGCCATCCCACAACCGAAGGCAAATAGAATCCAAATAAAGTCCATATTATTTTTCCATTATTTCTGTAAACTGACTAGCGACAAACTCAGCAATAATTGGCTGAGCTTTAACATTGGGGTGAATGCCATCTTTTTGCATTAAACTGGCGTCGGTGACTAATGGCTCAACAAAAAACGGTAACAAGTTAATGTTAGTTTCAGCGGCAACATCAATAAATACTTGTTCGAACATCTTATTATAACGAGGCCCATAATTTGGGGTGATTTTGATTTGATAGAGTGTCACTGGAATTTTTTTATCTTGAGCGAGCTTTATCATTTGTAACAAATTATTTTTAATTTTCTTTGGGGAGTAGCCTCTAAGGCCATCATTACCACCAAGTTCTATCACTAAATGGTCAACCTTTTCTTTGGCTAATATTCCCGGTAACCTTGATAAACCGCCTGTTGTAGTCTCACCACTAATGCTAGCATTAGTGATCTTATAAGGACTTTTTTGCGTAGTTAATTGTGTATTTAGCAGGTGAACCCAGCCTTGGTTTTGTTTCATTCCATAGCTTGCACTAACACTATCACCTAGTAGTAAAATAGAATGCCTGGCTGAAGGGTTAGCCAATGTCGAAAAAGATATAGAAATTAAAGCTATTAAGCTTAAAAACAAAATATAAATGGGATGTTTATTCATGAAGTCAAATTCCGAAGCCATATTAAAAGTAAGTGCGTTAACTAAGTCTGTGCAGTTAGAAGAGAAAACTCTTGATCTACTTCAACCTGTTGACCTAACGGTCAATACAGGTGAAACATTAGCAATAGTAGGTTCATCAGGCTCAGGAAAAACAACCTTGTTAGCTATTTTAGCGGGCTTAGATTTACCTACATCAGGTGAAGTTTATCTTAAAAACCACCCATTGCACCAGTTTAATGAAGAGCAACGTAGTCAAGTACGAGCAGATCACGTTGGATTTATCTTCCAGCAATTTTTATTAATTAGCAGTTTAACCGCACTTGAAAATGTTATGTTGCCGGCTGAGTTGGCAAATTTACCTGATGCAAAACAGCAAGGACTGGCGTTACTTGAAGCTGTAGGTCTTGGTGAACGTGCCGAACACTATCCGTCACAATTATCGGGTGGTGAACAACAACGGGTCGCTATTGCTCGCGCTTTTATTACCAAGCCCGACGTATTATTCGCCGATGAACCTACCGGAAATTTAGATACCAAAACAGGGGTGCATATCGCCGATTTACTTTTTCAATTAAATGAAAAACATGGCACTACCTTAATATTGGTTACTCACGATCCAAAATTAGCCCAGCGCTGTCAACGTCAAGTTGAAATGGACAGCGGCGTTTTACAAGAAGTTAATCTCAACAACGCCAATCAAGATGAACTTCCTGCTCATATGAAAGTAGGTTAACGATGACTGAATTAAGGGTAAAACCATCAAAGACTTGGGTTAAACAATCATTACGACTGTTACATCATGAGTTTCGCCGCGGTGACTTAACCATTATATTTTTAGCGATTGTTCTCGCAGTCGGTACCGTATTTTCATTAACTGGTTTTTCAGAGCAAATTAAGCAAGCTATCATCACCAACAGCGCTAACACCATAGCAGCCGATCGGGTGCTGGGCTCTAACCGAGTAATACCGACCGAATATCTTGATAAAAGTGATAGTTTATCGCTCAATGTCGCCTCGAAAATATTACTCGATTCTATGGTGTTTTCAGGTGATAACATGTTGTTATCTGAACTTGATGTTGTTTCTGAAAAATATCCTTTGCGTGGCGAATTTCTCGTTAAAACGTCGCTAGATCAAGAAATACCCAGCTCGGTTGGCGCGCCAAAACAAGGAACGGCTTATGTTGAAGAAAGTATTCTTAGCCGTCTAGATGTTAAAGTCGGTGGCACAATAGAAGTAGGGGTGCTCCCGCTGACTGTTGCCGGTGTTATTGTAGAAATTCCTGACCGTTCATACCGTATGTTTGTTGCCGGACCCACTATATTTCTTAATATTAAAGATATTGAGAAAACCCAGTTGATAAAGCCCGGCAGTCGCGTTTATTATCAATATATGTTTGCGGGGGAGCGTGACAATATTGAAGCATTTGAAACCTGGATAAAACCACAACTCAATGAAACTCAAAATTGGTACGATGCTAAATCAGCAAAAAATCGTCTATCAAAGGTCTTAGACAGCTCAGAGAAGTTTTTATCGTTAGCCAGTATGTTAGGTATTGTGCTTGCTGCTGTTGCTGTTGCGGTTGCCAGTCGACGATACGGGCAACGTCATCAACCTATGGTTGCTGTATTTAAAGCGTTAGGCGCTTCAACGTCTCATGTAAAAAAATTGTATATGCTGCACTGGGGCTTACTTAGCTTAATAAGTATCATAGTAGGGCTTGTTGTTGGTTATATGCTGATGCTCGCCGGTGTGAGTGCTATAGAAAGCTACTTGTCATTAGATGAAAGCCAACTAACGTTTAAACCATTTATCACTGCTGTGATAACCGGAGTGCTTTGTGCGGTTGCCTTTGCCATTCATCCTATTACTGAATTAATTTCAACGAAACCACTCGATGTTATTCGCGGTTTTAGCAAAAATGAATTACCAAGGTTTGGTTGGCATCAAGTGATCCCATTACTGGCACTCTTTGCGCTACTGATGTTATTTAGTCGCGATCTCGTTATGAGTTTGTCATTGTTGTTAGGTGGTATATTAGTTTCTGGTGTTTTATTGCTTTTAGGGCGATTAATCATGGGGGCAGGGCGAAGTGCCGGTGCTAAAGCCGGTAAAGCTTGGCATCTGGCTTTAGCCAACTTAAAGCGCCGCGCCAATGAAAATAGTGTGCAATTAGTCAGTTTTACAATCGCTATTCAGTTATTACTGCTAATAACGGTAATGAAAAGTTCAATTATTGATGAGTGGCAAGCACAATTCCCGGAAAACACGCCTAATCATTATTTACTTAATATTGCCAATGAAGAAGTTGCACCACTGCAAGCTTTTACTGAGCAGCTCAATCTCGATAATCAGGGGTTTTATCCTATTTTTCGAGGACGTTTATCAGCGATCAATGGTGAAAAAACAGTCAAAGTTGACGAAGATGAAAAAAAAGATTCAGCAACGACTGACACAGACGAACCCAAGGTAGAGGATAAAGAAAAGCCAAAAGAGCGAAAAGGTGCTGGCCGTGAATTAAGCTTAACATGGCAAGAGCAATTACCTTTGACCAATGAAGTTATCGAAGGGCAATGGTGGCAAATAGAGGATACATTACCGCAAGTCTCTATGGAAAAAGGTATGGCTGAACGTTTAGATGTTAAACTCGGCGATGAGCTCACTTTCACTATTGGTACTGACGAATTCACCGTGCCGGTTACTAGTATTCGCGACGTCAACTGGAAGAGTCGACAGTTAAATTTTATTATGATTTTCAATGAAGCTGCCGTTATCGATATAGAGTCGACTTCTATTTCGGCGTGGATGATATCAGACCAGCAAAAAAATGAAGTTTATCGCTTTTTAAGCCAATATCCTACCATCTCAATTATGGATTTTGGTGCAATTATGAAACAACTGACCAGCATGATAGAGCAAGTTTCAATCGCGATTGAACTTATTTTAGTGTTAGTTATTTTAGCGGGTAGTTTAGTGTTGGTTGCACAAGTGCAAGCAAGTATGGAAGAGCGTGAGCGAGAGTTAGCGATATTGCGTACCTTAGGCGCAAAAGGTTCACTACTGCGAAATAGCGTATTGTTTGAGTTTGTTGCACTTGGCGCTGTTGCGGGGTTAATGGCGAGTATTGCGATGGAAATAGCGGTGTTTTTCTTGCAAACGCAAGTCTTTGAAATGTCGGCGAGCTTTCATTTCAATTACTGGTTAGTGGGTATCGCTGCTGGCGCCGGATTTGTTGGTATCATGGGCATGCTAAGTTGTTGGCGATTATTGAATATGTCAAGTTTGACCTTGATCCGTCGAACAATGTAAACCGCGCTTGCTTGTTAACAATCGAAACTTAAGTTTATTAACACTAGATTTAAGTTTCGGGTATAGTAAGGTTTTTTAAATGATAAAGTTAACACTATGGGATTAATGGAAAAATCAGGCGGCGCAGTAAAAATGCTGGTAGTAACCGCAGCACTGTTTATTGTTTTTGCAGGGATAAAAACGGCTGCTAATATTTTAGTACCTTTTTTACTTTCTGTTTTCATCGCTATTATTTGTAACCCGCTTATTGCTCGCGCTAGCCGCTATAAAATACCCAAAGTAATAGCGGTACTTTTAGTCATCGCCTTGTTCGTTATTGTTGCTTTATCTCTTGCGGGGTTAGTTGGAAAATCACTCACCGAACTATCCCTTAAACTACCTGAATATCGCGAGCAATTAAGAGTACAGTTTATTTGGATAACTGAGCAGTTAGCCGATAAAAATATTATTATATCGTCAGCGTTATTAATGGAATATTTTGACCCCGCTGCAGCCATGGGCTTAGCAGCCGATATGCTTAGCGGATTAGGCAGTGTGATGGCCAATTTATTTCTTATTATCATCACAGTTATTTTTATGCTTTTTGAAGCTTCGTCTTTACCTAAAAAGTTACATTTTGCCTTAGCGGATCCCGAAATGCGCTTAAAGCAAATAGACCGTTTTCTTACCTCGGTAAATAACTATTTAGCGATAAAAACCTTAGTGAGTATTGCTACCGGTATTATAGTATCAATAATGCTCTGGGCGTTTGGTTTAGACTTTTACTTGCTTTGGGGAGTGCTTGCTTTTCTGCTTAATTATATTCCTAATATTGGCTCTATTATCGCAGCGGTTCCGGCGATGTCACTGGCCGTATTACAATTGAGTTTACCTGAGGCAGGCCTTATCGGTTTAGGCTATATCACGATTAATATGGTGATGGGTAATATTGTTGAACCTCGTTATTTAGGAAAAGGCTTAGGGCTATCAACCCTAGTAATTTTTCTGTCGTTAATCTTTTGGGGTTGGTTGCTTGGCTCAGTGGGGATGTTACTTTCGGTGCCATTAACCATGATCATTAAAATAGGCTTAGAGAACGCAGAAGAAGGTCGTTGGTTTGCTGTGCTATTGTCAGGTGAAGACGATATTAACGAACTTGAACATGTTAAGCGCTAAGCCTAAATTTAATCGGCTGTATCTGTTTTTACTTTTTTAAGCCAAGCTTACATTGACCATTAGATAAAAATTGCACCGCTTCTTTACGCTTTTTGCCGATAAGAAGTGGTCCATCATCCATAAAAAGAAAGTTCTTCCAACAACGTTGGAAAACAGCCCAAGTTGTTTCAATGACATTGTTTTTTGCACTACAAAAATAAACCACGGTATTATTGTCCCACGCTAAATGAGCAATAACTTCTGCAGGCAACTCTGCTTGTTCACTGTCCCAAATACTTTCCCAAGCCAATGTTTTCTGCCAGGTTGTTTCTTCAAATGGCCAATCACCCTTTTTGAAAAAATCAGGATGGTCAACTTGTCGACTAATAAAGGTATCCCAAACAACTTGTGCGCGTGCTTGAACCATAGGTTTTATTTTTGTTTTATCTTTATCATCGATCGGCAGGCTTTTATGTCTAAAAATCCAAGCATTTTTAAGGTCATCTAAAGGAATATAATTCATGAAGTCACTAGTATTGGTTTAATGTTATAAGCAGAAGTAGGCAGATGATACACCATTATGATTGAGTTTTTATCTTGAGACTGGGTTATTTTTTATATCGCCTGCATAGCTAAGCTAAATAAAACATATTTTTATAAATATTTAACCGCTTAGGGATCATCTAACTCAGCCAATAGCTATTAAATTAACTGACTTAAATAGTTATGATATTGATTTGTCAATTTTATTGAACTAAAGTTATGGTATCTTGATTTAAAGCGCGATTTACAGGGACTTAAAGGGTTAGTTTTTATTGGAGATGGTAGCAATTGAACCCTCATATATCGAACTTTAACAATAGTAAAATTGATGTTAATAATGTCTGTATAACGGGATAAAAATGAATAAAAATAACACACTATTTACATACCTTTTATGTATTTTATTTGCTGAAAGTTTGCTCTTGGCTTTCATCTACGACTCATACTTATCTGCACTTATCATTGGCCTACCTGCATTACTTGTGCCTATATACTTCTACAAAACAGCTGGAGATGGTGCTATTTCCGGTCATGTTTCAGCGCTCGCAGTCATGATATTTGCAGCCTTGCATATTCATCAAGCACAGGGCTTAATTGAAGTTCACTTTGAAATCTTTATCCTTTTAGCGTTTTTAATTATTTTTCAAGATTGGCGGGTATTTATTACCGCTATTCTTGTTGTTGCCGTACACCATTTTTCTTTTTACTACTTACAGGTAAATGATACGGGTGTTTATATCTTTGACGAAGATAGATTACTCTTTTCAACCGTGATAATACATGCTGTTTATGCTATTACTGAGTCTATTATTGCTGGCTACATAGCACACTCTATGAAAGTAGAAAGTGAAGCGGGCAAAGAATTATCGTCAGTGGCGACTTCATTAACGGTTGATGTCAATGCGATTGACTTGAGCATCAAGGCAAGGGCCAATAATAATAGAACTTTACTGTCTTTTAATGAATTATTAGACTTATTATCAAAGGTTATTCAAGGGGTAAAAGAGCAAGTTGTAGAATTAAATGCTAACTCACAAAATTTAAATAGAACCAAAGAAGAACTTGAAAGCTCGACAGCACAGCGTCAACAAGAAACTGAAGTGATTGCGACATCAGCAGAAGAAATGGCAGTGACAGTAGCATCTATCGCGCAAGAAACGACCCAATTAAGTGATCAGATGAAAGAAGCTACTGACTTTACGAAGGCATCTAATGAAGAAATTATTAGCATTAATAATCAAAACAAAAATTTAACATCTGCACTTGAAAAGACCAGTGAACAAGTGAACGATCTCGCTAACTCTACAGAAGCTATTTCGAAAGTGTTATCTGAAATAAGTGGTATTGCTGAGCAAACAAATTTATTAGCGTTAAACGCGGCAATAGAAGCAGCAAGAGCAGGAGAGCAAGGTCGAGGGTTTGCTGTTGTTGCCGATGAAGTCCGTGCGTTAGCAACTCGCACTAAAGAAAGTACTGATAAAATAGGTCAAACGCTTTCCCTGTTAAAAAGTTACTCTAAGTTAACAACAGACTCAATGACCCATAGTATTGGGATTGTGCAATCGGTCATTGAAAGTGCTGATAAAGCTCAAAAACAAATAGCTCAAGCGTCAGCACTTGTGGAGCATGCCAGTGCTATATCGATTAATGTCGCCGCAGCGGTTGAGCAGCAATCAGTAACCACTGCAGATATAGCAAAAAGTGCCGAAACGTTAAGAGATACAGCCTTAGTCGACAGAGAAAGAGTCCAAGCATTAGCTTCAGAAGCCGATAGTGTCAGTGTTACCTCGAATGCAATGGCACTTAATATTGCTCGTTTCAAATAAACTAATGACAAAAATTCAGTTGGGTGTACTTACCGTGTGGATAGCTTTTACGCTATCTGCATTTGGTTACCTGATAAAAGATAGGCTTGTCGAGTTTGATGAGAATAATAAATTAGCGGGTGTAGGAAATCAGGAGCTATCTGGTTATTTGCTACCTTTTGCCAAGCCGGCCAATATTACGGGTCAAAAAACACTATTACATTTCTCTACACCGAGTTGTGAATGCCAACAGTACAGTGAAAAACATATTAAAGATCTTAATAAACTGGCGGGTGCAAATGATTTTTTAATAAAAAATGTTGTCATTAATGAGCACAATGTTATTCCCTCAACGCCCTCTGTAGCATTAATAGATGAATCAGGTGAGATTGTCTATTTTGGTCCTTATGGGCAAGGTTTAGCTTGCTCGCAAACGTCAGGCTATGCCCAGACTATGTTAAATAACTACTTAAAAGGTTATGCCGCTAATCTTGTTGTTAAAGAAGCGAAAGGTTGTTATTGCAATGTATAAAGTTACTTTATGTTAATCTGTCGCTAACCATTTTAGTCATGGTTATTTTTCTTTACTTAGGTTGTTTTTACTCGGTTTATACGCTGTAAATAATTTAAGTTATTTTACCAACAAATTTCAACTGAAAAAATATGAATAAACATCTTAAATTAGACATTGTCTCCGACGTTTCCTGCCCTTGGTGTATTATTGGATACCAGTCTTTAAATCAAGCATTAACCAAACTTGCGGATGATATTTCAGTTGATATCACCTGGCAACCGTTTGAGCTCAATCCTGATATGCCAAAAGAAGGTCAGGATATTACCGAACACATTACTGAAAAATACGGCATTAGTGTTGAACAAAGTGAGCAAAATAGATTGATGATCAAGCAACGAGGCTTAGCGCTTGGTTATGAATTTGGTAACCGTGGTGGCGGTCGAATATATAATACATTCGATGCCCATCGGCTGCTTCATTGGGCGAAAGAATATAATAAGCAGACTGAACTTAAACTCGCCTTGTTTGATCTATATTTTAAAGAGAGTGGCGATCCCAGTGATCATCAAAAGCTACTCGATGTAGCGAAAAGTGTTGGTTTAGATAATGAAAAGGCTCAACAAATATTAGCGTCTAATGAATACGAAGAAGAGGTGCGTACTTTGCAACGCCATTATCAATCGATGGGCATAAGCTCAGTACCTGCCGTGATAGTCAATGATAAGCATTTGATCAGTGGTGGTCAGCCAGCGGATGTTTTTGAACAAGCATTGCGTGAAATAGCTAAAGAAAGTTAAGAAACGTCCTAACAACCCTTTATAAATGAACGTTCAAATGGTATTTAAGTGGATTTAATCGGCCTTACATAAGCTGCTATGAGTTTTACCAGGTTCTTATTCAAATGCGCTTAGGTTACATTTTTAATCAATAAACGCTGCCACTTAACTTACCGTCACATTAATATCATCAGCTGTTGCGCGGCGAAAGTTTATCTAAACGTTAACTCGCATAACTATCATAAAAGAAATACAGGGTGGTTATAATACTTGCGAATATAACAAAATACCTGACCTTGGCTTGTGGCAGTTTGCGTGAAACATTTGCGGCAATATAACCTCCAGCTAATGTGCCACACAGCACAATAGTTCCTTGATACCAGGCAATCACATCATTGTAAATAAACACAGTGATAGCAATTAGTGACACTGCAGAAGATATCAATAGCTTTAAGCCATTCATTGTATTGATATTAGTGTGACCAGCTAAGGCTAGATAGCTAAGGGTAATTATGCCTAAACCGGCATTAAAAAAACCACCATAAATAGCGATACCTAACAGAACAATGATCAGTAATAAACTACCTATTGATGAGGCATGTTGGTGATTGACGGCCATTTTTTTTAGTCCAGCATTAACCTTGCCGCCAAAAACAAACAATACACTCGCAAATAACAGTAACCAAGGGATAGCCTCACGAAACAGCACTTCAGGTGTTTTTAGTAATAACCATGCACCGATAATACCGCCGATTACGCTGATTGTTATAATGAGTGGTAGTTGATTTTTATTAGCAGCAATCTCTTTTCGAAAAGCATAAGTACCGCTCATATAGCCAGCACATGAGGCAAAAGTGTTGGTCGCATTTGCGATAATGGGAGGAACGCCAACAAAAATAAGTGCGGGGAAGGTAATAAAGCTCCCGCCACCAGCAACAGAGTTAAGCACACCACCAAAAAAACCGGCAAAGAACAGAAAAATCAATTCAAATGACATTAAAAATAATAAACCTGAGCGATTACATTAGCTAGACGGTAACATATTTACATTGAGTCCAATAGCAACAAATAGTTTACTGACAATCTAAAAATTAAAGGGGCTATAAAGGGTGGGGTAGTGCAGTAAAGCTATATAGAAAGGGGCTATTACGTTACACATTGAAATAATGTTTACTTACTCGAAAAAGTATTCATTGCACTAAATATTATCATGCCTGAGCACTCATTTTTGGTAAAAAAATCTATAAAGATACAGTCTCTGGTTATTATTATTTATCAGCACCGTCGAGAAAACTCGGTACTTTAGCGCCGAGTAGTTCACATGACTATCCTGTATAGCATTTATCATTATTGGTGATTTACCTATCTCCCCTGTTAGTTATAAAGTGTAAGATATAGCGAAGAAATGTTTTTTGGACAAATATGCCACAATTTCACCGAGACAGTAACCATTCAATTTTATTAGCAGGTATCTTAGCCCTTGTGGTTGGGGTTGGTGTCGCTCGTTTTGTTTTTACGTCGCTATTACCGACTATGCTAGAGGAGTCAATCAGCATCGCCTTCGCTGGTGTGCTTGCCTCAATCAATTATCTTGGCTATTTGATGGGCTCTGTTTTTTCTATTTTTATTAAAGATATACATGCCAAGGTTAGGTATTTTAGATTTGGTTTGTGCCTTTGTGTGCTTTCTTCTTTTGTTTTAGGCATTACCGAAAATAATACTCTATGGATTATTGCGCGATTATTGGCGGGATTTGGTGCGGCAATGGCGCTCGTTGTTGGCTCTGCTGTTGTTATGTTAAAGCTAAAAGCCACCAATAAGACGAAGGCGATGGGCATCCACTTTAGCGGTTTAGGTTTTTCAATTGTCATTACTGATTTAGTTATGAGAGCGGTATTTTATTTTGGTGGCGATTGGAAAGATGCATGGCTAGTACTCGCTATCCTTGGCGCTTTTTTATCTTGTTATTCGGCTTATATCTTAAGGTTTGATAGACAACCAAGCAGTGAAGTGGTGAAACACAAATTTGATAAAACGCTTTTTTCACCTATGGTTATTGTCTTAATCTTGGCTTACTTTACCGAAGGTATCGGTATGGTGGTACAAGCAACATTTCTGCCTGATATCGTCAATTCATTAGACGGATTAGCAGGATATGGCGGCTATGTATGGTTAGCCGTTGGTATTGCTGGCATCCCTTCTTGTATTATATGGATGCGTTTAGCACATCGCTTTGGCAGTATTAATATCATGATGGCCGCTATGTTGTTGCAGATTGTTGGTATCTTAATTCCTACTTTTTCGAATAATATTATTATGAACCTTATTAGTGGTTTGTTTTTTGGAGCAACATTTATAGGTTTAGTTGCTTTGTTTATGAATTTTGCTGGCCAGCTGTCCAATAAAAACCCGGTCTTTATCATGGGCGCAATCACATCAGCTTACGGCCTTGGCCAAATTATTGCTCCCTTGTATTGTGTGGCACTTATTGAACAATTTACCACTTATAACTATGCCTTATATTTAACGGCTATTATCGTTGCGGGTGGTATTTTTTTATTGATTTATGCCAAGCTAAACTTCAAAGAAGCCAATCAAACTATGTTTTAGATTTTAGTTTACGTTTTATCTGCAGACACAGATAAAACGCATTGTAGGTTAACGGTAAGTTTATTATCAAGTGTGACTGCACATAACGATTGATATTAGTCTCATTTACGGTTGGTAGTTTTTTAAAGGGATGCAGTTAAGGTTTTTTTTTGAAAAAACGACTGTTCAGTTATAATATTTGAGGTTCAACTGGCAATACTTAGGATAACTTTGTGCGCTTTACATAACGAGTTGAAAAACTAAGGTCTTCTTAGTTAAGGTTTTAAGATATCAGCCATGCGACAGAGCCTATCAACATCTGCGACCTAGCGGCTGATGTCTAAAAGGCCCTCAAAGTGGAAACCGCGGGAAGTTAACTCGGTGCTATGGGGATTGCTTAATTGTCTTTGGGTCTACGCTGGTGAAATATTGGGGAGCATCTTTTATCGACACTATTTAATGGCTTTATTGTGATTTTCATCATGATACTTTTCTCTAACATCACTTTATTATAGCGAATATTCGACAATATTGAGCAAACAAACCATAACTATCCCTTATCCCCATTGCCGATAATTTAGCCTTACTCATCTGTCACAACTAACTTAGCCGTTTAGGTGGTGCTCGCGGTAAATATAAATGAAGCAATACTTCTGTCACTACCATGCTTGCGCCACAACACGGACAAATAAAGGTAGGTAAAGGCTCATGAGCTTTTTCCTCATCAGTCTTGTCTTCATCGGGTAGTGCCATAGGTACTTTAACATTCAGTAATTGTCGTGCTTTAGCCAAATTCTTTTTACGTCCCGTATTGGCCGTTAAACCATAATGTCGAATACGGTGAAAGCCACTCGGTAATACATGCAATAAGAAACGCCGGATGAACTCATCCTTAGTCAGCGTCATAGTGCGGTGCCTATTTTGTTCTTTCACACGATAATTCTTCCACTTGAAACTCACCGTTTGTTTATCCATACCAACCAGTCGAGAGTTCGCAATAGCGACACGATGGGTATATCGAGATAGATACGCTAATACCGCTTTAGGCCCAGAAAAAGGCCGTTTGGCATAAACCACCCATTCAACTTTACGTTGATTGTTTAGCCACACCAAAAAAGGTATTTCGTCCTCAAGAGGTAAGCAATCACCAAAGAACAGTAATTTATTATGCTCATACGCTTCACGTAATCCCTCAAGGTATAACCGTCGAAACAAACGCGATAACACACGCACAGGCAAAAAGAATCCAGCTTTACACGATACCCATTTATCACCATCAAGTGATAAACCACCACCAGGAATAATGCCATGCACATGAGGGTGATGCGTCATGGCACTGCCCCACGTATGCAATACAAAAGTTACCCCTAAACGCGCACCTAAGTGTTTGGTGTCAGCGCCAATCGTTAACAGTGTTTTTGCGGCAGCTTTGAGTAACAAGCCATACATCACAGACTTGTTGTAATAGGCCAATTCGCTGATAGCTTGTGGCAAGGTGAAAACCACATGATAATAATCAACAGGAAGTAGTTCAGTTTGCCGAGCCTCCAGCCAACGTTTCGCTGCACTTGCTTGACACTTAGGGCAATGTCGATTGCGACACGAGTTATAAGCAATTTGCACATGCTTACACGCAGGGCAATACAAAACATGACCGCCAAGTACCTCACTACGACAATGCTCAACACCAGACATCACTTTGAGTTGCGCTAAACTGACATGCCCCTGATGTTCATCACGCCACTGCTGACCGTGTGCACGAAACACATCCGCCACCTCCAGTTTTTCTCGTGACATGATCGACTCACTTCACGTCCTTTACCTTCTTTTTTTGCGGTGTGATGGTATCTAACGGACTGATCACCTCCTTGAGTAAATCCGTTGCCACCTGTGTATAACGCGCAGTGGTATTGAGTTGAGCATGCCCCAACAAGACTTGAATAACACGTATGTCGACTTTAGCCTCGAGTAAGTGAGTCGCAAAGCTATGACGTAATGTGTGCATAGAGACATTCTTTTTAATCTCAGCAGCATGAGCGGTTTGTTTACACACGCGACTGAGATGACGAGCCGTCATATGATCGATAGGGTTCAACCCAGGAAATAACCAACCCCCAGCAAACATCTGTCCTTGTTGATTAGCAAAACGCCACCAATCTCTAAGATGCTCAAGCAAAGCGAGTGATAATAGTGCATAGCGATCACGACTTCCTTTGCCTTGCTCTACACGTAATGCCATTCGTTTACTGTCTATGTCACTCACTTTTAAGGAAACCACTTCACTTACGCGTAAACCTGCACCATAGGCGACAGCGAATGCGGCTTTAAATTTAGGGTGCGTGGCCATAGCCATAAAACGCGTAGTTTCTTCCAAACTGAGCACGATGGGTAATTTACGCGCAACCGTTACGGGATAAATCCGTGCAATCACTTCCGGTTTATCTAAAGTGACTTGAAAGAAAAACTTAAGCGCCGAGAGTGTGGCATTGACCGTGATCCCCGATACACCGTGATTGACCATGAAAAGTTGAAACTCACGCAACTCTTCTTGGGTGGTTGATTCAGGAGGATGTTGTAAATGTTCACAGAGTTTATTAACGCCACGGAAGTAGTCAATTTGTGTTGAAGTTGCCAGTTTGCGCATGGTCATATCTTCATTGAAGCGTTGGCGTAAAGGGGCTGAAAAGTATGGGCTGATGTTCATGAGGTATTCTCCAATCTAAGGTGAGGCGACATGCCTCAAAACTTAGAGTCAGAAAGAATAAAAAAGTTATGGGGGGTAATGCGATGCTTGCCAAATACACCATTACCGCGGTGAGCGGTTTAGTTCTTTGATACGAAACCGGACGTTAGCATCAATGGATTTTCGAGCTATTTTTAGTGCTCATTAGACGTTGAGCTACCTTTACCCTGACAGACAACAAAGCCACCTTTGCGGTCATTTGCCATTAAACTGGAAATGTTAATTCTATGCTCAAAGAAGACATTAGATGTCAGTTCTTCTTTAGGGAAACTGACCGCTAATAGCTGAAATTGATGCTTTATTAGTCCGAGCGTAAGGTTAACCCCCCCATTTTTAGATGGGTAGCTTTAGCTAGCAGTTGTCTTTAGAATGTTTATATGAAATATCGTACTGGGTCACATACAAAATATAATATTCAATACCACTTTGTTTGGGCAACGAAATACCGTTACCAAGTACTAACTGGTGATGTAGGATTTCGAGTGAGAGAGTTGGTCAGACAGACTTGTGAGCAGCTTGAGGTTGAAATACTAAAAGGTGTAGTGAGTAAAGATCATGTTCATCTATTAGTTTCAGCGCCCCCGACAGTGTCAGCTTCAAATATAATGAAGCGTGTCAAAGGGAGAAGCTCGACGAAGTTTTTTCAAGAGTATCCGCTATTGAAAAAGCGATATTGGGATCAACACTTTTGGGCCAGAGGCTACTTTTACGTAACGGCAGGGGAGTTGACGGAAGTGATGATACAAGAATACTTGGAGCATCACTTTCAGCGTAAAGAGAAGGATAACTTCGATTTAGAGTGATTAACGTTCCAAGGCCATAGGACTTTCAGTCCGCAAAATAACCTACCGTCTTTAGACGGTAGGTTATTTTGATTACTAACTTTATTGTTAGAATAGCTATCCTAACAGCGCTCATAGTTATGTCTTCTATCGTCAAGGATATCTATATTACAAGTATTTTTCTCTAGCACTTTCCCTTTTTATTTTATAAATTCAAGCTAGTTTCAGAAACGTTTTAAATTGAAGGGAAATACTTATAAATAACTTATTCCCAGTAAGGGGTATTCCCAAAATATTCAGCAAAGTAATCTATAAAGGCTCTAACTTTTGGTGCAAGAAGCCTTGAGCTAGGGTAAACAGCCCAAATTGCGGTGTTAGTCGCAATAGGATATTCATTAAGTATTTGAACAAGCTCGCCACTTTGAAGATGTTTATAAACACTCCATTTAGAACTTATGGTTACACCTAAACCATTAACACACGCATCTCTAACAGCTTCTCCATTATCAGTTCTTAAAACGCCTTTAGCTTTAATGTTTACTTGTCCTTTTGGTGTTTTAAATGCCCAATCATCTAAGCCCATTAATGTTATACATTGATGTAAATTTAAATCTTCTGGAGATTGTGGTTCTCCATTTTGGGCTAGATATTCTGGTGATGAGCATAATATTCTGGTATCAGGCGCTAATTTTTTGGCAATTAAGCTTGAATCTTTTAATGCGGAATTACGAATGGCAATATCAAAGCCACCTTCAACCAAATCTACTATGGTATCAGAGAGCTTTAAATCAACATTCAAATCAGGATATAAGGTTAGAAATTTTGTTAGTGCAGGCAATATATGCATTCGTCCAAAAGAAGCAGGCGCAGCAACGCGTAATGTTCCTCTGGGGAATGCGTTACCCGCACCGACTGAAGCTCGTGCTGCTTCAATGCTAGATATCACATCTTCTGCGTGTGGAAGAAAGGCTTTCCCTTCTTCAGTAAGTGACACTTTTCGAGTTGTCCGATGAATTAATCTTACCCCTAAGTCAGCTTCTAATTTATTGATGTGAGCGCTAGCAACCGCGGGAGATAATCTTAACTCGCTGCCGGCTAAGCTGATGTTATGGGTCGCTGCAATTCTAATAAAAAGCTTAAGGTGTTCAATATTCATTTTATCAACAAAAACTATAAAGTGATTCTTTATACGAGTCTATTATCAAAGTAATCAATAGTAAATATACTTACTTCATTAAATGATATCTATTAGTTAATGACTTAAACAAAAAGGTAAACCTCATGAAAGCAATGATCATAAAAAGTTTTGGTGGTTCAGAAGTATTTGAAGTAGCAGATATCGCAAAACCAGAAATTAAAGCAGGCCATGTACTTGTTAATATTAAAGCAAGCAGTATAAACACTGTAGATACTATGATTCGCCAAATGGGTGATGATTTACCTCTTTCTCCGCCATTACCTGCAGTACTAGGAATGGACTTTGCTGGCATCGTTGAATCAGTAGGTGAAGGTGTTACTCAGTTCACAGTTGGAGATGAAGTTTATGGTTGTGCTGGCGGATTAGCTGATTTACCTGGTACTTTGGCTGAGTACATTGTTGCTGATGCTAACTTAATGGCTAAGAAAGCTAAAAACTTAACAATGCGTGAAGCGGCTGCAATTCCTTTAGTAGGTATTACAGCTTATGAAGGATTAACACGTTCAAACGTAAGAGAAAATCAAAATGTATTAGTACATGGTGGCTCAGGTGGTGTTGGACATATCGCTGTTCAACTTGCTAATTACATGGGTGCTAATGTATTTGCTACCGGTGGAGGTGAAAAGCAACTTGCTTTAATTGAAGAACTTGGTGCAAAAGGTATTAATTATAAAAGCGAAACAGTTGAAGAATACGTTGCTAAACATACCGAGGGTAATGGTTTTGATGTGGTATTTGACTCTGTTGGTGGTGAAAACATGACTAACTCATTTAACGCAGCTTCGTTAAACGGTCATGTTGCTTCAACAGTTGCTATGGTGGAATTAGATTTAAGCGTGGCGCATTTCAAAGGTCTTTCATTACATGTTGTGTTTATGTTGATCCCTATGTTGAATAACTATAAACGTGAAAACCATGCTCAAATTCTTAACACGTTAACTAAAATAGCAGAATCTGGTGCATTACGTCCTGTATTAGATGAGCAAACTTTTAGTTTAGAAGAAGCTGGCAAAGCACACGATCGTCTTTCAAGTGGCCAAGGCATGGGTAAAGTAGTCGTAGACGTTTAAGTGATTTGAGGTTTAGCTTAGGTAATGATGAGTCAGGATTAAGTTAGTTAATCATTTTATCCTGACACATTATGGTTAAGTAAAAAAACAGAAAAATGAGAAGAAGTGAAGTTGAAATGCAGACCTCGTTAGAAAACGTTGATTTTGAATGGGTTAATCGCGGTTACAATCATATTTTTAAAGCAAATCGATTAAGTATTGGTTTAGTTATCCCTATAGAAAATTATGCTGATTGTTCTGTACCAACAATGGAAGATCATATTGAACGTGTTCAACTTGCTGAACGTTTAGGTTTTGCTTCGATATGGCTGCGAGATGTTCCATTTGATGTACCTACGTTTGGTGATGCAGGGCAAATCTTCGATCCTTTTGTTTATTTGGGTTTTTTAGCGGGTACAACTAAAAATATTACGCTTGGCGTATCAAGTATTGTATTACCTACAAGACATCCAGCTCATGTAGCAAAAGCTGCCGCAAGTGCTGATGTATTATCAAAAGGGCGTTTAGTTCTAGGTGTTGCTTCTGGTGATAGACCAGAAGAATATCCAGCGTTAAATCAATCGTTTGATGATCGTGGTTTTCGCTTTCGAGAAAGCTTTTCTTATATAAAACAAATGTGGCAAGACAAACCACAGTTTACTAATCACTATGGTAATCTTAATGGCAGTATAAATATGCTGCCTAAACCCGCTTCGAAAAAGCTTCCTTTAATTGTTACAGGTAGTAGCCAACAAAATATGAATTGGATTGCTCAAAACAGTAATGCTTGGATGACATATCCAAGAAAACTTGAAGAGCAAACTCATGTTATTAATAGTTTTCAACAAAAAGTGAAAGAGGCAGGAAGAGAAATTCAACCTGTTATGCAGCCACTTTATATTGATTTGGTTGAGGATCCTGACTTTCCTCCAACACCTATTCATCTGGGCTTTAGAATTGGAACTCGCCATCTTATTAATTATTTACAGTCTTTAGAAAATATAGGGATAAACCACGTTGCGCTTAATTTACGATTTAATCAATTAAACATTCCAGCAACGTTAAAACGTATTGCCGATGAAATATTGCCTAATTTTGCAGAATAACTTTTACTCTTTTAAGGATAAATAACATGAAAAAAACAATCTTGATCACCGGTGCAACAGACGGCATTGGCCTAGAAACAGCGAAACTTTTAGCGTCTGCTGGGCATGATTTATTAATACATGGACGTAACCTTGAAAAGTTAAATTTGGTTAAAAGTTTATTAGCTGACATACCGAACGCAGGTAGTATTAAAAGTTATTTAGCTGATTTATCTGTATTTTCTGATATTAAAAAGTTGCTAGAAGATATTAAGAATGACCATAAAAGCCTTGATGTGCTTATTAATAACGCAGGTATATTTAAAACAAATAACGCAATAACAGGTGATGGATTAGATATTCGATTTGTTGTTAATACCATTGCACCTTATATTTTTGCCCAAGAATTATCATCTTCACTTGGAAGCTCAGGACGCATTATTAATCTGTCTTCTGCCGCCCAAGCGCCTGTAAACATTGAAGCTTTACTTGGGAAAATACAGCTAACTGATATGGAAGCTTATGCTCAAAGCAAATTGGCCATTACCATGTGGAGTAAAGTACTTGCCGAAAAGTTTGGCGAAAAAGGGCCTACAATTATTGCCGTTAACCCTGGATCTTTACTCGCCTCAAAAATGGTAAAAGAGGGGTTTGGTGTTGAAGGACAAGATTTAAGTATTGGCGCGGAAATATTGAAACGTATGGCACTAGAAGAAAGTGTTTCCCAACATTCAGGTCAATATTTTGATAACGATAGTGGGCAGTTTTCTCAGCCACACCCAGATGGATTAAACTTAAAAAAATCAGAAGAGGTTGTAGAAGCAATAGAAATTATTATAAATAAAGGCTAACGTTCTATTTAACTTTATGCCATTACGTCATCGTAATATAAAACTTATGCCTGCTATATGAACGAAAAGTGGTATCTCGTTTCATCTAATTATTTGTGACCATAAGAACAAGTACAGAATGCAATAGAATTTTTATTAGCGTCTTCTCTCGTGTCTTGGTGATAGTTAACAAAGCTCAAGGTTCCAATTCTGAATTTTTCTATTTTTCATTAGTTATAGAAATTAGCGTTATGGTATCAAATTCCAACGTCAGCTTTGAGCTTAAACCAGCCCCACAAGTGAGCAGAAAATCTTGCCTAATAGTGCCCTAAATATGTTCCTAAATTTGCAAAGGCTTAATGTCCTCAATTGGCTAAGAGAGGCATTCTTCACTTACATACGCATAATGTCTGCTATAAATAAATTTTAGTGTATCAAGCCATACTTATAGTCCCTTCAAGAAAGGAGCACTATTATGAATAACAGCAAATCAACTTCACGAAAAACCTGCTGGAATAAAGGCAAATTAGTTGGTCAAAAACTTCCCCTTAAACTCGAAGAAATATGGTCAATTAGGATACGATTAGAGCTGGCAAATAACCTGCGAGAATTAACGATGTTTAATTTGGCTTTAGACTGTAAATTACGCGCCTGTGATTTTATTAAACTAAAAGTTTTGGATATTGCTCATGGAGCTACTATTCAGTCCAGAGCCATGCTTATTCAACAGAAAACAGGTAGTTCGGTTCAATTTGAATTAACCCCTAAAACTAGAAAGTCACTGCAAGAATGGATAGCACAAAAATCGCTTAGGTCGGGTGATTATTTGTTTGGCAGTAGAGTAAAAAAAGATTTTCATTTAACTACTCGGCAATATGCAAGGATCGTTAAAAAATGGATTTCAAGTATAGGTTTAGATCTCACATTATATGGCACTCATACCATGAGACGAACTAAAGCATCTTTAATCTATAAGAAAACAAAAAATTTGAGAGCAGTTCAAATATTACTTGGGCATACGAAACTAGAGAGTACGGTTCGTTATCTTGGTGTTGAAGTAGATGATGCGCTTGAGCTTTCAGAAGCAACCGATATTTAACTCAAACAGAAGGCATGGACGCCTTCTTCAATGATACGATAGTTGACCTTAATAAAAATTCTATTTTTATATCTAATTTGTTCTGATGGAATAAATGATTAGAGGCAACGAGAGTCAACTGTCGGATCATATAGCGGACATAACTTTAACAGTTCTCTGGCGCTAGAAGGGAACATTGCGAGATAGATTTTATGGCAACTTGGTGTCCACAAATCCCACAATGAAGAAACCGCGTTAAACAAGTGCCAATAGGGAATGACGTGATCAACCTTCAACGTCGGCTCATTCAAGGAACGCATAAATCAACGGATATCAATTAAGCGTTGTTTTTAAATGTCAGCTGTACTTTCAACCATTGCTAGTTGAAACTTATCAAGCGGTTGTTTATTGGAATATTTTTGAGTAAGTAGTGTGCCTTTGAACAACTGATGCCAACGTTCAAGTACTTCTTCCATTGACCAATTGTTCACTTGCTCACTATCAATATGTATTACCAAATGTAAGTGATTATGCATTACAGCATGTGTGCAAATATCAATAGCAAACACTTTAGATAGTTGAAATATACGTTTTTCAATCCATGTGCGCCTATGCTCAAAACTAACACCTGTTTCTTTATCTATTCCACACAAAAATGACTTTCGTACTGTGCGACTGCAAATATGATAATAAGGCGTATCTAATAAACTAATTTGTTATGAACGAGGCTTAGGCATAACAATCACCAGACTTAACAAAGGTAAATTAAGCTTAGTTTAGTGATGTAAATATGCCCGAGTTATTATGGGTGGCCTAATAAGTTTAAAGCATAAAAAAATCCGATGTTAAGTGAACATCGAATTCTGATCTCATTCAGCCAAAAATCAATAGTTTTTTTCTTAACTGATCGGCATTAGGGCTTTGGGTGTGCTTATTTATATCTAATAAAGAGGTCATTCAAAATAGATCAAATGCGCTGACCTTCTTTATTCACTTAATTAAAGTGTACCTGACCCCATTTATTCACACAAAAAAATGCCTCAAAAATTGAGGCATTTGATCTGACTTAACAGTATTATTTCTTAATTTTAACCCGACCCCATTTTAGTTATAACCTGACCCAATTAAATTAAGTAATATTTTTTATGTCTGAAATAAAGTTATTAGTTGTTTAAATTTAACCTACCACCTTTATTTTTTTACTTTATATTCCTTAACTTAAATAGCCTTGAAAATTTATTCCCAAATTTAGCACTTAAAATAAAAAATAAAAAACAAAAAACATTAAAGCTTGTTTTAGTCGTCATTCCGGTATTGGGCCAAATTATTTTTTCATCATCAATAGCTAATCCCCATAAGTTTAAAACTCCTTCGCGTCGACTGTTTTCAAGCCATAATTCTACTTCTTTTCCTCTATTTAAAACCAAATCGAGGTCACTACAGTAAATTACAATCGCCAAGTCTATTTCATCATCAATACCTACAAATTGGATGCTTAATGAATCCGAGGTTCTTGTATAATCAGTACAGCTATAATAAGCTATTTTTGCTGTTTTTTTATAAACATCCTTGGGGTTCACACCTATTTCAATAAAAGAATATTTAATACCTATTATTATTAAAACAATTGATAGAATTAGATATATGATCATTTTAAAGTTATTCATACCCCCTCCAAAAAATTATGGTTTCGACATAAAATCAATTGTATTTTTTCCATCAGTAACTCCACCCATAACGTCAAAAAAGTTCCCTTTTCCTTTTAAAACGTCAGACCACCCTTTAAAACCTCCTGCTCCTAAGCTAGCTCCCAAATAAATTGCCTGAACGTTTTGATTTGAGTATTTCAGACCCGTTTGATCTAAGGTAAATTTAATTGATTCCTTAATAATAGAGGGCTGTCCTGTAACTTTTTCATACAACCCATCAAGTCCATAAGTCATAGCCATATAACCTGGACCTGCTCCAATTACAGTAGTAGTTGCAAGATAGCCGAATCCAATTGCAGAAAGATCCCCTACTGTCCCAATAGGGTCTTTGCGGATACCCAAAGGTACAGTATTCACAGCAGAGTCACTGGCTGAAGTTAAGGATTCTTCAGCACTATCAGCAGTTTCTTGAGTAAAACTGAAAAAGTTTTTTACTCGTTTTAATGCTGCCTGCGTATTTCCTTTAAAGTCAGAGCCAACTGTATTCCCACATCCTGCGGTTGGATCATTAAATTTACCACACAAACCACTCGGATCAACCACATTAACCGGATCATTCCCAACGTAAGCATACCAATTCATACCATCGTCATAACCAATAGGATCAGTTTGCATGAAACGACCTAACTTTGGATGATAAATCCGTGCTTTGTAATAATATAATCGTAATTATGATCCAGTCTTATGACTGCACAACCATTTCATATTAAAAGATTTTTGTTGAAAAAGCTAAAGATAGAACCAAAGAAGAAGACCACCAATAGGGTTACTATTGATGGCCTTTGATAAGGGGTAGTGATTAACATCATTGTTAACCCAGCATGCTCTTGTTGCTTAACGCTGATGGGTGAGTTTTGTTGTAAACCTCAGTGAGTTTTGAACGTGAAACAAAGGTGTATACTTGCGTACTGGTAATGTTTACATGGCCTAGCATTTCTTGCACATGACGAAGATCAGCGCCATTGTCCAACATAATGGTTGCAGTAGAGTGTCGAAATAAGTGACAAGCACCAGCACGCTTAAAACCAGCTAATCTGACATAACGTGAAGCCATATCAGATAATCCGTTTACTCTAAAACGTGTTCCTTTATCATTGAGAAAAAGCGCACTGCCTGAGGTAATGGTGGCAAGTTGAGGTCTTAACTTAGCAAGATAAAACACAATCCATTCACAAGCTCTTTCACTAATTGGCAATATGTATTCTCTGTCACCTTTACCTTTTCTGATACGCACCAGTTGCTGCTTAATATCTATGTCTTCAATATCGAGGTTGCGTAACTCAACACGACGAATACCTGTGGCGAAGAACGTTTCTAGAATCACTTTATCAACCAAACCTTTTTTGCCAAAAAGTAGTGGTTGCTCTAGTATTTTTTCAACTTCTTCTGCGGTAAAAATTGCTTTAGGTAATGGTCTACCTACGGTGGGTAATTCAATGTGCGCAATAGGGTTGTTATTTATTAACTCTCGGTTGTGCATTTTACCCATAAAGTTTTTAACATTAAGCAGTAAGGCGTACTTATTTGCCTTACAAATGGGCTGATTATCCTTAGGTTTTCGATACGCATTGAGATATTCCATATAATCATCCATCAATTCAATATCAATCTCATCGATAGTAAATACGTTTCGAGCAAAACACCAAATACAGAATTTTCTAAGACTGTATTTTTTTGCTCTAATAGTGTCGTTTGCTTGCCCTCTGATAAGGCACAACGCTAGATAATAACTAATACACCGCCAAAGACGGCTAGTGGTAGGCTTTTGCATACGATATCTCCTTTACTAATTTCATGCCTTCTAAGGCAAATTGACCCAACTCAGGTTTGTGCCAGTGGATAACAGCTTTTTGCCATTTTCTAACTCGCCCGTAGCGATAGCCTATAGCTGAAATAAAGTGCCCGAACTCATCTTGTTCAGGAAAAACAATACAGCCTCGAAATAGCTCGCTGTGAGCGGATACAAATAAACCGCTATGTAAAAATTGACCACGGATTGCACCACCTTCAGGGTTTCGACTGTTAGCTATTTTAAGACCTAGCGTGCGGTCACATATGCCCATGTAGGGGTGTGATAATAACTCTTCGGGTATTATCTTTGTAGAACGTGCAAGCTTCAGTTTTTCCTCATTACTTATTAAGCAAGACCGGTAATAATCAAACCCTTGCTTAATATACATATCCTCAAGGGATAATTGACCAAAGATTTCTTCATGCATTTTTATTTCCCCCTTTTGAAGATTTAGCCATTAACTGACGACCAAGCTCGGTACGATAAGAGTCTTTATCCCAATCAATATGATCGATATAAGGAATAATTCTATCTAACGATGAATCTGCAATACCCTTATCAACAAAACATTCATACCACTGACTCGGCTCATACAAAGAAGTGATCAAAAGTGAGCCATTTCTTTCTCTTAACTCAATAAGTTCAAGCAGTAGATGTCTTTCATGAGATTTGAGCGGCTTTATTCCCCAATCATCTATCATCAGAACTCTAAATTTTATGAGTCTTTTTTGTAGTTTAATGAGAATATCTTCACCTGCCTTTTCCGCTATGATTAAATCTCTGACCAATGCTGAAAAGTGGTAACAGATAACTGAATACTCTTTTAATATGGCCTCATCAGCTAACGCACTTGCTAGATGTGTTTTTCCTGCGCCGGTAGGTCCTGTAATTGCCACGTGCAAATAATTCTCAACCCAAGCACACTCTGCAAGATCTTTCAGCTTTGATAGTTTTACTGGTAGTACCTTTTTAATCGCATAGTCTGCTAGTGAAGCTTGAGGCCATCGCAATTTTGCAGCTTTCCGAAAACGAGATATTTTACTAATATGATTGTTGTCTATTTGTGCTTCTAATAGACAAAAAATACGTTCAAGAAAGCTGCATTCAATTGATTCAGGCGATGCCTCCTGTTTTTCTAGTGCTTGAAATAAAGGTATGAGTCTCGCTTTTTCACACAAACACTTCAGCTTTGTCATTAGATCATTCATGATGGAATCCCTCGTAATATGATTTACCTCGAATATTTTGTTGAGAAGCGATTAAAGGCGCTAACAGTGGCTCTTCTTCATCTTCATAAATACGAGATTTTAAGATTAACTGGATATCACTTGGCGTATGCATTTCTTGATTCAAAGCATAAGCGCAACCAAGCTCGAGCTCTTCTTTACCAAATGTCTTCGCAAGCTTTTTAAGTGCGATACATTTTTTTCCAGCAGGGCGTGATGAATGAGATTTCATACCTTCGTATTGCTGTTTAACAATAGCAACAACGCTCTCGCCAATACTTTCAGCCCATTTAATGAACTCAGTTTCGTTCTTATTACTTTCAGCAAAGTGATTTGGCGGCATGTGTGTAGGAAGAATTGTTCTACCACCTTTCTCATTAGAAAGTTGATGTGTTACAAGTACCTGAAGTTCATGTAACACAACTAATGTGTCTCCCGATACCTGAAGCGTTAAATAAGTATTGCGATGTTTATACGGCACACTATATTCATGGGTGTTATAGGTAACCGTATATCCAGCCGATGATTTTTGTTTAAAGCGTTCATCGTAAGGCTGGTAGGGGATCTCAGGAATACCATTTAATGCCGGCAACTCCTTTTCCACATAATTTTGATGGCGAGATACTTTCGTTTTTTGCATGGGTTCATGGTTAAGCGCTTCAACCTTTTTTATCAAATAGGCATTGGCTTCATCCCGGCTATAGAATTTCTCACGACGTAAAAGTAGCAAGACTCTATTTTGAATATGTTGAACTTGCTTTTCTGCATTAGGATTATCCTTGGGGGTCAAAGGTCTTGAAGTATCACACACGTTATTATAATAACGGGAGAACACTTGGGCTTGCTCATGAAGCTCAGCAATAAGTCCCGAAATATTCACCATTGCCGCATTATCAAAATGAATGACAGCAGGACTCCCCTTAAAAAAGTGTATAGCTTTTACTAAGCCTTCCACCCAAGCTTTTGCGGTTAAGTTTTTTGTTAGATAAGCAAACATATATTTTGAATGACCAAGTACTGCAACAAACATATAGAGTTTGACGGCCTTACCAGAGCGCCTGTCAGTATAAGAGGCTACTATCCCTGCATAATCACAGAACAACACCTCGCCTGGCTGATAAGTAATCCTAAATTCTAACTTACTGTTTTTGCAATGTTGCGCCCAGAGAGCACAATAACGAGAATAGCTAAGCGCTGTAGCTGGCTCTTTTGCGCGATAAAGTAAGTACATAGTCATCAGCTTTAATCGGTATTTCTTCGGTGAGACTAACGCTTCTTTTTCCATTTCAATGATGGGTGGTCGTCGTTTGTAATTGATACGCTTTTTATAATGAGGATAAAAGACAAGCAGTAAAGTTTTGCCCTCTATTTCATCAAAATTAGGTAGCGGTAAAGCCATAGCGAGAAGCTTTTGGGTAATACGCCCAACTGTTTGGTGGGAGCACCCTACATTTCTCGCCACTATTCGTTGAGAAATAAAGCCAAATAATATGGCCGAAGTTAACATCGTTCGCTCATAGCCATCTTTTACTGCTTTATCAATAAGCAGTGAAAGCGTATGAGTTAAGTTTCGTAGTGAAGCTGAAGTCAGCATATCTTACCTCCGTCATTTTGCTAAAAATGAAGCATAGGAAGATAGTCATTAGATAATTGCGAATATCTAATGTTTGACTATACTGGGGATATCGAGAGTTAAAATCGATAACCTTTAATAAAGCCTGCGAGTCGCCAAACTTATGCAGGCTTTATTATTTCTATGCCTTGTTAAATTTTATGTCTGTATTTCTTCCTTTATCCTTTTTGGTTTTAGCCGCTCACTTGCAAGCCACCTCGCCACCTCACGGCTTAACGCGAACCGTCCGCGCCTGTTTGGTAGCGTGAAAATCTCAACGGGAATTGTCTTTCGTGACAGCGCTTGCCGAAAAGCATCATGACTAGAAAACCCCAACGCTGCATATAAATGCTTACCAAACAAAAGTGGGCCTATGTAGCTATAAAGCTCGCGCTCAATGTCATTAGTCAGCTCATCTAATTGTGATTTTTCCATTAGACACACCTTGTCACACAGATAGTTATCCATTGACATTAGTTGGCGATTTTAAGTTGTTCAATGTGTAACAAATTTCGGATTGTTACAGGAAAAGATATGCATCTTGCGCTAAGCTTAAGCGTGACAACAAATAATAAAAAAGGTTACTAACTCAACAATATTGCTCATCACTAATAAAAATAAATTGTGCTTTTAGAAACAAAAATTGTCCGATATGAAGGCAGTTCTAGCTAAGAAAAGAGGCTTGAAAAAGTGAAATTTATTTTGAATAAGTGTGTATTAAGCAGTTTTTATCACCTTAAAAGCCGTGATATTGATATCACGGCTTCCAAAAATTCATCATGAGTGGGTTAACTGTTCATAAGACATCTGAAACAAACCGTTTAAGAACGCTTTGTTGCTTTACCTTGGCCTGTGACCAGCTAAAAATCCCTATGAATGGCAATAAAATGGAGAACGCTTTTCCTTCGCGTAATATTCATGAAGATAAAAGAGCTGTGCGCTCTGGAAAGTTTAATAAGCTACTAAAATTTGACTCGGTACCATCATTAGATACCATTCTTGATTTAGACGACAAAGTGGAGGGTGTCGCGGCATTATTTCACTCGCCTCTTTGGTCGACACTCTATTGCCTTGAATCAAATACACAAGACATCGACATTCAACTAGCCTCACTAGATTTAGAAGTAATAGAACATGTATTCGAACCGCAAAAGGATTGCTTGGGTAACTTGAAGCGAAAAATACTGAACAGTACGGAAATTAAGAATATTTTTACAATAGGCACATTAAGCGCTTTATCATGCTTACTTTTATTAAGATATGAATTTGATAAGCGATATTGCGAGGTGAGTAAACATTACTTAGACAAGCTCATTGTGGAGAGTTTTATTAATGTTTGTGTGACGGGAAAACTTGCCTGTTTACGATGGCCTCTTTTTAGCAAAATATCTGCCTGGCTATTTCAAAAGAACAAAACTTCATACAAAAGCATCCTTCAAGATGAAACAGCTCTTTTAAAGCGTATTTCAAAACGTATTAACTTATTGCAGTTATTTCATAAAATTAAGCCAAGAATAGCTAGAGGTGAATCTACCTTAGTTGTAAATTTAATCTCATTAAGTGATGAAAAGTTATTAAATAAAGAATTATCTGATGTGGTCAAGCATAGCTATTTACAGAAAATTGAGCCAAAAGAATGTAAAGGGCTTTGTTGGTTAATACGCAAAATAAACACAGCTAGCGTCCGCTCTGAAAGAATTCAATTGAATCACCTAAATAACAAAGTCCAACTTTTCTACCCATATTATGACTAAAACACTTCACTGGTCCATCATACTAATATGGGTGGTCCATCCTATTAAGGTGGTATGTTCCACGTTAATAAAATTACTGGTTCAAATGATAAGAATATGCAGATGCAAAATCCTGTACGTTTGAACCGGCTTCACCATTATGGTGAACCACTCTCATTATTAGGGTGGACCAGCATCATTACTATGATGGACCACAGGTCAAAGTCGCAGCAATAAATTTAGGTTGAATTAATCAGGCTTAAAAAATTATCTTGCCAGCCAACTAGCAACTAAAAACACATCCAATATATCCCATGCACACTCCATATTTGTTTTATACTAGAAGAGGTAATTAATGGTTAATCTAGGCTAACCAACATTTAAACGTGGTGAGTGATATGACTCAAGCAGAGCAGAAAAAATTCATTTTAGACTTCGTTCAGGATTGGGCGGGTTCGAAACAAGCAGCGCTTAAATGGTACGAATCTGAAGTCATTCCTGCGCTTGATAAAACGGTTCAACAAGCTGTTAATGGTGGTGATTTTGATGCAGTAAAACATTACCTGAAGCATATTGAACAAGGTGGTTTTGCTTAATATTTGGCTTCAAATCAAATCAAAGCTAAGAAAAATTCTCTGTTGAATCCTTCAAGTAACGCTTTACGCGATACCCTGGAGTAACGCCTTAGACTAAACGTATAAAGCGTTACTACTCCTTATCTGGCTTCAAAAGCTTAAAGGCTTGGTCAATTGGCTATTAAATTACAGCGCCTGATCCAAAGTCTCTATTGCAGATACAATGGTATGAACTGAATTTCTTTCAAATTCTGCTCGATTTACTTCATCGTGGGTCCCTTTGTTCAGATACCGCCATTCGAGAGAATTACCATTAATACCTAATAATATTTCTATGGGCGATAAAATATTCCCTTTATCAGGATCAGTAAAGTCACTTTTGCTAATCTTAGTTTTAAGTTGATCTGTTAATTGGCGTAGCTCAATAGGTGCATTTGCGGCACGCATCTTTATACTTAAGTTACCATCACCATGTTTACTGACATACCGCCATACTTTCCCTGTAGTTAATGACTCCAATGCTTGGCGAGATTTGCCTAGTGCAAATCGCAATTCATTTTTGCGGATATGCTCTAATGCTCCTTCAATATAGTTTCTAGGAGCGCATTTGTAATCAACTTGAATATGCTGCTCATTAGTACGAGGTAAGAACGCTAATCGCTGACTATTCTTAACTTGTTCCACAGATAATTGATTTTGGATATCTTTAAAAAATTCTTCTCCATGACATGTCAAGATAATCTGCTTTCCATCAAAGTAGTTATCTTCGAAAAGAGTGTGCCTGATGGATTGACGATGATCATCATCAATAGCATTAACAGGGTCGTCAAAGATAAGGAGAGGACAATCTTCCTTGATGTTTTTCGCCAGCAATATTGCTAAGCCAACACAGCGGATATGACCTTCACTTAGTACATGAAGTGCATCGAAATACTTTTCAGGCTCATTTTGATAAGAAATTTTTAATTTCTGATTTTGTGCTAACGGTAACTGAATAGAGGCCATTAACTCAGTCGGGGCGTCATTTCGATTAAAAGCATTATAAAGTTGAACAACTACGTCACCTAAATTTTCAACTAACAGTGCTGGTAACTTTTTACGGTAGGCATTAAGTAAACCCACAAACTTTTGATAAGACTCTCTTATTTCAATATTCTGCGTAACAATAGGTTTTTCTAGCTCTACTTCATCAATAAGTGTTTTGTTCGCTTCGTCAAACTCATTAATTAACTTTTGAGCATCTTCAATTGCTTTAATTGCGGCACTCTTCCTTGCAGCTAGCTTTTGAGCGTCATTTAGAAAGCCTTTTAATCGCTTCAACTCTACTTGTTGGGTGTTTTTATTTTGGTCAATTTGAATACTATCAGCATCCTGTTTTTCTAAACAGGCTACTTGGGTTTCAATATGCTGAAACGCTGTCGTGCCATCATCTAGGTTGATATGTAAACTGTTCCACCAAGTCACACTCAAATGTGACATATCAACTAACCTAAACGATGCCAGCTTGTTGTTAGAATAAAAGTTCAAGCAAGTAGATAATATTTGATGCAATTCTTGAAGCTTTTGAAGCACTGTTTGCTCAAGCTGCTTTATCTTAACTTGCAATTCAGCTAGGTGCTGAAGTTTGACTAGCTCCTCTCCTGCATGAGTGAAAGGATTAATGATTACTTCCGTTAATGGGGTTAAACATGCAGGGCATTTATCAGAACTAATTTGCTGTACTTGAGTTACAGCTTCAAAAAGCTGCTGAAAAGATACTTGTTGGCTTGAATTCGCTAATTCTTTACTTTTTTCCTTATGGTCGTTTAGACTGCTTACCAACGTTTTCTGGATTAAGGCTAGGTTAGCAGCGGTTAGATTACTTTTTTGTGGAGCAGGCTTTTGCAGCTCAGCTTCTAATAAGGGTATTTGCCCTTGCTTGCCCTCTGACCCATTAAGTTCAAACATCATTTTAAGTAAAGTACAGCCTTCTCTATAGCCTGATGCTAATGGAGTTTCTTCATCTTTTACCTGTTCAACTATGCCTTGATTAAGCTTTATCTGCTGTTCAGCTCCTTGTAGTTGCAGCCGTTTTTGAGAAAGCTTCTTTGCTTTTACACCTTCTACATCTATATATCGACCATCAATTTCAGGTGAGAAGTTTTTAACAAATTCATTAAACGCATCAAGTCCAAATAATGTTGATATTAGCTCTGATTGTTTAGCTGGAGCTTGCGCAGCAATACGCGAAAAACTGTCTATTCGGTTTTTCTCAACAAAACAAAATCGATAAAGAGCATCATTAGATTGGATATTGACATCACTGCCTTCAGCATCAATTCCGATCAATTTGGGCGGTACAAACTTATTGGTATGCGCATTTTTCAAATAAGCTTCAACATCTCTAAAACGCTTACTTTCAGCTTCTGCTACTGAGCCTAATAAGGCGTATTCTAATGCTTCACAAAAACTAGACTTACCCGTACCGTTTGGCCCGAAGATAAGCACTAGCAAGCTTTTTAGGTCAAAAACTTCTTCACGGCTAAATCCCCTAAATGAGTCCACAGATAACTCTTTGAGTAGAGTAAAAGATGCTACATCTGACTCAACATCTTCAAGGTTAGTTGGAATATCTTTGCTTAAATTAGCCCATTCTTTTTGAGCAAGATCCGCTAAATACTTAACCCGTTGCCCTTGATGAGTACCGAGTGGAACAAGTTCATTCAAATGCATCAATACCAAGTTAGCGAATTTATGAACCGATGCTTTAGATGGCGATGATAATAAAGTTTGAAGAAAGCGCTGAAATTCGGACTGGATCATATCTTCCCTTATATTTAATAAATTGTCAGGCTGGCTATCAAAGCCTAAACCTAACGACACATTCCTAGTAAATTCTAAAGTCAAAGTTATCAGTTGAAGAAACACTTGTAAATCAACACGCAATCTAACATTGATTACTTTGACTTATCACAATAAAAAGCCCCGACTAGCGAGGCTTTGGATTCAAACTAACTAGAGCATCAACTACCGTGCAATAACAATTGAGATAAGTTTTGCGATATTAATTTTGGCTCTACATTTTTCCGTCTCGATATAGCAGGTAATATCTAAGTTGTCAGTTGAAAAAATATAAGATATACCAAGATTATCTTCAAGAGCAAATGTCCCTCCTTCTTCTCCGCTAAACAGTAATTTAGAATTAGATAAAATTAACCTAATATCCTGAAATGTGTCACCTATGCATATACTTTCGTTGCAAAATTTTGAATCTACGATTGAAATTATATCTATTTTATTATCAACAGTGTTTACATCTACCAAAACTTTTTTATTACAGATCAACCCTCTATAAACATAATCTTCACCATTTTCTGTATAAATAGTATTTTTATCAAATATCGATTCAATCTGATCCGAGCTATTACCTAAATTTAGCTCACAAATAGAATCGTTCGCCAAAACTGTATTTGCACTTATTTCAGTAGCATTACAGGCTGATATGTTTAATACGGATATTAAAAAAACTAACTTCAAAAACAACTTAATCATGGATTTGGTTTCCTTTTCCAATTATTGTAAAACTGAGTACCTTTACCTACATTTTTTTGATCTATATGAACACTACCTGAAGGATATAAATTAACACGCTGAAAATTACCAGAGTCAACAGCAGCTTTAGATAAGTCTACACCAGATATATTGTTCGCTGAAATATCAGCTGCATCACCAATTGTATGTTGTGAAGTACTTGCAACGGTATTTGCATTATTTCCCTTGAGTGAATTTTGTTGCGCTTGTGACCTAACTCCACTATGAACATTTATTGTGCTACTAACTGTATCACTAAGATCCAATAAATTATCTTCCATACCGCTCGTTACAGTTGCAGGAGCACCATTTGCAGAAGATTGTGGTAATAACCTAATTTCTCCTGATGGACTAGTTGTAGAGTTACTTCCATTGGTCACAGTATCTGTTCTACTGACAGTGACCGAGTTATCTGCATTAGTAGTTCGGCTAACTTGTTCGACACAGTTAGTCGATTTTTGCGCACATAATCCACTAGGGTCAGTTAAATTAACTGGATCATTCCCCACATAAGCATACATATTCATACCATCATCATAACCAATAGGGTCAGTCTGTAAGAATCGACCTAACTTTGGATGATAAACCCGTGCTTTGTAATAATATAATCGTAATTATGAACCACTGTATTTTAGGGGAAAAACAAGTGAATACAATATGTTGTAATTATAGTTCAATACAGCAAAGCGAGAAAAAATAAAGCCCCGACTAGCGAGGCTTTGGATTCAATTTTTTTATCAATCGAAATTTAGCCAATCATTAACCTCTTGACTTGATTCACTTTCTATCCAAATTTTATATCTTTCTCTTAGAGCTTTCTTCTGTGCTTTTTCCAACATTAAGAATTTATCATCGTATTCAATACTAATATCATCACACATCTTTTTATCCTTATTCGCTCGAATTATGTCCGTCGGCAAAATGAAAGCAATACTCATCACCAGCAACCCACCAAAACAATATACAAATGCTAAAAGGACTTTACCAATTGAAAAATCTCCCAAATTCTTAAATAAAACGATAGTAATACCAATAAAAATCACCATTGTTAGATTAATCATTATTGAAAAAAAGTTTTCATATTTGGATAGAGTTAACTTCAAATTCATTATTTGTCTCCTAGAATTGTTTCAGTAACCTTCTTAACTGCTTCTATTGCACTATTCGCAAATTGCTGTTTACTACCTTTCAACCCCATTTTTCCAGTGCCCGCAGAAACACTAGAGTTGACTAAACCACCTTCGGCACCACCAATCAAAGGGGTCAGAGTTATTGATTTTCAATAGACTTTAAAAAAATTTTAGACTTTCGATCTCCCCCTTTACCTAAATGGCTTGCTCGTCTTCCTGTGTCTTGTTCAATTTGCTGTTTAAAACGGCTATCTCCTAACACCCAAGCTTTATTAGTGGCATCTCTGATTTCTTGTAATGCTAATTCATCAACATGAGCAGAAAATAAAGCTTGGTAAGCTTTCTTTCTCTCAAGCGCCTTATTCCCTAATGCCAAATACAAAGAATGAGACGTTAATAATTCAATGTTTTTATCTAACGCATTACCTTGAAAACTCGACCAAGGATACTCCGCTGGATGATTTACCATTGCTGCTCTAACAGGGTTTAATTCAATATATCGGCTCACCAATAAAAAGTATTGTTCGCTGTTTATTAATGTTGATTTATATCGACCTTCCCATAAAGTGCCTGACCGATGGTAGGTTTGATTTACATACCTTACATAATAGCGACCAAGCGATTGCATTAATTGACTAACACCTTTCTCTGTAGTTGGTGTCATCAATAAATGAACATGATTTGTCATTAATACATAAGCGTGAACAGCTACTTGATATTTTTTACTGTATTCTTTTAATTTATCAAGATAAACAAGATAATCTTGCTCTGCAAAAAAGCACGCTTGACGGTTATTTCCGCGTTGCACTACATGTTGTGGAATGTTAGGTAAGTTTAATCGGGGAAGTCGAGCCATTATTTATAATCTATCCATAAATTATATCCTTAATATAGAATAGTTTAGAGATTATGTTAAATCAATGACTCTGACCCCTTTGATTCTTTGATTGGTTACTAGTTCACTAACATTGGTGACAAAAACGGAAAAACCAGCTTCCGCTGGCTTTGGGTTGAGAGCAAATATTGTTAGTTTGGTTGAATCAAAGCCCCGACTAGCGAGGCTTTGGATTCAAAATATGTATTAACAAGATTAAACAGAATTAGATGAGATCCGTTATCAAGTGTCACCTACCCCTTTGATTTTTCATTTATTTTTTTTTACAAATTTTATATATAAATATTGGTGCTGTTACAATAACAAATGCAAAAATTATATTTAATAGTTTATTAATATGGAAGCTATCATAATATTTCTCAATAAAATCAAAAAATGACAATGAATCTTCAACCAACTGAAAGTATTGAAAAACAATTTGTACACTCATTATGCATAAAGGTAGCGCACTCAGCAATAATACAATAATTAAAGATCTTATTAGCTTATTTTTAGTGGTTATCACTGATTCATTTCCTTTGCGGCTATTTGAGCAGTAGATTGCCCCATAATTTCAGGTAATGCATCAGTTATTTTCTTAGTTACCGCAATACCTAATCCAACTATCGCGTTTTTACTACTACCTCCAACCACCGTATCTATACCCTTTCCAATAAGAGTGCCGGCACCACCACCAGCCATACCGCCGACCCCATTTGCAGCTATATTACCTGTAGCATCAGTAGTTTTACCTGTTATCATATCGGATACTGAATCTACAGCAACACCAGTTGTTATCGCTATTCCAGCACCTGAAACTGTATTTACAGAAGTTTCAATAGCTGTTGCTGCGACCTTTGATACCTGCATCGCCTTTGTAATTGTAGATATTCCATTAGCAATCCCCAACCCTGCCATACCTGCGGCGGCAGCACCAGCGGTTTGAACATAATTAATATCACCAAACCCTTTTGTCAGTCCTTGAGCTAAAACATCTATCGATGCGGCAATTAATCCTGTTACAAAAAAACCAATCGTCCCTGTTGGATCAGACATATTAACAGGATCATTGCCCACATAGGCATACATATTCATGCCATCATCATAACCAATAGGGTCAGTTTGTAAGAATCTCCCTAGCTTTGGATGATAAACCCGTGCTTTGTAATAATATAACTCAGTACCTGGTAGTAGTATTTGGCCAGTATACCTAAAACGCGAGGTACTGGTATTAATCGGCTCTCCGTAAGGCCCATACTGATGGGTTGCGCTGATTGTACCCGTGTTACTTGTTTCTGCAACTATAGAGCCTCGCTCATCTGCAAGTAAATAACGGGTATTACTCGTACCTGAGCCTATGTACCATACAAGTGGGTCATCTGCTGCGATACCATGAACATAACGATTAATTAAGCTTCCGCTGCTGTTATATTCACCAACAAGTTCATTACCATCATATAAAAAGTTGGTTTTACTGCCATTGAGTGTTGAGCTTTCTAATCGACCTGTTGGGTCGTAAGCTAACGCTAAAGTGGTTCCTGATTTCGCTGCTGATATCAGCCGGTTGTGTGCATTGTAGTCATAAGTCCAGCTGTCATAACTGGTGAGGTTACCAGCGTTGTCATAGTTAATGCTTTGACCGCCAACGCTATCGTATTGGTTAAGGTTATTGACTTCATAACTTTGTTCACTTATGGAAGGTATAGTGATTTTAAAATCATTATTACTTACGATGCGGTTAATCAATTGACTTGCTGGATTATAATCAAAACTGGCATTGTTAATATTGAGGTGGTTAAAGTTTTGCACTTGCCCTGCGTTATTGTAGCTAAGAGATGAGGTCACACCATTATTTCGCGTGACGGAGGTTAAACGTCCGTAGTTGTCATAACCATAACTGGCTAATGTTTTACTGTTATTTTCTTTTATCGAGGTTAATGCCCCTGAGCTATCGTAAGCATAATTGACAGTAAAGTTATCAGGGTGTTTGAGTTTATTACGGCGTCCAGTCGCATCATATTCATAGGTAAGCATTCGGCCATTCGTCGTCGTTGTTTCAATACGGCCAAGGTCATCATAAGCATACCCCACTGAGCTATTATGGCGTGTAGCGAGTGTTTGTCTCCCTAAGCCATCATAATTAAAATTAAGGGTGTATTCACCTGAGATACTGGTACTTGTTTTTGAATTAATGGCATCATAGTCATGCGTGAGGATTATGCCATCACGTTTCCGCCATGTTTTTAAGTTGCTATTGGCGTCATAGGTATTACTCTCATAACTATTGTCTGGGTAGGTGGTTTTATATAAGCGGTCAACACCATCATATTGGTAGTGAGTGGTATTGCCGTTGCCATCTTTTTTAAAGTCTACTTGGCCATTGTCAGTGTAACCTATTTCGATATCAATGCCCGCAGCCTCAGTGCCATAACCAGAGACCGTTTTCGTAATACGCGATAAGGTATCATAAGTATTATAGGTAATACGGTCAGGTCCAAATTCACCTTCAGATCCTAGCAAACAAGCAGAGCTTGGTAATGCGCTAAACTTTAAAGGGTTCATGCGTAATGCAGTACATTGTGGGCGGTTTAAGCTGTCATATATTGTTTGAGTTATTTTTTCTGTAGTGCTTGAAACTAACTTAGTTTCTGTCAATAAACCTAAACTATTAAAGTTGTTGTCAATGGTTAAGTTAACTGTAAGATTTGAGCTTGAAGAAGAAGGCAAGATACCTTGTTCAGACTTAGCTACTTGGTTATCTTGGTCTCGATAAGTTACCCTTGTTGCAACCCGATAGCCTTTTTGATTGACAGCTCCTATATCCCACGTTTTTCGTCCTGATAAATCATAGCGTGCATAGGTTGCATCATTTGTGCCTGGAAGCGGGCCATCCACTTTATTCACATTCCCAGAGGGCCAATAGGTGTAAGTGGTTGTTTGGCTTTCACTGCCCGTACCATTGGTTTTAGTGATGGTTTCAGGAAGATTTGTATCTTCCCAATATGCGTAGGTGGTGATTTGTTCGTCTTTTGTGCCACACTGGTTACTGCCACAGATGGATGTCTTGGTTAAACGGTCAAATCCATTTATCGCTGTATAGGTGTTGGTGGTTATTCTGCGCGTGCCACTATCAGCGATCGGCTCATTTTTCGTCAGCATACCGCCATGATTCGAGTCAAAGGTATAATCCGTACGGTTGCCATTAGCATCAACGATGTAAGTGGGGCGATAGCAGTTTAACCCTGAGCAATTAGATAAATCATAATTAGCAGTGATAACAATATCAGCAAGACTCGACCCCGGTTTGCCTTTAAGTCGTTTTGAGGTAATATTTCCTAATGAATCGTAAGTGTATTCTTCTTTATTTCCTTCTGGGTAGGTGACGTTAAGCAATCTATTACCTGTAGTGTAAGTGTAATATGTTGTGTTACCTAAACTATCCGTGACAGCATTAATAAACTGTCGATGGTTTGGTGCTGGCTTCACCGTAAAATCGACTTGGCGGCTATAGCTGGAAGGACCCGTAATAGACATCTGACTGAATTGCTCTTTGGGGTCGTAACCTGTTCCCGTTTTAGCGGTATAGGCATAATTAAAGGATTGACCATCACGCGTTATATTGGTGACAAAATTATTATGTATTGTGCCGCCATAATTTACGGATGCTGAAGTGACAGAAAGGCTGTTTGAACTGTCGCTCGGTTTTTTTAAGGTAAAACTTTTTGCATAATCGTCACCGCCTTGCGAACTACTAAAGCCAGTGTATTGCCATGTTCTATTATTTAAATCCGTTAGTTGTGTTGTGCTAGAGTCACTATAGGTGTGTTTCGCTAGTATTTCACCTGAACTGCTTTTAATGATTTTAGCTGTTTTCGCTTTCCCCCACCCAATGTCACCCAAGACACTTGATTGATAATCAATCAGCATCTCGTAACCCGTATTTGATGAAATACTTGTAGGGCGATATGAATCAAATAGGGCCGAAGAAGCGACAACATCATAGGTATACGTTAATACCTCACCATCAGGATAAACAATACTTGAAGCGTACCAGCCACCTTGCGTTTTACCTGAAGAATTAAATCCCCATGCTTTATTACTATAGATAACCTTAATACCGCTCCCTCCCTGAAGGTATATTATAGAGCTAGAGTTGATAGTACCCAGTAAAGTAGAGCCGTTATCATCAGTAGCAATACATTCACTAGCTGTACATTTAAAATAGTCAGACGTTTTTCCACCGAAGGTAACTGAAAATGAGCCATTACCTCCGGCATAGCCAAGGCCGACAACTTTTGCTTCAAGTTGTTGAATGGTATGCAAAGTCAAGTTAGGCGCAGCGGGGTACTTAATATAGGTAAATTAGGTGTATATTTACCTGATAATAAATCAACAGAGTTTACGTCAGTGACCATGTCTAACGGTTTGATTTTTGCAACGTCATCTTCTGCGCTTACTTGTGTCATTATCGACAGTGAGCATAAGATAATTGTAGTTTTTAATAGTTTGTTCAGCATCTAGTTATGCCTTATTTTTATTAGGTGATGTAATTCAGATATTCATAGTTGAGATAATGATTTCTAGGTTAATTACGGTCGCTTGTAACCCGTATGAATTTTGCCTTTGAATCAGAAGTTACTGCGTCATAACACGTTAATGTATATGCTGTAGTTTCATAAATATTGACGGATTTTGAGCCTGAAGAGCTTAAGTTAGGAGGGTTTGCTGAACTGCCTGACTCAACTAGAGTACAGTGTGTAGTATCTGTTGATGCCCAAATTAATGTAATGGCCTTTCCTGAATAACTAACACTGCTAGGCCCAGTAAAGCTGGTAATGACAGGTAAAGTGGGTTGATAGGGTGAATCAGATACATTTAACCGATTACCTGCATCATCAAGTGTGTAATACACTTCATCAGCAGAGCTATTGGCAGCTTTAATAAGGCGACCTCTTGCATCATAAGTATATTGCGTCACATAATCTTGAGCAAATACGCCTATGGATACGGCGGACATAAATAGACATAAAGCGACTCTCCTTTTCTTCATACATATCATCCTTGAGGAAGGGACCTCATTATTATTGTAAGTAAAGTCTTTAACCTTTTACTGTATAAATAATACAACAGCATGAAAAGCGAGTGACTAGTGTTTGTTTAACGTACAATTTAGGGGGGTAATGTCAATGTTTTTTTAGATTTAAAGGGAAGTGTTTTTGATGTAAAAATTACAATTAATGTAAATACTAAAATAACAATTATTAAAAAAATTTAGGTCATTCATGAGTAAATCTAATCTGAAATAACTGTCACTATTTATACAAAACCGCCCGCTTTTGGGTAATAGTGACGGTTAGCAGTATCTCATTAGCGAGATGGAGCTAATACCTTTATTTTCGTGAATCCAATATGATTCTAATGTCCGCTTTTGAAATTAAGTCATAGTTGTACGTTCAATATTAAGTGAATTTTAGAGTACAAATAAATAAAATTAGTTAAATTATAAGGTCAGCTCAAGGCTCTGAACTGCCGTTAGCAACTCAAAAGCTAATGTCGGCAATTGGCTATTTGTTGACCCAAAGAATAATCAGCAGCTATCGTCAGTAAAGATACGTTAGCGGACGTTAACATCAATGGATTCCCAAGCTGTTATTAGTGTTCATTAGACGTTGAGCTACCTTCATCTTGATAGTCAACAAAAGCCACTACAGCGGTCATTCATCATCAAACAGTTAATGCTAACCGATGGCATCAGCAAAATAAAAAAGAGATACTTTTTCTAATGGTTAAGTTATCTATCAATGGGGCTAAGAGTCCCTGAAGAATGCTGGCCAATCACATGAGTATAGATTTGAGTAGTCTTCAAATCATTATGGCCAAGTAATTCTTGTACCGTTCTAATATCAGCTCCATTTAACAGTAACTGAGTCGCAAAACTGTGTCTGAAAGTATGTGCTGTGACATGCTTTCTAATATCAGTTTTCACAACGGCAGATCTCAGAGCTTTGGTTAATGAGGTCCAATGTAAGTGATGACGACAAAAATAACCATCCGTTGGATGCTTACACCTCACGGTTGAGGGAAATAAATATTGCCATTTAAACTGAGTAATTGCTTTTGGATATTTACGTGATAATCCTGAAGGCAAACTCGTTTTACCTTCTCCTTCAGCTAAATCTTTACTATGCAAGTCTTCGACTTTGTCTATTTGGGCCTTGAGTGACTCTATGAGTATTTTAGGCAATAAGGTCATTCTGTCTTTAGCCCCTTTCCCCCTAAAAACGTAAATTGAATTACCGTCAAAATCGATATCTTTGATACGCAATCTCAATAGTTCCGCTTTTCTTAATCCACACCCATATAACAAGCTGAACATAAGGTGGTACGGAGGCTTTAATTCTTTGATAATCGCAGTAGCCTCTTGGTTTGATAATACCATTGGCACCCTAGTTGGCGCTTTAGCCCTAACCGTATCAGATAAGAGGGTTAGTTCTCTTTTAAATACATGCTTGTACATGAAAACAATTGAGCATAACGCTAAGTTTTGGGTTGAAGAGGTTACTTGCCTATCAACAGCTAAGTACGTGAGATAATTACTTACTTCTTGCTCTCCCATATCTTTGGGGTGTCGCTTTTGGTTAAAAAGAATGAAGCGTTTAATCCAAAGCAAATACGCTTTTTCAGTTTGGATACTGTAATGTTTTGTACGAAGGATATGACGGATACTTTCAAGAAAAGGCGATGTAGACATTATTACCAACCTATAACTGTGTTTATATACAGTTATAGGTTTCAATTAAATAAAGATCAAATATTTTATCAAATGGATATTACTGAGAAGTCTCAGTAAATGACCAAAACCCTGATATATCATTAAAATTTCAAGTTATCTTACTGAATAAAAACGCTTTTTTGTTTTTGGTGTTGGCAGGATATTACTAAGACTTCTCAGTAATATCCGAACACAATAAGTTTTAGTTAAATTAATCTTTCTAATTTATTGAAATTGTGGAATATTAAGTGATAATTAATAAAAATTATGGAACGGACATTACTGAGAAGTCTCCATAATAAGCTGTTGAACTAAACCGCTTCGCGGGGAGTGCCAACTCCCTGACATATCACTGCATTTCAACCACACTTAACTTGCTACTCAACCTTTTTTGGAGGCAAGTTATGACACCACTAAGACAACAGTTACTTGACTGTATGCAAGTACGACACTTTTCAATTAGAACACAGCAAGCCTATGTTCGTTGGGTTTACGACTTGGCGAAACATACCCATCGCTCCCCTGATTCATTGCAAGACAGTGAGTTAAAAAAGTACCTTTGGTCATTAACCCTAGAGCGCCATTTATCGTCAAGTTCATGTGCACAGGCGTTTCATGCGTTGAACTTTTTTTATGGTCAAGTGCTAGGGAGAACATTCGGTGAACAATTATTACCGCCGATGAAGCGAGAGCAGAAGATCCCTGAGCTATTAAGTGTATCTGAAGTGAAGCGGATCATTGATATATGCCACAATCCTAAATATCGCATGATGATCATGTTGTGCTATGGCTGTGGTTTACGCCTTAGTGAAGTCTGCTCGCTCAAGGTAAAAAATATAGCGGGTGAAGAGAAGGTTATACATCTTCAACAAGCCAAAGGGGCTAAGGACAGGCGTATCCCCGTATCTGAATCATTGCTACACCAGCTACGACTTTATTGGCAAGGTCTTCATCCCATCATTTACCTGTTTTTTAAGCCTGGAGAAGATAAACCGTTACATCAATCGTCATTACAAAAAGCTTATTACAAAGCGAAAAAAGATGCGGGGATTTTAAAAATAGGCGGTATACACGCCTTGCGGCATGCTTTTGCTACGCATCAGCTAATGGCTGGTATGCCACTACCGGAGTTACAGCATATTTTAGGGCATAAAGATATCCGAACTACCGTGCGATATACCCATTGGCTACCCCATTATCAAGCGGTGGACGGAGCACAATTTGATTTACTCAAGCAACTGGAGCAACAATCATGAACGGCTCATTGCTTCAGCAAATTATCGCACAAGGACTACCACACCTTGAGAAGAAAACCATCACACCAAGGCAATGGCAAGTGTTGCATCACCTTCAGGATTGTCGAACTCAAGCGATGGGCAGTTATCAATGGCACTGCAATCACTGTGAACAAGATACCCAGTGGTATTGCTCTTGTCGTGACCGACATTGTCCGGTGTGCCAAGGTAAAGCACGAGAGCAATGGTTACGTAAACGACAAGCGGATGTACTCCCTGTCGCTTATCACCATGTGGTATTCACTTTACCGCATCAGTTTAATGGTTGGGCAACATTACATCCTGAGATACTTTATAAAACGCTATTCAAGGCTGTCTGGGAAACATTAAGTGAATTTGCAAATGCAAGACATCATATGGAGGGTCAGTTGGGTATGTTGGCGGTGTTACACACTTGGGGTCAAACCTTGTGTAGGCATATTCATTTGCACTGCCTCATTCCAAGTGGAGTATTAACCCAAGACAAGCAATGGTGCAATAGTCGCAAGGCCCACTATTTATTTCCTGTAAAAGCTTTATCAGTGAAGTTCAGAGGGAAAATGCTGAATGGTTTAGAGGAACAAGCCAACGCAGGTGAGCTTCATCGATTAGAGCAACCAACTATTACGCAAGTATTGAATCAAACAGCTCGGTTGAAATGGAATGTTTATAGCAAACCTACCATTGGTCATACCGATACAGTGGTTAACTATTTAGCACGTTACTGTAATCGCGTAGGCATTAGTGAAAGTCGTTTATCTTTAAGGGGCGAAAATAACGTATTAATGCGCTACAAGGACTATCGTACCAATGAGACAACTCATATGGATTTATCTCCGGCAGAGTTGATAAGGCGATTTTTATTACATGTTCTGCCCAAAGGTTTTATGCGGCTGCGTTATTACGGATTCATGGCTAATTCAATAAGGCGTAAATCGTTAATCCTCATTAGGAAAAGCTTAGATAAAGAGATAGAGAAGCTTGAAGACGATATCACAGACAGAGTAAAGGATGAAATAGGACCTGAATGCCCAAGATGTCATCATGCAGGGATGATCTTGATAGGAATTCTATTGCCGAACAAACCGTTAGCGCAGTTTCGAACGATCTAGTTGAGTGGTGTAATCTGTTAATTATGCGTTGAAAAAAGCGATAGTAGAGGCTTCGTTTGTCTTGAATAAAGCCCCTGATAAGGTAAACTGGCTTGATAACGTTGAGCAAAATAGAGTAAGGGAGCTATTGAAAATTCAATTTATGGATAATCCCCTTCCTACTACAGAAATAACTCAATAAACAAAAACCATATAGACTGTGCCAGGCGGCTCAGTCCAACAGGACATTTATCTCTCATGCTTCGACAAGAGATAAATGCTTAATTGTTAGAGCTCTTCGAGGTTGAGTATGGAAATTGATTGGCAATCTGCAATATCTACAGGTCTCACAGTTTCTATTATTGGTTACTTAACAAATAGAGCAGTGTACAGCCAAAAAAAGGGTAACCTTAAATACGGAATGCCAATGAAATTTCTCGGTATAATCTGTTTTATTGTCTCAGTTGTTCCTCTATATGTTTTATTAGCTCAGAATTACCAAGTAGATAAACCTGGGGAAACGACAGCTTTAATTGGGCTAGCCGTTGGGTTCGGGTTAGGTGCTATTTATTTCGTTACTGAATCATTTTTCGTTTTTGGAAATTATGATTGTAATAAAATTGAATTTTTCTCTCCTTGGACTGGAACTAAAACACAAGATTTTAAAAACCTAGATTATTGTTCCCTTAACCCATTTTGTGGGTATTATGTTCTTAAATTCAAAGATGGGACAAAAATCAGGTTGTCTACTCAACTTGGTGGGCATGGACATTTAATTGATTTTTTGAACAAAGGCGAAAATGAGCTATAACAAGCCACTCAAGCAGGACAAATAACAGTTGGTTTTGTTCGCTTCGCTCTCTATTATAACCAACTATTATTTGCCTCTTAGTGGGGCGTTGGTATGACTCCCCACGTCAAGTTAAATACACTGATCCTTGTTCATTAATTTCAGAACCATTGTATTCACTTTTAGTATTAAGTGAGTTAACGCATAGAATGAAGCAAGTAATTTCGTCGGTTATCATGCTGATATTCGTGGATTACTAACTTGTTTGCTAGCAGCGCCTACCTTACTCATTTCGTCGTGGCACCTGTCTTCAGTCTATGTTCGCGGTTCAATAGCCGTTAGGCTATTGCCGTCCTAACGCCGTCGGTGATTGTGCCACACCCGATGCTTGATCCCATGCGCTAACTCAAAACTTTTATTCATGCAGGTACTCTCGATATTCTTAGCTTCACATCAATTTTTGGTAGCACTACCTCGCGAGAAATAGCCCAAATATAAGCGATCATTTCTCTGGCGATGGCCGTAACGACCACATTACGATGTTTGCCTTTATGCATGAGTCGTTGATAGCGGCGGCACAACCTCAGTTGAGCTTGCCAAGCCATATCAATAATTTCTTTGCTTAAGCCTTCTTGTCTTAATTGCATTTCTTTTGAAATATTGGCGTTGTGTTTATACGAATGTGCACCTTCGACCAGTAGTCGTCTTGCACGGCTGTTACCGCATTTGGTAATAGCACCTAAATGGCGTTTATCGCCACTTGAATGTTCGCTTGGTACAAGACCAAGGTAACTCATTAATTTTCTAGGATGGTCGAACCGTGATAAGTCACCTAGTTCGGCAATCACTCCTGTGGCGACTAATAACCTCACACCACGGAGCGCCTGTATCGCTTTAACTACAGGATAAAACCGCCAGTTTTTCACTTGATGTGTTAATTCATTATCCAGCCTTTTTAAGCGTTTTAGTCGTTCATTAATGGTTAAAACCGCTTCTTGCAAAACAATTTGCTGACAAGGATGAGGTAATACTAATTCAGCGAGCCAACGCAAATGTTGTAATGACCAGTTATCTTTTATTTTGCTGTTAATGTTGTTACGTAATAACAATGCTTTAAGTTGATATTTAGCATCCTTTAAGTCTTTCATGCCTGTTTCTCGTGCCCGAGATAAGTCCCGTACGGCTTCATCTTCGGGCTCAGGGACATAGATAGATGTTAAGTCTTCAGACTTGAGCAGCTTTGCAAGTTTGAGCGCATCACGTTTATCGGTTTTGATTTTATCTCCTGGTTTTTTAGGGATAAGAGAAGGTGCGATGACATAGCAACAATGATTAAGGCTGGTGAGAAAGCGGTAAATCCAATAGCCACAAGGACCTGCTTCGTAAACAAAATGAAGTGTGGCATCTGGATATTTTGATTGTAATTGTCGTGCAAGTTTTTTAAAGGCGGCTTTATTACTGAGTATTTTACCTAGATGAGTTGATTTAGCGCCACGTTGGTCTTCAATATAAGCGACTTCAGTAAATGTTTTATGGGTATCTAAGCCAATGAAAAGTATGTTATGTTTTATCATGCTAGCCTCTGTTTGATAATGTTGACACATATATTATGGCTCTGGTTTGTAAAACTAACCCACATTTAGAGGCTAGCACCTTGTGGGGAGTCATTGTGTCTATATGCCCGTAATAGCAAAGTCGATCGCTGCAATAATCTCATCTCTTAATGATTCAACCGAGCCAACAGGGCTTTTGAGTAAATTTGCTGGCATCGATGAAATCTGAGGTGTGAGTAAAATGAATTGTTCATTTTCATATTCTATCGCTGGAGTTAAGCCATTCATTTTTTCATTTCTAAAATGACTAAGCTTCCCTAAAGGGAGCACAATTCTAGTTGCAATATCGCTAATTAACGCATTTTGGATATCAATTATATAAGGATATGCTTCTCTGCTTTTTTTACTTGGGTTTATGTATACATCAAATTGTGCCATTAAAATTCTCTAAATTCGTCACCAAAACAGCCATTTTCATCTACAAAATCATTGTAGGCTTTTATAGCGTTTTTATTTTCTTTTACCCATTTTTTAGCTTCAATACTTTTCAATTTATCTTTTAATGCTTGCTCTAAAGTTGCAGATAAATTAATGTTAAGTGCTCTTGTTCTTTTTAGTAAGTCACTATTTAGGCTAAGGTTTGTTGCTTTTTTAGGGGCTTCAAGATCGTATAATGCTTGCATAGTATGTCTCCAAGTAATCATTACGTTTATTATGCGCACTCTAATGCGTATTGTAAAGGGCATATAAGCTATTCAAACGGACGCTAAACAGTTGGCTAGCTTCGTTCCTCGCAATTTTAGCCAACAATTTTTCGCCGCTTAATAGGGCGTTAGCTGTACAAGGAGAGTTAGGTGTTAAATTGGTTAAAGGAAAAATGTTCTAAAAGTGTTTGGCATACTTTAGCTATGGTAATAGTTATTCTGCTTGCTGGGCCAGAGGTAATGATAAGTATGGAGTTAATGGCACTAGTAGAACTATTGGGTGCTTCAACTTTCGTTTTACTCTATGTGTCAGGGGTTAAGATGTTTTTCGCTAATGTTGTTAATAAATTTAAAGCTTTTGAATCTTACTCTGTTTTATTTATTCCAACACTTGAGTCTTTAAAACAAATGCCATTTCTTATGCTTCATGCAATACCAGAACGTAGTACTTCAATTCTATTTATTAGTTTTGTTACTTTAACCATACCTTTAATATATTTATTAAAAATGGTTTAAGGGGAATGCACAGCTAACGCCATTCAAGCAGGACAAATAACAGTTGGTTTTGTTCGCTTCGCTCTCTATTATAATAACCAACTGTCATTTGCCTCTTAAAACGGCGTTATATTTCAATAGGGACACTATGCGCATTCTGATAGTTTTATTTTTATTTTTATTTATCTGCCTTTCAGGCTGTGTTGGCTTAGCTGTTGGGTCATATGGAACATTTGAGTCAAAAAAAGATAGCTTTCATTTAACTGAGCAAAGAAATAAACAAGGTTACGGTGAAAAAATATCTTATTCAAAAGAGCAAGTAATATCACTTTGGGGCGCTCCCGATGAAATAATTACTAATGGTTCTTGTGATGTTCTTTCATACCACGATGGGTATAATTGGTCTGGTGTCGGTGCATTTGTACTAATTGTACCTGTACCACTAGCTTTACCTAGCGGAACTGATGAAACTAAAATTTATTTTAAAAATAATCAAAGTGTAAAGCTTGTTTCTGAGTACGGTGAAATTACAGGAATGTTTGGTTATATGTGTGGCAGTAACGAGTGTGGCTTTAAAGCTGGTGCAGTAAATACAGATAAAACTCGAATTGTACCTGTTACTTGGTGCGAGTAATTGAAATATAACAAAAAAACAAACAAGGACACGTAACAGTTGGCTACGTTTCGCTTCGCTACACAATTTTAGCCAACCATTACTTAGCCTGTTATTTGGGCGTTAGGCATACAAGGAGAGTTCAGTGAAAAAATTAACTTTAGTATTCATATCCCTTATTTTATCTTTTTCAATTTCTGCAAATGACAAGTTGACGGCAGATCAGTTAATCGAAAAAGCAAAGGCATTTGTATCAGCCAAAAATGCACGCCAACAACCAAATACAACCACTAAAGAAATAGACCATTATATATCGCTATTATCTGATAATTTCATCGATGAACATGTTAAATTCAAGTTTACGTATACTGATAAAACGAAACTCCGTTCAGATATGATTGGTAAACTAAAAGATGAAGTTATAAACAGCAATATTGAGATAAACGAAATTATGGTAGGGGCTAATGTTGTTTTTATAAAAATGACTGAAATGGGTAAAGTTAAGCCTGCACATTTAGATAAAACCATTGAATATAGTAAAACTAATATTGTCTCATTAGAGTTTAACGAATCAGGTTTAGTAAAGCATATCCGCCGACATCACGGTTAATGTATGCCTACAAGCATTTCAAGCGGGACTGCTAACAGTTTGCTCGGTTTCGCTTCGCTACACATTTTAGCAAACTATTATCAGCCCCTTAAATGGGCGTTATGTTTCAATCAGAGTATGCAAATTTAAATGGCTCAGTGTAAAAATGCAAGGCCGATATTGTTCCCCTAGAAGTTAAGGTGGCAATGAACAAATCATATTTTGTTTGCCCGGTTTGCAAACATAGAATTAGTAGCTTTAGTCTAAAAGGTTTATTGATCTTTATCGGTGGTGTAATATTGTTATGGGCTGTTCTTTTTATACATCATCACATGACAAATTAACTTTTTAGTGTTGTGTATTTGAAACATAACAAGAAATTAAACAAGGACAAAAAAACAGTTTGCTGTTTTCGTTCCTCAACATTTTAGCCAACAATTTTTTGCCTGTTAATAGGGCGTTGGTATAGTTTTACATTTGAGATTAGTTATATGGAAAAAGTATCAGTAGTTTGTATTTTGTTGTTAGTCACTAGTTGCGCTAAGACCATTCAAGTTCCTAGTAATAAATTAGGAGATTATCCTTCAATTATGGAGATATCATCACCTGACCTTAAAGGGTATATCGCAATTCCTCTAGTTAGCAATAAGGTAGTCGATGTGTCGATTTATAATAATGACACCTGCTCAATTGGAGGAAACAACTATAAAGGTGAAACTTTGGGAGAAGGAACATTAACTCCATCTGATTATGCCCAAAAAGTTTCTATCCCTTCTAATACATGGCTAGTAATTCAATCGGAATCGGAAGAGTTTATGGCGGGGCAATTTTCCCAATGTAAGACAGCGTTAAGGTTTTATAGCGAGATTGGAAAGAATTATATATTTAGATTTAAACCAGGAAAATCTTTTGGCTACCTTACCTGTTCAGGTAGTTTAACAGAAGTTATTGTAAAAGAAGGTATAAAAAAAGAAGTAGAGGTTTCCTCTGTATTACATGGAACTTTAAATTATAAAGGTTTTTGGGAAGGTAATAAATTAGGTGAAAACCTTTGTCAAGGCTCATAAATAGCCTAACAAGCAAATCAACAGGACTAAAACAGTTGGCCGCTGCTCGTACCTCGCTATTTTCGTCCAACAATTTTAGCCCGTTATTTGGGCGTTGAGGCTGTAGAATTTCTCCAAAAGGTACATTTTCAATGTTCCTTTTATTATTTTAAACTTGTTCGTTTTTTAACCTTGCCCCGTGATCTTGTTTGAGATCTAATAGATATTATTCACTGACAGTAAAATGTTATGGCGAACTACAAACCCGATTTATCCTGCCAAAGTAAATTCATTCCCATTGATTTTTCAGTACAAATTGTTCCCGGTACTTTTGAATATGCGCTTGCGCATATTATTGATAATCATCTCGATTTATCAGGTTTTGATGCTTGGTATCATAATGATAAAACAGGTGCTGCGGCATACTCCCCAGCCGTGATGCTAAAAATCATATTGTTTGCCTACGCTCGTGGATATATTAATAGTCGCCGTATCGCTAATGCCTGTGAAACTAACATTACTTTCATGAGTTTATCAGGTGATGCCCAGCCGCACTTTACATCGATTGCCTCATTCGTTGCTCGCATGAAAGACCAAATAGCACCGCTGTTTACACAGGTTTTGATGATTTGTGACAAAGAATGCCTGATTGGTAGGCGCATGTTTTCAATCGATGGCTGTAAAATCAAGTCTAACGCCAGTAAAGAATAGAGTGGCACCATTGAAGAGCTAACGCGTAAAGAGGCTAAGCTGCGCCGAGCCAGTCAACGTATTCTAACGCGGCATCAAGCCCAAGATGGCTTGAATGAAGAATAGGTTGACCATGACCTAAAGCAAAAAGCCAAACTCGATAGTAGCGTAGAGAAAATCCAGCAATTCTTATCATGTAACGAAGATAAAATAGGTAGTCAAGGCAACCCCGTTAAAAGCAATATCACCGATAACGACAGCGCCAAAATGACGACGAGTAAAGGAACCATCCAAGGTTACAACGGTATTGCGATTAACGACGACAAACATTAAATAATCCTTCAAGCGCAAACATGGGGCAGTGTTGGCGAGCAGCAAACCTTAAAACCTGCTGTAGGGCAACTCAAGCAACAACTCAATAACCTAGGTACGCCAGATACCTTTTCCACCGCTAAGTTTACTGCCGACAGTGGTTTTCATAGTGAAGTTAATCTAGCGTATATGGCAAGCACTGGGCTTGATAGTTACATGGCTGACAATGCCTTTATAAGTCGTAATCCACTATTTCAAGTCAGTGAAACCTATCCTTTAGAAAAAGAAAAACGACGATTAAAACGCAGCCAAGGTAAACCTAAACAGTTTAATAAAGATGACTTTTATTTTGATAGAAGTACCAACACCTGTCGTTGCCCAGCGGGCAAAGATATGTGGTTACAGGGTAACAACATTATTATGGTTGGGAAAAGTTACACCCGTTTCACTGGTTATTTAAAAGACTGTAAGGTGTGCCCACTGAGACGGCAATGCATGCGTAAATCGCCAACGAAAACGGGACGACAAGTGCAGTTTGTTAACGAGTGCTCTGCAAACATCATCAGCTACAGTGACAAAATGAAGGTAAAAATAGACAGCAGCGCAGGACGGCGACAGTACAGTAAACGATTGGGTACTATTGAGCCGGTATTCGGTAACATCACAGTTAATAAAGGCATGAATAAATTCACTCTACGGGGACAAGAAAAAGTAAATGCTCAATGGCAAATGTATTGCCTTGTTCATAACATAGAAAAGTTAAGAAATAGCCTGCATTAAGGCGAAAAGCCTTGAATTTCCGCACGAAAAGCGCATCAAAAGCCGAAAGTCAGCTATCACACCATGATCAACGATGTAAAAATAAAAACAATCCAGTTAGAGTATTTTTATTAAAAATACTTTAAAAACGAGTAATTCTACAGGCTCGTTGGGCTCATGGTAATATCAACTAAGGAGTAGTATGAATAAAGTATTGATTGTCTTCGGATTACTTATGCTTACGGGATGAGCACAACTCCAAATAGGACATAAAGAATTTTATAGCCAAGTTTCACCCAAGAAATATCCGTTGACATCAAATGTTATGGTATTTGAATACAGTAATGTTGATCTAAATGAGCTATACGAATTACTTTACTCTGATCTTCTAATTATTGGTAAATCAAGTTTTAACGGTCCATATGAAAATCCAACCCAAGCTTTATTTTATGCTAAATCAATAGGTTCAGACGTTTTTATAACAACGGCTCAATTTAAAGAAACACGAACATCTTTTATGAATATGACAACACTAACATCAAGTACCACTTATATTAGCGGTTATAACGGTAGTGGCTCTGTTTATGGCACGGCAACGACATACGGCACAAAAAAAACTACGATACCTATTCGAGTTAATCGCTTTAATCAAGAAGGGTTTTATCTAAAAAACCTTAATAATATTGACGTTTTGTGGGAAAGAACTATCGATCAATATAAGGAAACTGTTCATAACTCTATTTCTGGTATTTGGGAGAATGGGAGTTACCACATAAATGTATTTCAATCAGGAAAGCAAATTGTTGCATTGACCATTTGAACTCAAGGCTCAAAACAGGCACTCACCGTTACTAGCTATAATGACTTAATTGAACGATAAGCAATGATTTAATATACTTCATTTCACAGATTGTAAAATCATTTAAATTTATAAGTGACTATAGGTATGAAGACAATTGGTAAGCTCGCTAAAGAGTTAGATATAAATGTTGAGACCATAAGGTTTTATGAAAAAAAAGGGCTTGTTTCTCAACCAATAAAGCCAGAAAATGGTTATCGTTTATATAGTAGTGCTATTGCAGACAAGCTTAGGTTTATTGCTAAAGCAAAAGCTCTTGGCTTTACATTAAAGGAAATATCCTCATTAATGTCTATGGAGAATAACTGCGCCCAAGTAGAAAGTCTAGGTTTGCATAAATTAGATATAATTCGAAATAAAATATCTAATTTACAGCGTCTAGAGAGTGTTATTAGTAAAATGACTAATTCATGTAAAACCAATCAAGACCAATACTCTTGCCCTATTATTGACTCATTAAAGTAATTGTTGACTCCGTATCTATATACGGAGTTTATCGTGATTATAAATTACTTAGGAATGATTCTATATGATAAACAAATTACTCGATAAAGTTGGCTCTGGTGGGGTTTGGATAGCAGCTCTTAGTTGTACTGCCTGTTTTCCTGCATTAGGCTCTTTGGCATCAGCACTTGGCTTGGGATTTTTTTCGTCTTTTGAAGGCGTTGCAGTAAATACTTTACTACCTATTTTCGCTACCCTTGCGTTACTCGTAAATATATATAATTGGTATCGCAATAAAAGCCATTTAAGAGGTGCTTTAAGTATTCTTGGTCCTACAGCTGTTTTACTAACACTATATCCTCTTTGGCAATATGGTTGGAGTACCTATTTATTCTACTTTGGCATAAGTTTAATGGTCGTAATGTCAGTATTAGATATTGTAAAACCTATAAAGGATCGAATATGCAAAGTATAAAATTAAACTCAACAATAACTTGTCCTGAGTGTGGTCATAGTAAAACAGAAAAAATGCCAACCAATGCCTGTCAGTGGTTCTATGAATGTGAATCATGCAAAGTATTATTACAGCCTTTAAAAGGTGATTGCTGCGTTTTCTGTTCTTATGGAACTGTTAAATGCCCACCAATTCAAGAAGGACAAGATTGCTGTAATAGCTAACCGTCTATGTCTGCTGTGGTGTAATTTTTGCCAGTAATGAGAGAATTATTGGTTCGGTCAAATCTATGTATTCTGAAATACCTATAGTTGACGTAACTATTTGAAATAGCTTAATGTCAGCTTAGTAACAAACAGTTGGTTGTTGAAAGCATAATAATTATATTGGATAAAAATGATAAAATTTAAAAAGTTATTAATTTCTTTACTAGGGTTTAGTTTTTCGATGGCAACTCATGCTAATTCTTTATGTCATAGCTCATGCACCTTTGTTTTAAAAAGTGAACAGTCTGGTGAATACAGCATTATAAATCCCGAAAGAGCTGTTAAGCGAATGACACCTTGGTCAACATTCAAAATTCCACATTCCCTTATAGCTTTAGATACAGGCGTCATTAAAAATACTGAAGTAGAGCTTACTTTTGATATAGCGGATTATCCAATTCGAAAGTGGTGGCCTAAAACTTGGTATGAAGCACCTATTTCTTTAAGGGAGGCTTATAAGTATTCGGCAGTTCCTATCTATCAAGATACAGCAAGTCAAATTAATAAAAAGAGAATGAGTCAATACTTAGCTAATTTTCAATATGGTAATCAAGATATATCATCAGGTATTGATAATTTTTGGTTGAATAAAAGTATAAAAATAAGTGCTAAAGAACAAGTCGACTTCCTCCAACGCTTATATAATCATAAGTTAGCAGTATCGAAAAATTCATTGATGCAGTTAAAAGACATCATGTTAGCTGAATCTACCGAAGATTATAAACTATATGCCAAAACGGGAGCTGGTGGGGGCGCTAAAGATAAGGCCCTAGGCTGGTATGTAGGGTTTATTGAAACCAAGAAAGACACTTATTATTTTGCTTTAAATATTGATGGCAAGTCTTTCAAAGAGGTCATCAAAACTCGAATTGATGCTGCAAAAGAGCAATTATCGTTAGCGGGTATAATATAATTTAATAATCACATAACCACTTCAGAATAAAATGCCCTGTTGGTACTAAGCTAGTGTTCGTTTTATGATGAATGTCGGCAAGTGGTATTGTTAACTGTCAAGATGAAGGTAGCTCAAAGTTTAATGAACACTAAAAATAGCTCAGGAAACTATTGATGTTAACTATATCGTATCTTTGCTGTCGTTAGGTATTAGTTGAGCCTTAGGGCAACTGCTAGCCCACGCTGTGTGATAACTCTCAGCTTACAATTTTTATGCAACGCTACGTAAATTCAAAGGTAGTTTGACGCCAAACTTATTGCAGATTTAAATCTACAGAGCATTTTTTCGTTGATATTTCCGAATTACGCAAGTTCAAAATAGTTTTCACACAGCCTGAGCCAAAAGCGGACATTCGATTAACAGTATTTTAGGTATTAAATTTTTATGAGTCTACGCTTTGGGGGGCACATACCGCCTTAGAATTTATGATCCCTTTGTGCGCAGTACTGACTTTAGCAATAAGATTTTTTTGCAATATATTTTCTAATGAATTATTCAGGCCATATTACTGGAAGTATCAGTAATAAACCAAAATCAATGCAAGTCATGACGAAAGTTAAAGTTACGACCTGTAAGTCTTTGAAATAATATCTGAATTAACATCAGTTAAATAAAACTTATGGGGCGGAATTACTGAAAAATCAGCCATGATAAGCGTTAGTTTGCCAAATAACTTCACCTTCGACTATAGTTATTACTCCATAAAGAAAAGGAGATAAATAATGCCAAAATATGTAATCGAGAGAGAAATTGAAGGTGCAGGAAAGTTATCATCATATGATCTTAAAGGGATATCACAAAAATCCTGTAATGTTTTAGATGAATTGGGTTCAAAGGTTCAATGGGTTCATAGCTATGTTACAGATAATAAAATCTATTGCGTTTATATAGCACCAGATGTTTTATCTGTTCAAAAACACGCGGATATGGGCGGTTTTCCTGCTAACTCTATCTCGGAAGTTAGGAGTATCATTGATCCAACAACATCTGAGTAAATGGTAAACTATAAGTCGTTAAAGCAACAAATAACGGTTGGCTTTGTTCATGCGTCGCTTATTTTAGCTAACATATTATTTGCCTCTGAACGAGGCGTTGAGGCTGTAGAATAACTAATTCAGCCAAAACTGCTAATGTTTTACTCCTGTATCGCGTTGTAGACGATTAATTCGATATAGGTCATGCATTTAGTCCCCTATTTTATGGGGTGATTTATAATAAAAAAGTTATTCTACAAGCTCGTTATGTTCGACAAAAATTCAGAGCGACTATTACATAAAATATCTAACTATGATGGGCGAGGATGAGTAGATGATTCAGTTTTTGGATGTTATTGAAAGCAGAGAACAGTTTAGAGAGTTAATGGGAGAGCCAAGTGAGAAAGTTACTCGCAAAACGCTCGGTAAATTAGATAACCATTGCCAAAATTTCATTAGTCGATCACCTTTTATAATATTAACTTCAGCAGATTCTTCTGGCAATCAAGATGTTTCACCAAAAGGCGACCCCGCCGGCTTTGTCATGATACTCGATGAAAATACGATCGCAATTCCAGATCGACCCGGAAATCGTAGAGCCGATACCTTTGAGAATATTTTGCAAAATCCTAATGTGGGCATCATTTTCCTTGTCCCTGGAAAAACAGAAACTCTTAGGATAAGTGGTACTGCTAAGATCGTAAGAGATGAAAAATTAAGAACATCGATGTCAATTAAAGGTCGCTTACCAGACTTTGCATTAGTTATTGAAGTGAAGGAAGCCTTTTTTCATTGCTCTAAATGCATGATTCGATCAAAATTGTGGAAATATGAAGAGTGGGCAAATCTCGACGGTTTGCCTCTTTTAGCAGAGACAATGGTGGATGCTGGAAAGTTGGACCTTTCTGTTGAAGAAATGCACCAAATTGTATTGAATGATGAAAACGAACGTTTGTACTAGCTAGATCGGAACATAACAACAAAATCGACAAGGACTCTGATCTGTGTGAAAACTCCCGAAGGAAAAATTTTATGCAACGCTACGTAAATTAATAGGTAGCTTTAAATTAAATATAATACAGAATTTAATCTAAAGAACCTTTTTCCGTTGGTTTTAACCAATTACTCAAGTTTGAAATAGTTTTCACACAGGCTGGGCTAGTTGAACATGTCTCTAATGATCACTAGCTTGATGTTAATAAAGATACGAATATAGTCGTTTCACTATTTCGTTTTTATGACTTTTTGGTGCTGACATTTATTTCAACTAGTAGTGCAATACTTTTTCTAATACTTCTTGTGCTTTAAATGGAAATAAATATTAGTTTACTGATACTTTGAGCTCCGACACTATTAGAACTTAATTGATCAGTGATACTAGCAATTTTCTATACATCGATTAACAAATCGGTTAAAATTTTTTAGCATCAGTTGAAAAAGGCAAACTAGGTTAAAGTCTAGGACGCAAAGCCAACGGTCTAAGGAAATTTAGCAATTTTTTTCTATGATAGCGTAGCTACCGACACTGGAGTATTGAATAATTAACACTCACTTCAATATCCTCCTTTTAAAATGATTGACATAATCGTCCCTGTTTCAGCATGCACCCTTAATTAACTATTTAATAATTAGTGAGAAAATCATGTGTGATGAACAAAAAAGATATTATACCGCCAATTGGATCGTAAAATTTGAAAACAAAAGTTTTGTGCCTGGTGTAAATGGCCCCCTCTTTATTTAACAAACGCTGAAGCCATACCATTATTAAAGCTAGGTGCTATTTTTGAAGTAAAAAATAGTAATAAACTTCTATCCAACTCAAGGTGTGTCCAATGAACACAATAAAACAATTTATCATCGTGATTTTTATCACTTTGGCTGTTTGTAGTTGTAGCTCAGATACCGAAGATACTGCTGAAAGTGTTGGGATAGCGTTTTTCGATGCTCTTTATAATCAAAAAGACATAAAAAAAACGACTGCTTTATGTACTCCTATTTTTGCCAAAGAAATTAATAAATACATAACGACTAAAAATGCAGCCCGACGTTTATTCAATATGTCATTTGATTCAGTTAAAATTGATGCTGCATTAGGGGATTTAAAAGTTAGAGAAGACTTCGTAAATTCAGGAAGTTTGACATTCTTATTTACTGGTGTCCGCAACGGAAAAATATATAAAGAATTAAAAAAAATTAAGCTAATTAAGAAAGGAAATACATGGTTGGTAGATCAAATATTGAAAGATCCCATGCCTAGATAAATAAGCATATAACCGACTAAAACTATAAGAGTACCTTTATAAGATCTAATCCAAACCACTGTTTCGATTCTAATGTCTAATGTCTCGAATGTTGCAAAAGTTAGAGTTATAAGTTGGGAAGTTACCGTCGCCTATGAGCTTAAAGCTCACAACAGACCATACTTAGTTCTCCTTTAATAATGGAGAACTATCATGTTACCTTTAACAATCCCTCCTTCAACATCAGAAGGTCCGACCTTTAACTGGGCACTTTTATTTGGTCCTTCGTTTAACTTATTTCCTATCCGCCACAGGAATCATTATATGTGCATAATCGGTTTTCCCCCACATCACATAAGGACCTCCTGCTTGGGGATCATTGGTGATGCCCTTAAGAGCAGCTTTAGGCACAATGATCATCAGGTGCGGTCCTTCCTTAATAAAGTCGGGCGCATTCATATGGTCTGCGTGGTAGGGGGTGGAATTTGACACGCCTCCATCGCCCTGTAACATATAGGAAAACCCCATTTTGGTTGCCGTGAAAGGGGCTTTAGTGCCCACTGCGCCCATCATTTCCATCCACACCGCATCGTTGCACATTGGCGCATTGTCATCGGGCATGGTTTCCGGCAAGCAAATCCAGTCGTTGCTTCCTTCTACGAGAATTTCTCCACGATACATTATTGTGGCATTGGCACTAATCATGGATGGTGCTGCGGATCTGGCTTTCGTGATCAGGATATTGTTATCGGCTGCTTGGACTGTGCCAGCAATCAAGAGTACAGCAGTGGTAATTAAAATTTTCTTTTTATTTAGCTGGAACATCAGCATTCTCCTTGGTTAAGTTCATATAAAGAGTAGAACACATTTCTTGTTTTTGCTTAAAAATCGAACAACTGAACTAACAATAATAAAAATACAAGATTTTTAGAACGATTGTAATTGTTTAAAACATGCTGTCGGTGATATCACCGACAGCAATGAGCTTGTAGGATGCATATACGCATCGACACTGATTTTTCATTACCCTAACTGGCTCCTGAGCCACACAGCGGTCGTTCACGTAATTGTATTGGCATGAATTCAAAGTGCGTTAAACAGAAGTTATCAGAAAAAAATTCTACACTAGATTTTAGACAAATTTTACTATAGATACATGATTACTTTTATCACACTGAAGACTTTAGGATTTGGGAATTTATACTGAAAAGTTTTGTATTTTTTGGCTAGCTGAAGTGATCTCTAATGATCACTAGCTTAATGTTAACAAAGATACGAATATAGTCCTTTTGGTCTGAATAAACCTATAATTAGGGTATTCAGATCATGTACCTATTTCATACGAATATTGATACGATATCATTTCGATGGTCACCGCTTTACTTTGATGTCATAGGTATGCCTTAACTTAAAAACGAATACTCAGGCTTGTGTAAACGCTATCTATATTGCTTTCGAAGAGCTTTGGCATAAATGCTGACAATAAAATTCATTATGGATTAATTAATAAATTAGTAGCGTTTACTTTACTAACGACAGCTCCAAGACTTAAAGCAGTCATTAGCGTCCATGATTCCCTTATGACTTTTGCTCCGACAAATAACTAAACATCAATAGCTTCTTAGGCTGTTTTCAGTTTCAGAAGTAGTAGACTTACCTTTTTCCTGATAGACAACTAAGTCACCATTGGCGACAGTTACTTCTGAATTATTAACGGTCACTTAGTGCACGGTTTCATTAAGCTAGGAGCTCCGAATGATTTATCCAACAGAAACTCGACTCTGTTTTTGTTATTTGATTTCCACCAGTATAGGGCTTTTTCAGTTCACTGAAATACACGTTACTTTAGCTCTGAATAATGTTTGTTATACCAAAGACTACAACCTTATTCAGGCTACGTAAATCAAATGGGGGGTCTCCAATTGAGTTTGGATAGTTAAAAGTAAATGTATCTTATATCGCTTGACCAGAACAATTCTACAATTTATTATATTTTTGATATATCTCAAATGTTGTAGAGCATATTAAAAAATTTAATATAGTTAATGTAAATATCTTTTTATTAGTAATTATTTTTACTACTATCCTTTTATCGTCCGCGGATAGTATAGCCTCGAGTACAAACTCTGTAATTGACACTCCTAATATTTCTTTTGATAGTTCGCAGGCCGCAGCTCTCACATTTAATCAACGCTCTCAGCACGGGCAGGAATATTTAATTGAAAACCAAAAGTTTCAGGCCAGATATTCTGCCGAGGGCTGGATGTTTGTACCTGACGATGGCGGGCCTCAATGGCATTGGAAATTAGTCGCCACTAATGCGTCAGATAAATTAGACTTTAATGCAAAACCAGAGGCATACGGATTAAGGGATATTCGATACCATCGTGGCGCTATTATTGAACAATACATTGCCAAGCCACAGGGTATGGAACAACAGTTTTTGATCACGTCTCCTCTTGATTTAAACGGGCAGGCGTTGCAGATAGAGGGAGAGATTGAAGCTGATGGTTTATTTGTTGAGACTTCTCATGGGTGGTTATGGCAAAACTCAAATGGTGTTGTGAGCCTGGGTGATGTTACCGTTATTGATGCCGATGGGCAACATTTATCAGCTTATATGGAAGTTACATCAAATCATACTCGAATAGTGGTTGATGCCAAAGATTTAGCGACCGCTGCTTATCCTGTTTTAATTGATCCAGAAGTTGGAACTAATGATTTCAGAATTAGCACTATGGGGCCTGATGGTTCTGCTGGTTATACTGCTGATAACCCTGCTGTTGCCTACAACAGTAGTTTAAATGAGTATTTAGTAGTTTGGGAAGGCGATGATGATACCGTCCCACTAGTTGACGAAGAAATAGAAATATTTGGCCAACGCATAAATGCTGAAACAGGAGCGCTTGTCGGCTCCCGCATAAGAATCAGTGAAATGGGGCCTGACGGTGATACCACATACAGAGCAAACACTCCTACTGTGGCCTACAGTAGTGCCGAAGATGAATATCTTGTTTGTTGGAGTGGTGATGATGATAGCGCGTCTAAAGTTAATGAAGAGATTGAAATTCACTGTAATTATGTTGTCGCTGCAACAGGAACTACGCCATTCTTCCCCATTATATATTCAGATATGGGCACTGATGGCAATACAAATTACTCTGCATTCAACCCTGATGTTACTTATAACGCAATCAATAACGAGTATCTATTAGTTTGGGAGGGAAGTGACAATACAGGAATTTTGGTAGCAAGTGAATTTGAGGTTTACGGTCAAAGAATATTAAGTACCACAGGCGCAGAAATTGGTAGCAATGACTTTCGCATAAGTGATATGGGTAATGATGGAGATGCTGACTTTGATGCGCTAAGACCAGCCGTTAGCCACAATGAAATTAATAATGAATATTTAGTTGTATGGGGTGGTGAAAATCAGGGGCTAGTTGATGAATGGGAAATTTATGGTCAACGAATTGATGGTGCATCGGGCACTGCTATGGGTACTAATGAGTTAGGCATCAATGACTTTCGCATAAGTGATATGGGGACTGATGGTTCAACGTTATTTTCTGGATTTGAACCAGATATTGCTTTTAACCGTTTTAATAATGAATACCTTGTTGTTTGGGAAGGTGAAGATAATACCGGCACATTAGTCAGTGGTGAGTTTGAAATTTTTGGTCAGAGATTATTAGGGGAAACGGCTGCTGAAACTGGTACGAATGACTTTAGAATTAGCGATATGGGGACCGATGGAAATACAAGCTTTGAAACTTTCGGCGCAAGTGTTTCATATAATAAAGTTAATAATGAATATTTAGTGGTTTGGAGTGGAGAAGACAATACCGGTTTGTTAGTTGATGGTGAGTTTGAGATTTATGGGCAACGCTTAATTGCTAGTAGTGGTGTTGAAGTTGGCACCAATGATTTCAGGATCAGCGACATGGGAACTGATGGAGATGCCGATTTTGATGCTTTAAATAAGGCTATAGCATACAACCCAGAGAATAATGAGTATCTAGTAGTTTGGGAAGGTGAAAACCAGATTCTGATCAGTGAGTTTGAAATTTATGGTCAACGAATAGAGATAAACTTGGGATTGGTTTTAAACGAAATAGATTATGATCAACCGGGCTCGGATAATAACGAGTTTATTGAATTAAAAAATACCGGTGATGCTGGTATCGATTTAAGTGTTTTTTCGGTTGAGCTTTTTAATGAAAGCAGCAACTCGGTTTATAAAACGTTTACATTACCATCAGTCATACTCGCAGCAGGTGATTATTATGTGATATGTGGAAATTCAACCAGAGTCAGTAATTGTGATCAAGATGATGTCACGGATATCGACTTGATTCAAAATGGATCCCCAGATGCCGTCGCTTTGAAGTGGGATACAACAATTGTCGATGCCGTTAGTTATGAGGGTGATAGCACCGCGCCTTATTTAGAAAATACCGGTGTAGGCATACTTGATGACCCTACGATGAATTCTGGTGGTATTGGTCGAATTCCAGATGGTAATGATACCAATGATAATGCAACGGATTGGTTATTTAGTTGTGTAACACCTGGTACCGATAATCTTAATGTAACAACAGACTGCAATGTAGCTTCAGTTTTAACAATAGCTGGTGCTAATTTGAGTTATGAAGAAGGTGATGGTGCGGTTGTTATTGCCGCTTTAACTACCGCTACCGATTATGACTCAGCAGCTTTTGATTCTGGTGATTTTACCATTGATATTACTTCAAATGGTACGGCAAATGATCGCTTATCAATTATTAATGTTGGCAGCGGTGCGGGAGATATTGGCTTTAATTCGGCTACTGGCGATGTTAGCTATGAAGGTGTTGTTATTGGTTCTGCATCTGGTGGAAATAATGGTTCGACACCACTAGTCATTAGTTTTAATACTAATTCCACTATTGAAGCTATAAATGTGTTAGCAACCAAAATTACTTTCGAAAATACTTTCGATAACCCTAGTACTCTAAATCGAACGGTTAGATTTGTTTTAAAAGATGATGATTTAGATGATAGTAATGCAGTCACTAAGATTATTGAAATCTCGAATATTAATGATGTGCCAGTTAATACCGTAGTACCGATAATTAGCGGTACGGCCAGCATTGGCAATGCGTTGTCATCGACAACGGGCAGTTGGACGGATGCGGACGGCGATACACCAAGTTACAGTTATCAATGGTATCGAGCCGATGATAATGGTGGCACCAATGAGGCCGCCATCGCTGGCGCGACGACAAATAGTTACACACTGAACAGCGCGGATGCGCATCAATACCTACGCGTAATCGTCACTGCCAATGATGGCAATGGCAGCAGTGATCAAACGGCGAGTAGTACACGCACCGCGATCAACAATGCGGCGCCGGTGAATACGGTGGTGCCTGTCATGAGCGGTACGGCCAGCATTGGCAATGCGTTGTCATCGACAACGGGCAGTTGGACGGATGCAGACGGCGATTCACCAAGTTACAGTTATCAATGGTATCGAGCCGATGATAATGGTGGCACCAATGAGGCCGCCATCGCTGGCGCGACGACGAATAGTTACACACTGAACAGCGCGGATGCGCATCAATACCTACGCGTAATCGTCACTGCCAATGATGGCAATGGCAGCAGTGATCAAACGGCGAGTAGTACACGCACCGCGATCAACAATGCGGCGCCGGTGAATACGGTGGTGCCTGTCATGAGCGGTACGGCCAGCATTGGCAATGCGTTGTCATCGACAACGGGCAGTTGGACGGATGCAGACGGCGATACACCAAGTTACAGTTATCAATGGTATCGAGCCGATGATAATGGTGGCACCAATGAGGCCGCCATCGCTGGCGCGACGACAAATAGTTACACACTGAACAGCGCGGATGCGCATCAATACCTACGCGTAATCGTCACTGCCAATGATGGCAATGGCAGCAGTGATCAAACGGCGAGTAGTACACGCACCGCGATCAACAATGCGGCGCCGGTGAATACGGTGGTGCCTGTCATGAGCGGTACGGCCAGCATTGGCAATGCGTTGTCATCGACAACGGGCAGTTGGACGGATGCAGACGGCGATACACCAAGTTACAGTTATCAATGGTATCGAGCCGATGATAATGGTGGCACCAATGAGGCCGCCATCGCTGGCGCGACGACGAATAGTTACACACTGAACAGCGCGGATGCGCATCAATACCTACGCGTAATCGTCACTGCCAATGATGGCAATGGCAGCAGTGATCAAACGGCGAGTAGTACACGCACCGCGATCAACAATGCGGCGCCGGTGAATACGGTGGTGCCTGTCATGAGCGGTACGGCCAGCATTGGCAATGCGTTGTCATCGACAACGGGCAGTTGGACGGATGCAGACGGCGATTCACCAAGTTACAGTTATCAATGGTATCGAGCCGATGATAATGGTGGCACCAATGAGGCCGCCATCGCTGGCGCGACGACGAATAGTTACACACTGAACAGCGCGGATGCGCATCAATACCTACGCGTAATCGTCACTGCCAATGATGGCAATGGCAGCAGTGATCAAACGGCGAGTAGTACACGCACCGCGATCAGCAATGCGGCGCCGGTGAATACGGTGGTGCCTGTCATGAGCGGTACGGCCAGCATTGGCAATGCGTTGTCATCGACAACGGGCAGTTGGACGGATGCAGACGGCGATTCACCAAGTTACAGTTATCAATGGTATCGAGCCGATGATAATGGTGGCACCAATGAGGCCGCCATCGCTGGCGCGACGACGAATAGTTACACACTGAACAGCGCGGATGCGCATCAATACCTACGCGTAATCGTCACTGCCAATGATGGCAATGGCAGCAGTGATCAAACGGCGAGTAGTACACGCACCGCGATCAGCAATGCGGCGCCGGTGAATACGGTGGTGCCTGTCATGAGCGGTACGGCCAGCATTGGCAATGCGTTGTCATCGACAACGGGCAGTTGGACGGATGCAGACGGCGATACACCAAGTTACAGTTATCAATGGTATCGAGCCGATGATAATGGTGGCACCAATGAGGCCGCCATCGCTGGCGCGACGACAAATAGTTACACACTGAACAGCGCGGATGCGCATCAATACCTACGCGTAATCGTCACTGCCAATGATGGCAATGGCAGCAGTGATCAAACGGCGAGTAGTACACGCACCGCGATCAGCAATGCGGCGCCGGTGAATACGGTGGTACCTGTCATGAGCGGTACGGCCAGCATTGGCAATGCGTTGTCATCGACAACGGGCAGTTGGACGGATGCAGACGGCGATTCACCAAGTTACAGTTATCAATGGTATCGAGCCGATGATAATGGTGGCACCAATGAGGCCGCCATCGCTGGCGCGACGACAAATAGTTACACACTGAACAGCGCGGATGCGCATCAATACCTACGCGTAATCGTCACTGCCAATGATGGCAATGGCAGCAGTGATCAAACGGCGAGTAGTACACGCACCGCGATCAGCAATGCGGCGCCGGTGAATACGGTGGTACCTGTCATGAGCGGTACGGCCAGCATTGGCAATGCGTTGTCATCGACAACGGGCAGTTGGACGGATGCAGACGGCGATACACCAAGTTACAGTTATCAATGGTATCGAGCCGATGATAATGGTGGCACCAATGAGGCCGCCATCGCTGGCGCGACGACAAATAGTTACACACTGAACAGCGCGGATGCGCATCAATACCTACGCGTAATCGTCACTGCCAATGATGGCAATGGCAGCAGTGATCAAACGGCGAGTAGTACACGCACCGCGATCAACAATGCGGCGCCGGTGAATACGGTGGTACCTGTCATGAGCGGTACGGCCAGCATTGGCAATGCGTTGTCATCGACAACGGGCAGTTGGACGGATGCAGACGGCGATTCACCAAGTTACAGTTATCAATGGTATCGAGCCGATGATAATGGTGGCACCAATGAGGCCGCCATCGCTGGCGCGACGACAAATAGTTACACACTGAACAGCGCGGATGCGCATCAATACCTACGCGTAATCGTCACTGCCAATGATGGCAATGGCAGCAGTGATCAAACGGCGAGTAGTACACGCACCGCGATCAACAATGCGGCGCCGGTGAATACGGTGGTGCCTGTCATGAGCGGTACGGCCAGCATTGGCAATGCGTTGTCATCGACAACGGGCAGTTGGACGGATGCAGACGGCGATTCACCAAGTTACAGTTATCAATGGTATCGAGCCGATGATAATGGTGGCACCAATGAGGCCGCCATCGCTGGCGCGACGACAAATAGTTACACACTGAACAGCGCGGATGCGCATCAATACCTACGCGTAATCGTCACTGCCAATGATGGCAATGGCAGCAGTGATCAAACGGCGAGTAGTACACGCACCGCGATCAGCAATGCGGCGCCGGTGAATACGGTGGTACCTGTCATGAGCGGTACGGCCAGCATTGGCAATGCGTTGTCATCGACAACGGGCAGTTGGACGGATGCAGACGGCGATACACCAAGTTACAGTTATCAATGGTATCGAGCCGATGATAATGGTGGCACCAATGAGGCCGCCATCGCTGGCGCGACGACGAATAGTTACACACTGAACAGCGCGGATGCGCATCAATACCTACGCGTAATCGTCACTGCCAATGATGGCAATGGCAGCAGTGATCAAACGGCGAGTAGTCTTTATACATTAATAAGTAACAGTTTACCTTTTTTATCTGGAACATTTACGACAGACGGTGTTGTCAATGATAACGCAACAATTACACCTTTTAGTGGAGTAACCGTTGCTGATTCTGATACTGATAATGTTTCAATTAATATTACTTATACTTCCGCAAACGGAACTTTAAACGGAACTGGTATTACAGGCTCGGCAGGTAATTACACAGTCACATCTGCCTTAGCTGCAACGGCGACTTCTAATTTACAGGTTATCATTTTTACACCTACTGAGAATCAAACTGTAGTTGGTTCAACAGTTGTCAGTAGCTTTACTTTGATCCCAAATGACGGTATTGGAAATGGAATATCTAATGCTACAAGCCAACTAACAGCCACATCAATCAATGATGAACCAACTATTTCTGGTACACCAGCAACGAGTGTCACAGAAGACACTAATTATAGTTTTCTACCAACAGGAGTTGATATTGATAGTGGTGAGAGCGCTACTTTAGTTTATAGCATTACCAATAAGCCTGGTTGGGCGAGTTTTGATATTGCTACTGGCGCCTTAACTGGAATACCCAATGACTCTGGCGTAGGTACAACGAGTGGTATTGTTATAACTGTGACTGATACTCATAGCGCTGCTGATTCACTGGCTAGTTTTGATCTGACGGTGACAAATATTAATGATGATCCTGTTATTACGGGTACTGCAACAACTAGCACAGTAGAAGATAGTCTATATAACTTTACACCTTCTGCTAGCGATTCTGATAATGGCGAAACTGCCAGCCTAGTTTTTAGTATCACCAACAAACCAACGTGGGCTAGTTTCAGTACCAGTTCCGGCGCCTTAACTGGAATACCCGATGATTCTGATGTCGGTACAACTAAAGGTATTGTGATTAAAGTGACCGATATTAATGGAGCTATAGATACCTTACCAAGTTTTGACTTAGTGGTTACAAATTTTGATGATCCACCTACGGTGGTAAATATTTTGCCTGATATAACGGTTAATGAAGATTCATCAGATACTAATATTAATTTGAACTTAGCATTTGCTGATGTTGATAGTGATGATACCGCCATTACTAAATTAGTTCAGACAAATACAAATGCTGCTCTTGTGACTGCTTCAATAACTGGAAATTCGCTGATTTTAAGTTACTTAACTGATATGAATGGCAGTGCTAATATTACCGTTAGAGCAACGTCTAATGGTAAAACGGTTGATGACACATTCACTGTGATTGTGACTGAAAAAAATGATACTCCGATATTTTCAAGTATTGAAATAGCCATGGTTAATGAAGATTTTCCTTACAACTACAGTATCACAACCGATGATGTTGATGGTGAACCTGTCAGTATTTCGGCTTCGAATATTCCTAATTGGCTATCATTAACAGATAACAGCGACGGTACAGCTATTTTGTCTGGAACTGCAAGTAATGATGAGGTTGGCCCTCATACCATTAGCTTAAAAGTGAGCGATGGCGATTTATTTAGTTATCAAGATTTTATAATAACGGTAAGTAATGTTAATGATACTCCGGCTATCAATAGTGCCGAAATTTCCGTTGCAACCGAAGATTTAACTTATAGTTACACCGTAATTGCAACGGATGTTGATGTTGGCGATAGCCTTATTTTTAGCGCTCCTACTTTACCAAGCTGGTTGAATTTTGATAGTGGAACTCATACTTTAACTGGTATGCCATTTAACGGTGATGTGGGTATTCATAATGTAGTATTACGTGTGACAGATGCTAGCGGTGCAAGTTTTGATCAGAATTTTAGTATTGAAGTGTTTAACGCCAATGACACACTATTTGTTGATAGCGCAGCAATTGTCAATGCAACTGAGCAAGTAATATACAGTTATACATTGAAAAGTCATGATATTGATATTGGTGATAGTTTAACCTCTAATGTGATCACTAAACCTACTTGGTTAAGCTTTACTCCTATTACCAATGTATTGAGTAATGGAGTAATTATCGATAGTGGTGTATTAACAGGGACTCCGACAAATAGTGATGTAGGCGAGCATAATGTTGTACTTCAAATCACTGATGGTGTTATACCAGAGCATCAAACTTTTACTATCAATGTAGGCAATATTAATGATATCCCTGTTATTAGTGGTGTGCCAAATAGCAGTGTCGATGAAGATGCTTTGTACTATTTTAAGCCTCTGGTTACCGATCAAGATTTAGGTGACAGTCAAACTTTTAGTATTACAGGTAAACCTGATTGGGCAAGTTTCAATACCAGTAACGGTGAGCTTACGGGCACACCTGGTAATACCGATGTGAGCGTATATAATAATATTGTGATAACAGTGACTGATGCAGCTTTTGCCAGTGATAGCTTATCAGCCTTTAATATTACTGTCGGTAACACTAATGATGCACCAATCATTAACAGTCTTGCATCAACAAGTGCTAATGAAGGTGAGTTATATAGTTATACCGTCATAGCCAGTGATGTTGATGTTGGAAATAGTTTAACTTTTAACGCGCCGATACTGCCTACATGGTTAAGTTTTGATGCAGGAACACAATTACTAAGCGGTATTCCTGCTCAGCAAGATATTGGCTTTTATACTGTGGTTTTACGTGTGAATGACGGTAATGTGAATGTTGATCAAAGTTTTGTGATCGAGGTTTCTGCGACCAATAATTCGCCAGTGATCACAAGCACCGCAGCAACAATCGCGATTGAAGATATTTTGTACATTTATGCCGCAACAGTAGTTGATCCTGATGATAGTAATAACGGCATTGATCTGAACTGGAGTTTAACTAATGCGCCAGCAGGTATGCTTATTTCTAATCTCGGAGTAGTTACCTGGACACCAGCCAATGCAGTTACAACTTCAGGTTCAGTCACTTTATGGGTTGCTGATGGCGGTGAAAATGGTTCAGCTGCAGCTACAGAAAGCTTTATTATTACGGTGACTAATACCAATAATGCGCCTACCATTACAGGCGCACCCGCAACCAGTGCATCAGAAGATAGTACTTATAGTTTTACCCCCTATGCTGATGATGTGGATGTTGGGGACAGTTTAAGCTTTAGCATTATCAATCAACCAATCTGGGCGATCTTTGATACAAGCACCGGGGCTTTAACTGGCACACCGACCAATGCTGATGTGGGGGTCACCAATGGTATCGTGATCACGGTAACCGATCTTGATAGTTCTTCAGCCTCTTTGAGCAGTTTTGATTTGAGTGTGATCAATGTGAATGATGCCCCCATCATTTCAGGTACGCCTGCGAACAGTGTGGCAGAGGACAGTCTTTACAGTTTTATCCCCGCAGCTTCTGATGTGGATGCTGGTGATAGCTTAAGCTTTAGCATTATCAATCAACCCGCTTGGGCAACTTTTAATCCAAGTAATGGTGCGTTAACGGGTATACCGAATAACTCAGACGTAAGTCTGAGTAGTGGCATTGTGATATCAGTGACTGATCTCAGTAATGCCTCAAGCAGCTTAGCCAGTTTTAATATTACAGTAATTAATATTAACGATGCCCCCACCATTTCAGGCATGTCTGCAACCAGTGTGGCAGAGGACAGTCTTTACAGTTTTATCCCGACGGCTTCTGATGCGGATGCTGGTGATAGCTTAAGTTTTAGCATTATCAATCAACCCGCTTGGGCAAGTTTTAATCCAAGTAATGGTGCGTTAACGGGGATACCGAATAACTCAGACGTGGGTATGAATAGTGGCATTGTGATTTCAGTGACTGATCTCAGTAATGCCTCAAGCAGCTTAGCCAGTTTTAATATTACAGTGATTAATATTAACGATGCCCCCATCATTTCAGGTACGCCTGCGAACAGTGTGGCAGAGGACAGTCTTTACAGTTTTATCCCGACGGCTTCTGATGCGGATGCTGGTGATAGCTTAAGTTTTAGCATTATCAATCAACCTGGCTGGACAACCTTTAATCCAAGTACTGGAGCTTTAACTGGCACGCCCGGCAATGTTGATGTGGGTGTCACCAACGCTATCGTGATCACGGTAACCGATCTTAATAATGCAGCTGCCTCTTTGGTCAATTTTGATTTGAGTGTTATCAATGTGAATGACGCACCCACTATTACTGGTACGCCTGCAACTAGTGTGGCAGAGGATAGCCTTTACAGCTTTACCCCAGCGGCTTCTGATATCGATGCTGGTGACGTGTTAACTTTTAGTATTAGTAACCAACCGAACTGGGCAAATTTTAATACCAGCACAGGCGCTTTAACTGGCATGCCTACTAATGCTGATGTGGGAGTCACCAACGGTATCGTGATCACGGTAACCGATCTTAATAATGCAGCTGCCTCTTTGGTCAATTTTGATTTGAGTGTTATCAATGTGAATGACGCACCCACTATTACTGGTACGCCTGCAACTAGTGTGGCAGAGGATAGCCTTTACAGCTTTACCCCAGCGGCTTCTGATATCGATGCTGGTGACGTGTTAACTTTTAGTATTAGTAACCAACCGAACTGGGCAAATTTTAATACCAGCACAGGCGCTTTAACTGGCATGCCTACTAATGCTGATGTGGGAGTCACCAACGCTATCGTGATCACGGTAACCGATCTTAATAATGCAGCTGCCTCTTTGGTCAATTTTGATTTGAGTGTTATCAATGTGAATGACGCACCCACTATTACTGGTACGCCTGCAACTAGTGTGGCAGAGGATAGCCTTTACAGCTTTACCCCAGCGGCTTCTGATATCGATGCTGGTGACGTGTTAACTTTTAGTATTAGTAACCAACCGAACTGGGCAAATTTTAATACCAGCACAGGCGCTTTAACTGGCATGCCTACTAATGCTGATGTGGGAGTCACCAACGGTATCGTGATCACGGTAACCGATCTTAATAATGCAGCTGCCTCTTTGGTCAATTTTGATTTGAGTGTTATCAATGTGAATGACGCACCCACTATTACTGGTACGCCTGCAACTAGTGTGGCAGAGGATAGCCTTTACAGCTTTACCCCAGCGGCTTCTGATATCGATGCTGGTGACGTGTTAACTTTTAGTATTAGTAACCAACCGAACTGGGCAAATTTTAATACCAGCACAGGCGCTTTAACTGGCATGCCTACTAATGCTGATGTGGGAGTCACCAACGCTATCGTGATCACGGTAACCGATCTTAATAATGCAGCTGCCTCTTTGGTCAGTTTTGATTTGAGTGTTATCAATGTGAATGACGCACCCACCATTACTGGTACGCCTGCAACTAGTGTGGCAGAGGATAGCCTTTACAGCTTTACCCCAGCGGTTTCTGATATCGATGCTGGTGACGTGTTAACTTTTAGTATTAGTAACCAACCGATCTGGGCAAATTTTAATACCAGCACAGGCGCTTTAACTGGCATGCCCACTAATGCTGATGTGGGGGTCACCAACGGTATCGTGATCACGGTAACAGATCTTAATAATGTATCATCATCGTTGACCGGTTTTGACCTAACAGTAATTAATGTCAACGATACGCCAGAGGTTATTGATCAAAATATAACTACGAACGAAGATATTGCAGTTTCGATTGTATTAATTGGCACTGATGTCGATGGTGATAGCTTGTCTTTTATGTGGGTGAACGAACCATCAAATGGAACTCTTACGGGAGTTTTACCTAATCTTAGCTACACTCCAAATGCCAATTTTTCAGGTAGCGACAGTTTCTCCTTTAAAGCTAATGATGGGACAACCGACTCAAATACAGCTACAGTTTATCTTACGATTAATAGCACGAATGACACTCCTTTGGTCAGCGACAAAACCGTTACTATGTTAGAGGATTCTAGTGTAGATATTATTTTGACGGCTAGCGATTCAGATAATGATAAGCTGACATTTGTTGTCGTAAGGCAACCTAGCAATGGTTTGTTGACTGGTCAGGCTCCGGATCTCCTTTTTACCCCCAATGGTAATTTTAATGGCAGTGATAGTTTTACTTTCAAAGCCAATGACGGAGAGTTAGATTCTGAAACGAAAACAGTTGCAATTGATATAACACCTGTTAATGATGAGCCTCAAGCTGTCGATGATTACCTAAGTAGAGATAATTGGGATACTGTGACTATTGATGTGCTATTAAACGATAGTGATGTAGATGCAGACGCTATGACTATTGAAGGCGCTAATGTTAATTCTGGTACGCTCAGCTGGACTGACGAGCTATTGACCTTCACCCCGAATATTGGTTTTAAAGGTGTAGTGGTGATTGACTATACTATTAGCGATAATCAGCAGGGAAGTGACTCAGCTCAAGTCTTTATTGATATCAATGTAGATGATGTCAGTTTACCTGTGATCAATGCACCTGCAGATGTAGAGGTTAATGCAGATGCGTTATTAGTCAAGGTTGAACTTGGCGTTGCAACGGCGGTGGATCAGTTTGGACGCTCAATTGCTGTGACTTTAGTTGACGACCTAACATTTTTCAAACCGGGTATTCATTCTGTTATATGGCGCGCAATGGATAGCGAAGGGCTTGTTGCTGAAGCAAGTCAATTAGTGCGTATTAACCCATTAATTTCTCTTGATAAAGACCAAACTATGCTTGAAGGGGGTGGGGTAACAGTTGGTATCCGACTGAATGGGGTTTCTCCGCAGTATCCCCTGCATATCCCCTTTATTGTTACAGGTAGTGCAAACTCAGGAGATGATCATAATTTGAATAGTGGTGTGGTTGTGATTGAATCAGGGACTGAGGCTTTCATCCATTTTGATATCTTAGCGGATGTTGAAATAGAAGGGCAGGAGACAATTGTTTTGGAACTTGGTAATACCGTTAATCGAGGTAGCAAATTTATTCATACGGTGACCATTAATGAAGATAATGTTGCGCCTCGAGTAAGTTTAACTTTAGAGCAATCAGGTTCCGCTCATGCCATTATTTATCAACAAGCGGGTGAAGTTGTTGTCAATTCAAAAATCGATCATCCAAAGCCTGATAGGCAGTTCAGCTATATCTGGTCTAATCAAGAACAGATAATTACTGATGTTGATAATATAGATGAAAGCTTTAGTTTTGACCCTTCCAACTTGTCGCCAGGTCTTTACCATATTCAATTGAAGGTGACAGATCTTAATGAACCAGAATTTAGTGATGTTTTTGAGTTGAATTTTAAACTTCAAACAATGGCAATTGATCTGGGAAGTGATGATTTTGATGGGGATGGTATACCCGATAATATTGAGGGACACGAGGATAGCGATGGTGATGGACTTGCTAACTATATGGATGCTTTTGCTGAATGTAATGTTATGCCATCCCAAGTTGATACCAGTAACTTCTTGGTTGAAGGCGAACCTGGAGTTTGTTTACGTTTGGGGGATGTTGCCCTTGATAATGGTGCCAATGGTCTGCGAATAATAAATGAGCAAATAACAGACACTGAAACCGTCAATATGAGTAGTGTCTTCGATTTTATTGCTTACAATTTACCAATGGCAGGTGAGAGTTATCAAATTGTTTTACCCCAGGTTCAGCCTGTGCCTGCCAAAGCTATCTATAGAAAACTAATGCCACTAATTGGCTGGGTGACTTTTAGTGAAACTCAAGCAGATCAACTTTGGTCAACTCAAGGAGAACGTGGCTATTGCCCTCCACCCGGAGATATAAGTTGGCAAAAAGGTCTCGTTGAAGGAAGCTGGTGTGTTCAACTTACGATCCAAGACGGGGGTATTAATGATGCTGATGGACTCTCTAATAATATGATTGTTGATCCTGGTGGTGTTGCTGTGTTCATTAATAATAATACCCCTCCTGTTGCAAATGACGATATGGCTGAAACTAGTATCAATACTTCGCTGATCATTGATGTATTAGCCAATGATAGTGATGTTGATGGTGATTTGTTAACGATTAGTTCTGCAAATGCGAACTTAGGTCAGGTTATTGTTGTTGGCAGTCAGTTAGAGTATCAGCCTGTTATGCAATTTATCGGTATTGATACTATCGTTTATGCTATTACAGATGGTATGGGGGGGGCTACCTCTGCTAGTGTCAGTATTGAAGTATTAGCCAATCAAAAACCGATTGCCAATAATGACATAGCGACAGTTAAGGCTGGGCAACAAATAATTATAGATGTTTTGGTTAATGACTCCGATGGTGAAAATGATATATTGCAAGTGATTGAAGTGACTGCTGAGCAGGGAAGTATTTTTATCAACGCTGATAATACACTTACCTATACTGCACCACTAGACTTTATAGGCGTGGATAGTGTCAACTATTTGATCCGTGATGAATTTGGCGGTGAAGCGAGCGGTCAGATCGAAATTACAGTGACTTCTGGCACTATAGAAATGACTCTTACGACCACTGGCGGCGGTTCAATAGGGTTGTTTTTCATATTATTATTATTGTTAATCACAAATATAAAATATTTGAGCTTACTCCAAGATATCAGAATAAGACAAATAAATGCTCAAACATGATTACAACGTCATTTACCAAAATGGAAAATATTAGTGATTAAAAAAGTAGGTGTTATTGGATTATTGTTATGTCTGTCTGGATCATTAGTGGCTGAAGCTGCGGATAATACTCATTGGTATATTCTAGGGGGTATTGCTCAAGTTTCGGGAAACAGTTCAAGTCAAGAGTTAACACAAGATTTGGTTCAAGTTGGAGTGACGGTCAACCAACTAACGATTGAGGATAACCGCACTGGTTGGCAGTTCAAGTTAGGTCGTAGTCTCACCGAGCATCTGGCGCTGGAAGCCGGTTTTATTGATTTAGGTGAAGTGGCTATAAGTATGACAGCAGAAGTCAGCAATCCTGATGGGTTGATTGCTTCCGCCAATAAAATACATCCAAATTCAGCCACAGGCTACACTTTTGGCGGTGTATATCGCTATTGTATTTATAGCCCATTTTACTTAGAGGCTCGTGCAGGTCTATTTATCTGGCATGGTGATTTTGAAAGCGAGTTGCCCCGTGGCTATCAACAAATTAATAGTCATAATTCAGGTATAGATGCTTATTTAGCCTTAGGGGGGCTTATAGATTGAATGACAATAGTGCTATATCAATAACATGGGGAAGATATCAATTAGACAAGCAATATTCAGATGTATTATCTTTTAATTGGCAATATTACTTTCGTTGACTATATCGCCTTTTTTGATAGGGCTAACCCCAGTCTCCTCATTGAATGTTCGTTCTTGTAAATTCATCAAATAATCGACTAGATTCAAAGTCTATTTTTTCAGTAAGCCTCTCTAATTTTTTTAAACGTTTATTGTTTGTTGGCGATGATAACGGCTCTGTTGCGGTAGTTTTTGATGCAAACAATCTTCAATTTGTAACAACTTTCTAGTGAATAGGTCAAATTATAATAATCATTTTTGCATGATGAATAACACTTTTTGTCATAAACCAAAAAATTGAGTTATTTGTAATAATCCTAAAGTTAGTTACTCTGTTTAGGTCAACAAGCGGGGGACAATTGATCTCGACCAATACACAAAATTTCAAATTCTTACTTCTTCAATGCGCACTAAGTGACCATATTAGCATTATGAGTTTTGTTGGCTTTTTAGAGTGTTATAAATACGTAGACATTTCACTGTTTAACGTTGTTGTGAAGTCTTCAAAAGATATCAGAAATTTATTAGTATTTTCATATAAATTTAGTGTTCGCTGATTTCTACCAGTACTAGCTGCTTTTGATTTATTGCTTGAAAAAACGCTAACTATTTACGTCCGCTTGAGTAACTTATACGCAATTTGCACGTCATTGGAAATGCACTGTATTTTAAGGATGATTTTATAAAACGTACTCATAAAGAGTGTTTTCCAAACATTATAAAAGCGCACTTCTATCGCTATATGCATAAAATATGATACGGATAAAACAATCGATATGATTACTATATAAATAAAAAATTTATTTTCTTCTGAACCGTATTTAGAAATAAACATATAACCGAAATGTGCATGAATTAAATATACCGGATAGGTTAATGCACCCAGCGTCTTTGAAAGGGGGAGCGTTAATAATTGCGCCTTTTTTGTATTCATATAAATGAAAAAAACAAAGAAACTGACAATAATTCCCCCGACAACATATTCTGAGAAGACTACGCCCATGGACTCGGATTTTAATAATGCTTGCTCAGTTGAATAAAACAAACCTAAACCAAAAGATATAATGATTGATAAAATAATCTTCAGCGATTTATCTATTTTTAATAGTGCGAATAACGCCCCCGCAGAAAAATAGTAAAAATAGCCACCAAGATAAGGAAGATCATCATGACCAATGATGAATGCTATGAGCATTGCAATAGGCCACAACATGAATAATAGATTTAAATGTTTTTGTAATCCGATAATAAGTAGAAAGAAAACTAAGGCATAAAACTTTATTTCATATACCAATGTCCAGTACACTCCGTCAACATGAGCAATATTTAGATAATTTTGTAGCAGTGTAAAATTCATAATTATTTGATTAGGGTTTACTGACATAAGATCGCCCCCCCAATACCATGCAAAGATAGATGTAAAAATTACTGCAAACCAATAGGAAGGATAAAGGCGGATGGCTCGAGAGACTGCAAACTGGGCAGGTGTTCTGTTTTTGGCGGAGTTAAAAATGACAAAACCACTGATCATAAAAAACAACTCAACGCCAAGGTATCCATATTTGGTGAATTCAATCAGGGAATCTATATGATCTAAAGAGTCAATTTTCCCATTCGCTATGCCATTAAAAGTATAATGGAATAAAACAACTATTATAGCGGCAAAAAAACGACCATAATCCAACAATTCTAATCTTTTCATCTGTAATATTCCTTAACATAAAAATTTAAATGGAATTAACTACTCTTTAGAGCTGTTTGTAATAAATTTAACTTGTTAACCACTGAGTCGTTTTTTTTCCATGAGAGCCCATATAGACCCACTAAATGCTTGTCTTTACCGTTGGCATACCAACGTAATAACACCACAGCAAATATCATCCAACCTAACACCGAACCCATAATATAAAGACCAGCGAAAGCGAAGAACGGATAGGTCAGTGTTAATCCGAACAGATCATTTTTTCTTCAGTAGAATTTGGATTAAGTTGTTTTTTATCATGTGAGTATCAGTCCAAATGCGAGTAATAAAAAAGCGGTAATATGCGTATTGTGTTATGTCAGCTTACTTTTTCTATTGACTAAAATAGTGTTGTTACTACTTGTATAGCTAAATGTGTGCCAAAACTCACCATTTTATGTAATGTTCTGATTTATAAGTTTTTATTTGATTTTTAATGTTTTTTTAATGAAGGGATTGATGTGGTAAATTGCAAAATAAAAAGGTTATTTTCATTTTGCAATTCTTTACAGATGTTAAATTTTTGTAAAGAAACCTAATACGAGTTCAGTCTTTTTTAAGTATTATTTGAATTAACTTATTACGCTGCGATAGGATAATTAATCCTAAGGTAATAAATAGAAACCCAGTGATTTCGTCAACAAAAGCAATAATGTATTTAGGGCTACTTTGTTTCATTGGATAAGATGGCGTTGTTAACATTTTCAGTACAGGATAAGAGGCAAAACATCAGACTTACTTTCTTCAAGCCTTGACGCAGCAGACGCAAAAATTGCTTCCGCCATGTTAAATTTTCTTTATAAACGTTCTAATTCAACAATTTATTGTGAGTAAATTTTTAATTGGTCCCCCAAGTGGAGTACTGAGCGTCCTAGATCCCCCAACATTGACTCTTGTCCCTTTTACTTTGTGTAAGCGTGAATTAAATCAGCAAATAATTTAGAACGTTTTGGGTTTAATTCTAAATTTAATGAGTTAAATATTTCATTAGAATTCACACCTTACATTTGACTGCTTCTTTCGTTAATCGCGATACGGATAAAATTTAATCTTTTTTGCTGTGCTTTAACTTTTGGGTGATTTTGGCCATTGAAATCGCCCTTGTTCTAAGGGACGATAATAAAGCCAAAAACCATTAGTATCCCAAAATAATATTTTTAATTTATCGCACTGCTTATTACAAAAAAACCAAGCTTGACTCAAAGGATCTAGTGATAAGGTCTCACTAACAATAATACTTAGGCCATTGATTGATTTTCTCATGTCAGTGAAATCAGTGACCAAGTAAACTTGGTTTGGGGTATGCATTACAACGCACCCAATAATAGAGATAACGTTTGAGGCATTAATGTCGACTCAAAATTTAACTGGTACCCCATTGGTGTGGTGATTTTACTCATGGAAGGTTGAGTTAAAAGTTGTTCATGTATAACAAAGGGGCTCACCTGTTGAGGTTTAATTGGTTGGGTTTTATCTGCAAGTTATTTACGCCAACCATTGAAGGTGGACACGTTAATCTTGTTATCTCGGCAAAATTGAATGATAGTTAAATCGCTACGTTGTTGCTATTTAAATATGTTTTGCCAGTGTTTTATTTTTTGCTGTTTATTCATCATGACCTCATGTTAATTTACTGAGGTAATTATGCGTAGGCTTTATTAATATTGGTATGTGGGGCTAATTACGCGCTTACTTTTTAACGACAACTAAATCGAACATGCTCTTTCTTAAACGTAGGCTATACTCTGTATTTTTAACAATGCTATAATTTATACTGCTGTAAGGTGTTAATAACAAATAACAAATAACAAATAACAAATATTGTTATATTGGAGTGTTTTTATGCAAAAAGGGAACAAATATAATTGGCAAAGTAGTATATGGCTACTCCTCTTTTTATGTATAAGCAGTAATACAATTGCAAGTAGCTATTACTCCTCAGCACAAAGTATTTCTGCTAGTGACGGTCTACCTGAGACTACTATATTTTCCATGGCATACGATAAGGAGGGTTTCATTTGGCTTGGAACACCTTCTCGACTAATTCGATATGATGGATATGAATTTAAATCATTTTCAAACGCCAAACAAGAATCAAAACCGCTAGTTGTGTCAAATATGGGGAATATCTTCATAGACAGTCATAATAGACTTTGGATAGGCAGTTGGGGAGAGGGGATTGCAGTTTACTCAACAGACTTAGTTTTATTACATTATTTTCAAGAAGATAAAACCAATGTTAGGTCTTTGCCTAATAACCGTATACAAGTTATTTTTGAAGATAAGAATAAGACTATATGGCTAGGCACCAATGGGGGTGGTTTAGCTCGGTTTGATGAGTCTTCAACTGATTTTACTGTTTTTGAAAATGATCCCAATGATAACAATACACTTAGTCATAATCGTGTATGGAGTATCGCGGAAGATAAAAATGGAGCGATATGGGTTGCAACGAGTAAGGGGTTAAATAAGTTGCCCTTGCATTCTCAATTTTTTGAAACGTTTTATTATGACAGCAACTCTAACACTTCTCTGAATCATGATTTAATTCGAAGTTTACTAGTAGACAAAAAAGGGAGGCTTTGGGTTGGTACACAAACTGGATTTGGTGAGTTTGATGTCGACAAGCACGTTTTTGAACGTATTGAATTACTGAATCAATCTGGTACTAGTACTGTTTCTCGAATTAAGGAAGATAGAAATGGAAGTCTTTTTATCGGTACATTAGAAGGACTTTATCGTTACATTCCGGATAAACAACAATTAACACCTTGGTCTGGTGACAAAAAATATCAACTTTTCCCTCAAAACGACATACGTGACATTCTATTTGACCGTTCAGGCCTTCTTTGGGTTGCGACACGATTTGGCGGGCTTATTAAAGTTGATTTGACGCCTAATATATTTAAACATATTGATAGTTATACTATTGATAGTGCATTGAAACCTATTAGACGTGTTTATGCTCTATTTCAAGATAGTAATAATATAGTTTGGATTAGTACGGCTGACGGACTTTTAACTATGGATTTACAGACAAACTTAGTTACTTCTCATCTTACTAAAGAAAAAAACTATCAGGGAAATATTACCTCTATATCTGAAGATAAAGAAGGCACTTTATGGCTTAGTGGTTCATTTGGGCTATTAACATTGGATAAAGCCAGAGCAACTTTTGCTAATAGAAACGATGTTCTTGAAGGTATTCAAAATAAAAATGTAAACAAAGTCTTTGTTGATTCACATAACCACTTATGGGTAGGTATGACACACGGAGGACTCATTTTTTATGACTTTTCAGGTATTAGAAACGTTTATAGATATGATAAAAATAATCTACATTCTTTAAATGATAATACTATCTTATCTTTGTTTGAAGATAGAGCTGAACACATTTGGGCAGGAACCCCCGTAGGACTTAATCGTTTTGATTCGGTGAATAACATATTTAGCCACTATGATTCAAATCTAACAGATTATTTAATTAATGATATTACCCAAACTAACGACGGAGCTATATGGTTAGCAACTCCTGCCAGTTTAAACAAGTTCGACTATATTTCTGGAAATATACAACGCCTTAGTGTCAGTCATGGATTAAGCAATGATAATATTAAAGGCGTTCTTGAGGATGATTTTGGTAATTTATGGGTTAGTTCAAGTCATGGTATTTCTAAATACAATATGGGAGAGGAGTCTTTCATAAATTATAGCGCTACTAGAAGTTTTAATAATAATACGTTTCTTCCCGATATTGCCCTAAAAGCGACTAACGGTACTATGTATTTTGGAGGAATAAATGGGATTGATAAAATCACTCCTGCTCGTGTAAGTCCATCATCCTATAAACCTAATACAGTTATTACTGATGTATGGGTCGATGACAAGAAGATATTTATAGATAATCAATCACCAAATCGCACTATAAAACTACCACATGATACTCTTCGGATAGAGATAGCTTTTGCAACGCTTGATTTTTTTGAACCATCAAAGATTCAATATAGCTACATTTTGAACGGCTTAAATGATGAATGGCGTCAACCGTCAACTTCTAGAATTGCCACATTCACCAGTTTAGATCCTGGAGTTTATATTTTTTCAATGATGGGAATAAATAGTCACAATATTAAGAGCCAAAACATATCCGCATTAAAAATAATCATAGCGACTCCGTGGTGGGAAACTCTTTGGGTCAAACTTTTAATGAGTATTACAGTGATTTTTTTATTCTATAAGCTATATCAATACAGAGTAAAAAGGTATGAGTTGCAAAAAGATAAGTTAGAAAGAAAAGTTTCAAATAGAACTGAAGAGTTAAAAAAATCTAATCTACAATTGGCTTCAACCGTTAAACAATTACACACGTTCCAAAAAGAACTAGTGGAAAAAGAAAAAATGGCTACTTTAGGAAAAATGGTTGCTGGTGTAGCACACGAGGTCAATACACCGATAGGGATTGGGATCACTGCATCAACTTTATTACATGAGAAAATGGACGATCTTCAAGCAGCATATGAAAACCAGAAAGTAACAAAATCCAAAATAGAAAAATTTCTTTTTGAGGGAAATGAAAATATTGGTCTGCTTTGTAGAAGTCTAGATCGAGCATCTAAATTAATTAATAAATTTCAGCAGGTTGATATTGAACAATCAAATAAAAACGTCACCCAACTTCACCTGTACCACTTAATAACTGAAATGATTTCACCTTTTCAGTCTAATGGGTCAAAACATGAGTTTATTATCGATTGTGATAAAAATATGTTGATCACTAGCAAAAGAGAATCGATTGAACATGTTTTAAGTAACCTTATAGAAAATTCGCTAGGTCATGGCTTTGAGGGTATCGAAAAAGGGACGATTATGATTGAATGTACATTCTCTGAAAACTCTTGCACAATCATGTATTCTGATAATGGTAATGGTGTCAGCGAAGAGTTTCAAAAAGTTATCTTTGATCCATTTTCAACGACTAACCGTGGGAGCGGGTCTGGGTTAGGAATGCATCTAGTTTATAATATAGTCGCTCAGGCGCTGCATGGAAGTATTGAAATTCATAATAATCAAGGTTCAGGGATCAAGTTTAAAATAGAATTTCCTATGTTGGATGTTTGAGAAAGTAGGGGAAGGATACTCAATTCGTATATAGTAGCTCTTTAAATATATAGTGTTTTTAATTAGTCCTGCTGTAGTGTTAGTAATTTTTATGATCGTGTTGTTAATAATGTTGCGGTGATTGATTTTTTAAATATTGGTATTGGCTCTATTCGAGCAGAAATTTTTAATGTAGTGGATATCGTAATAATGTTAGGCGTTTTTCTTCTCCTATTTACTCAAAACAAAAATCAAGCTAAGGCGTAAAAGACTACTAACAAGGCTGTAAAACATACTGTAGCTTCAGCGGACATCAATTTTATAATTCTATCGTGCTTTTGAGGCAAAATGAGAAAAAAATACTGCTAATGTCAGGTATCCTTGAAGATAGTGGACATAATATTAGTGATTGGTCGTCTCAAAAATCATGCTCTTTCACATAAGGTCATCATTTTACGTTTATTCATATAATGACCTTGCTTATATTATGAGTTTATTTACTGACTTAATACATTATTAACTAGTTAACTCTTTGCTGACTATAACTTTTCAACTAAGTCTATTAAACGCCGCCAATACTCGTTTATAATCTAAGAGTCATTCTTAATAAAAGTATAAAAAATGAAAAATAAAATAGCTTTAACCTTATTTACTTTAGCGCTGGTAAGTGGCTGTAGCAAAGAAAGTAATGTTTCAAAAAATACCGAAGTAGATGTTGCGGCGAGTTATCAAAGCATTAACAAAGAACAACTTATTGAGCATATCAAAGTACTTGCTTCAGATGAGTTTGAAGGGCGCGCACCGTCAAGTAAAGGTGAAGAGCTTACGCTTGATTACTTAACTAAACAATTAACGGCAATAGGTTTTAAGCCAGGCAATGGTAATAGTTTCCTTCAAGCCGTACCTATGGTGTCAATTGAGGCATCACCAGACATGACATTGTCAATTGGTGATAAAGATTATCAATACGGGACGGATATGGTAATGGGCTCTGCTCGCATAAGTAACTTTGAACAACTTAAAGACTCAGAATTAGTCTTTGTTGGTTACGGTATTAACGCGCCAGAGTACAACTGGAATGATTATCAAGATTTGGATGTTAAAGGTAAAACCGTTGTTATTTTAGTTAATGATCCGGGTTTTGCAACTCAAGATGCTAAACTTTTCAACGGTAATGCGATGACCTATTACGGGCGCTGGACCTATAAATATGAAGAAGCTAGCCGACAAGGTGCTGAAGGTGCGATCATTATTCACGAAACTGCTCCCGCATCATACGATTGGTCGGTAGTCGAACACTCGTGGTCTGGTCCTCAATTTGGCTTTGTGCGTGAAGACAAAAATAAAGACCGTGTAGCGGTTGAAGGTTGGATAAATAGTGAGGTTGCCAAAGAATTATTTACTCAAGCCGGTGTAAACTTCGAACAGGCTAAAATTGCGGCTGCCAAGGGAAGTTATCATCTTGATATGGGCGACTTAACAGCTTCTGTTACGGTAAATAACACGGTGAAAGAATCTGTATCTTATAACTTTATCGCCACTTTACCTGGAAGCGTTAAGCCTGATGAACATATTTTATATACTGCACATTGGGATCACTTAGGCAAAGATACCAGCTTAATTGGCGACCAAATTTATAATGGCGCTGTCGATAATGCATCGGGTACAGGGGCACTTATTGAAGTTGCTGAAGCTTTTGCTAAATTGCCTGTTGCACCAGCGCGTTCCATTACCATCATGGCAGTAACTGCAGAAGAACAAGGGTTGTTAGGTTCTAAGTTTTATGCGGCTAATCCTATTATTCCAGCGGCTAAGACAGTTGCAAATATTAATATGGATGCTTTAGGGGTTAATGGTCGAAGTAGCGATGTCTCTGTCTATGGATTAGGGCAGTCAGAACTCGATAACTTTCTTAGTGATGCAGCGAAGAAGCAAAACCGCACCATCGCCGGGGATCCTCGTCCTGCTGCGGGTATCTATTACCGCTCTGATCACTTTGCCTTTGCAAATATCGGCATTCCAGCGTTATATGCTAAAACGGGAGAAACTGCCGTTGATGAAGCGACTAAAACGTTGAGAACTCAGTTAAAGGAAAGTCTTGGTAAGTGTTATCACAACCTTTGTGATGAATATAATGATACATGGGATCTTTCTGGCGCAGAAGAAGATATGCAAGCATTTTTTGACATTGGTTATCAGCTTTCCAAAGAAAATGTTTGGCCACAATGGAGTAAAACATCAGAGTTTAAACGCTAAACGCTGAATATAGCTAAGCGAGTACAAGTCTTACTTTATTGATGACTTTGCTCGCTTAACTCGTTAACAAAGTGTTTTTAGATGCTTTTATACCAGTTTTTCAGTAAAAAAGGCTAGGGTGCGATGCCAGGCAAGCTCGGCATTTTCTTTATCATAACGGCTGGTCGAGTCATTATGAAAGCCATGTTTGGCATTTTTATAGATCTGCACTTGAAAAGGGGCTTGAACAATTTTCAAGTCACTTTCATAGTCAGGCCAAGAGTTATTAACCCTTTCATCGAGTTCAGCCAATTGAATCAGTAACGATGCCTTAATATTTTTACGCAATTCTTTTTTGGCTGGCGTGCCATAAAAAGGTACGCCGGCAATAATCAAATCAGACTCCACTGCGGCTAAGTAATTGACTATGTAACCACCAAAACAAAAGCCAACAGCACCAAGTTTTCCATTACTTCTGTGATGTTTTTTGATGAATTTTGCTGCTGCAACAAAGTCATGCTGTATTTTTTCAGCATCCATCGACTTTTGCATAGATCTGCCTTCATCATCATTACCTGGATATCCTCCTAATGGGAACAATGCATCTGGAGCAAAGGCAAGATACCCCGCTTTAGCTAAACGTCGAGCAACATCTTTTACGTAGGGGTTTAAACCTCTGTTTTCATGAATAACTAAAACAACAGGCAAGGTTCCTGTTTTGTTGGTTGGTGTTACTAAGTAGCCGACACCTTTATCGTAACCTTCGGGTGAATCAAAAGTTTCATAGGTAGCTTTTATTTCATCATCATTAAAAGAAACTTGTTCTGCTAGGGCATAATTTGGAAGCAATGCCGATGTGAGCACTGTCATTGAGTATCCCACTGCAACTAAAGTCGCTAACTTTGCCATAAAGCTTCTGCGATCCATACCGCCATGCGCGTATTCGTCGTACCAGTCAAATGCTTCTTGAGGGATATCACTAGCTGATTTTTTTGACATTTATTTATCTCACTTATTAATTTAAATAATCTAACCCTTCATAAACAACTTATAAAATATATTTATTTAAGTATTTTCGCAAATTTATTCAGATAATTTAGTCTTGATTACTTAGACGTTATCCTTGAACTTCGATAATAAAATTTTATAGTTTTTTGACATAGTTCATTGCTTAGACGAGGCTATTACTCAAGAATAAGGTGACGATATACTTGTAGCCTAAAGGATGGGTTTTTTATTAGATAGGGTGGATGTGATTATATTTTATCCGTTTTTATTATAAAAATGTTAAGTAAACTGATCTTAATTGTTTAACAGTACGTAAATATTGGCTGAAACTAAATATTATCCATTAAATAGGAATTAACATGTTAAATAAATTTATTACAACAGGTTTACTCGTAGTTGCCAGCCTAGCTTTTATGCCGACTTCTCATGCAGAACACCATGGTATGAAAAAAGACATTGTTGATGTAGCTGCGGCAAATGGTTCTTTTAATACTCTTGTTGCTGCCGTTAAAGCCGGTGGACTTGTCGATACACTCAAAGGAAAAGGGCCTTTTACTGTATTTGCACCAACTGATGAAGCTTTTGCAAAGTTACCTGCAGGCACGGTTGAAATGCTATTAAAGCCAGAAAACAAAGATAAATTGGTATCGATTTTAACCTATCACGTCGTTGCTGGAAAAGTGATGTCTACAGATGTTGTTAAAGTCGACAGTGCTAGTACAGTACAAGGCCAAATGTTGATGGTGAAAGTAGACGGCGGTAATGTAATGATAAATAATGCGAAAATTATTATGGCTGACGTTAAAGCAAGTAACGGTGTCATACATGTCATTGATACAGTCTTAATGCCTAAGTAAAGTTATTGTAAAGTATTGCTTTAACTACTGATACTTAATCAATTGTTTACTATTAAGCCAGCTTTAGCTGGATTTTTCTATCGCGGTGCGAATAAAAAAATTTTCACCCACTTATCTGTTTGCTGATAAATCAAGAATAGTGGCAATAAACCTTGCTGCACCTCCAAATATAGTGATAATCGGGCAAGGTTCTATTTACTGAGTTTATAAAGTGCAACTATTAGCAGTAACGTGTTTGAACAAAACACTACGATTAGAAGGTTCAATGGCGGGATGGCAACAACTTTTTTGGGACGACCAGTGTGTCTCACAAATTGACGCGGTTGATGGCAACGATACCTTTACACATCAATTCTCTCTACAAAGTGAGCAAGGTGAATTACATATAGAACTTAAGGGCACACTGCATTGGCAGCCTTTTGTGCTTAAATACCAGCTTTTTATTGATAATAAACTTCAACAAGAAGATACCCTCATTGAAAAAGATATAGAACAACGCCAAGTTAGCAAAGCTAGCAAGCAACCGATGAAATTTAGTTTCATTGGCATGGCTGGACTTGGCTTGAAATTGTTAAAAAGTGCCAAAGTCATCAAAGTGCTATTTGCTGCTGGTAGTTTGGCCGCATATAGTTGGTTATTTTCTATTGAATTTGCCATAGCACTTATTCTTTGTCTCGTCTTTCATGAATATGGACATATTAAGGCGATGAAATACTTTGGTTTGAAAACCAAAGGTATTTACCTTATTCCTTTTGTCGGAGGCCTAGCATTGAGCGACGATAAAATTAATACCCGCTGGCAAGATGTTGTTATTTCGATAATGGGCCCTTTCTTTGGTCTAATACTCTCTATTGCTTGCTTGGTAGGTTACTGGCTAACCGATTTAGAAATACTGGCCGGTTTAGCGGTCTTTAACGCCTTACTTAATCTATTTAATTTGTTGCCGGTATTACCCTTAGATGGTGGACACATACTCAAGAGTATTGCCTTTTCAATTAATACCCGCGTTGGTTTAGTTGCTTGTGTATTAGGTGCAGCATTAGGGGTTTATATTAGTTATCACTTTGGTTTAGCGCTATTAGGCTTTTTACTTGCTATTGGTAGTATAGAAATTTTCTTTGAATATAAGCGTCGACATTTGAGTGACCTATTACCCCTAAACCGTTATGCTCAAATTGTCTCAGTATTATGGTATGTCATTACATTAGGCGGGCTAAGTGGCATTATTTGGTTTGTTGGTCAAACAGGCAACAGTGCGTTGTCATTACCGCTAAAAATACTGGGAAGTTAATTTAACAGCTCGACAATTGTCCTGCGATTATTGCGTTAACGGCAAACGGCCATCTTTTTAAACCACTTTATCAGCACCGTCGAGAAAACTCGGTACTTTGTGCCGAGTAGTTCACCAAAAGGTTAAATTCCTGGCTGTTCAGCCGTTATCAACCTTATGAAAACATTGATTTAATTGGCCCATCTTTTAACCCACTTTACTCAGCAGGCTAACTTAGCAGTGATTTAGCGAGATAAAATATCGTTTGATATCATTTCTTTTTGTAATAATGAACGGCCATTAGTTTCAATATGAGCAAGAAATTCAGCCGCTAATAGGGTTTGACGTTTTGATTTAGACCAAACAAAAAACCAATGAGCATTTATTGGCAGTTCCTTTATTGGTAAACGCACTAGCCCACTTTGTCCACCATACATTAAGGTATGCGCTGATAATATTGATATGCCAAGCTTTGACATCACCAGATGTTTAATTGCCTCATTACTTTCAATGGTCATTTTCACATTTAGCTTAGTGTTATGATGCTTTAAAAATTCCTCTATGGCATACCTTGTACCTGAACCTTTTTCACGCATAATGAAAGGTTCCTTGCTTAAATCTTTTAAAGTGAGGTTTTTCTTTTTAGCAATGGGGTGGTCTTGATGTGCTATGGCTACCAGCGGATTGGTTAAAAATTCAATCGACTCAGTTTCAATATCAGATGGCGGATGACTAAACACATAGAAGTCGTCAATACCTTGCTTTAGGCGATCAATGGTTTGTTGTCGATTACCAATATTTAACTGTATATCTATATCTGGATATTTTTCTAAAAAAGGTCCCAACAAATGGGGAATAAAATATTTAGAAGTGGTGACCACAGCCAACCTTAAGGTGCCAGACTTAAAACCTTTAATATTGCCTATCGCCATATCAAGTCGTGAAAAACTATCAAGTACCTCTACCGCGGTTTTTACTAACTCTAGACCTATATCCGTAAATAATATCTGTCTATTGGTATAGTTATATAGAGGAGCTCCCATTGCCTCTGCAAGCTTTTTCATTTGTATTGATACCGTTGGTTGCGTTAGAAAAAGCGCTTTTGACGCTTCTTTAATACTACCTTTATCATGAACAGACAATAATATTTCCAGCTGCCTGATTGTGCCAACATGAGCATGAAGCCTTGATTTCATCTTTATAACCCCATAAATAGACTTTTATCTATTTATACTATAAGTAATATCAATTTTTATCTATTTATATTTTTTGTCATAATATTATCAGAATAATTAATTAGCTGATTGATGTTTAACTTAAGCCAGCGCTTAACCATTAAAAATAAGGCCATTGACAATGAAAAAAATTAAAGTTGCGATTATCATGGGATCACAGTCAGATTGGCCAGTGATGAAAAATGCGGTTACAGTTCTTGAAGCACTGGGCATAGAGTATAAAGCTATGGTTGTTTCAGCCCATCGTACCCCGAAACGTTTATATGACTTTGCCGAGAATGCCGATAAAGAGTACAGCGTGATTATTGCGGGTGCTGGTGGCGCCGCACATTTACCCGGTATGGCTGCCGCATTAACTTGGTTACCCGTTATCGGTGTGCCGGTAATGAGTAAAGCACTCAAAGGAATGGACAGTCTATTATCTATCGTACAAATGCCTAAAGGCGTTGCGGTTGCCACCCAAGGTATTGGCGAAGCAGGCGCATTTAATGCGGGGTTAATGGCCTCACAAATCCTTGCCATTAATGATACGGTACTGCAAGGCAAGCTAAAAATATGGCGTTCACAGCAAAGTGAAAGTGTCTCATGGGAGGTAGAATAATGCGCATAGCCATTGTAGGTTGTGGACAACTTTCTCGTATGTTGGCACTTGCAGGACTGCCATTAGGGATAAAATTTAGCTTTATTAATGATAATTTCCAGCAAGTAACTGATTGCGTTGACGGTTTAGGCCGAGTGGTTACACTGGCTAAAAATTGGCAGGAAGAGCAAAATATTCATAAGCTCTATAACCTTCTTGGAAAGCCTGATGTTATTACCGTAGAAAAAGAACAAGTAGATATAGAATTGCTTAAAGCTCTGCAAGCATATTGTGATGTTTTGCCCAACATTGAAGCAATTTCTGCCTGTCAGCATCGTTATCGAGAAAAGCAATTATTAGAAAAGTTATCAATACCCACTTCAGCCTTTGCTTATTCGTTGCCAGCAAGTGAAGCATTGAAAGTCTTAGGGCTACCTATGGTGGTTAAATCTTGTAGTGATGGCTACGATGGTAAAAACCAATGGGTTCTAAAAACCTTGGCAGATATTGAAAACTTTGACCGTTTAAGCATCCAAGATTATATTATTGAAGCTTGGATAAAGTTCGAACGAGAAATATCTCTCGTCTCGGTTCGTTCAAAAAATGGCAATATCGAACATTATGCTTTAACAGAGAATACTCATAAAAACGGTATTTTGCTGCAATCTATTGCACCTGCTGTAGATGAAAATAATACGCTAGCGCTTAAAGCTCAAACTTATATGGAAAGTGTATTAAATACCCTCGACTACGTTGGTGTTCTGGCGATGGAGTGCTTTGTCGTTGATGGGGAGTTAATGATCAATGAATTAGCACCTCGTGTTCACAATAGTGGACATTGGACACAAGCAGGGAGTATAACCTGCCAATTTGAAAATCATATAAGAGCGGTTGCTGGCTTAGTGCTAGGTAGCACAGAGTCGCTTGGCACAACGGGTATGATTAATTTAATCGGTAATGAAAAACCGCCAATGACTTCGCTTTCAGCTTTATCAACATTGCATTGGTACAATAAATCAGTAAAACCGCAACGAAAATTGGGTCATGTTAATTTTTTCGATAAAGACCGAGTAAATCTTGTTCAACAAATGGATGACTTTGAATGCGATCTTAAGTTGAATCATATTCGTTAGGTTATATGTTTTTCTGTTTACGGGTCAGATAAAAGGTTATCTGGCCTGATCATCTTTTTTAGTAAGGATTTGCGCGGTGTTTGGAAATCGTTTTAAAGAGTTCAATCTCAAAGGAGATATGTTTGGTGGTGTAACTACCGCAATTATTTCTTTGCCTTTAGCGCTCGCTTTTGGTGTTGCGTCAGGAGCTGGCGCTGAAGCTGGGCTTTGGGGCGCGATAATGGTTGGCTTTTTTGCCGCATTGTTTGGTGGTTCATCTAGTTTGATCTCTGAGCCTACCGGTCCAATGACCGTTATTATGACCGCCATATTAACCAGCATGATGGCAAAGTATCCAGAAACAGGCATGGCGATTTCATTTACTATTGTAATGATGGCCGGTGCATTTCAGATGTTGCTTGGCACACTTAAACTCGGAAAATATATTACGTTAATGCCTTATAGTGTGATTTCTGGCTTTATGTCAGGCATAGGTGTTATTTTAATTATCTTGCAGTTAGCTCCGTTGTTAGGGCATCAGACACCATCTGGTGGCGTTACGGGAAGCTTATCAGCACTGCCTAATATACTCGCAAATATTAAGTTCAGTGAACTATTCTTAGGGGCACTTACTTTAGGTATTTTATTTTACTTACCCAAGCATTACCGCAAGTATGTTCCAGCTCAACTGGTTGCATTGGTTGTTGTTACTGTACTTTCTTTAATTTTTTTCAACAGCGATGACATCCGCAGAATTGGTGAGATACCAGCAGGTTTACCCTCTTTAGTTATTCCTCATTTCAACGTCGACATCTTTACTACTATGGTGATAGATGCTTTGGTTCTGGGCACACTTGGCTGCATTGATACCTTATTAACTGCTGTCATTGGTGATTCGCTAACACGAAAAGAACATGATCCCGACAAGGAGTTACGTGGACAAGGTATCGCTAATATGATTTCTGGCTTGTTCGGTGCTTTACCCGGCGCTGGCGCAACTATGGGTACCGTGACTAATATTCAAGTGGGTGCACGCTCACCTGTGTCAGGTATCATTCGCGCCTTGGTACTTGCATTCGTGGTGTTAGTGGCTGCAGGTCTAACTGAGCCTATCCCCATGGCTGTGTTAGCGGGGATTGCCGTGTATGTAGGTTTTAATATCCTTGACTGGAGTTTTATTCAACGTGCACATAAAGTCAGTGTTCAGGGCATGGCCATTATGTATGGTGTTATGTTATTAACTATTTTTGTTGATTTAATTGTCGCTGTAGGTCTTGGTGTCTTCATTTCTAATATCATTGTTATTGAGCGTTTAAGTCGAGAGCAAGCCAGAAAGGTTAAAGCAATTAGTGATGCTGATGGCAATGATGTGCCATTAAGTGTTCTTGAACGAGGCTTACTCGATAAAGCGAATGGTAAAGTGTTATTTTTTTACTTATCAGGGCCGATGATTTTTAGTGTATCAAAAGCTATTTCTCGTCAGCATATCAGTGTTGCAGATTTTGAGGTGATGATCCTTGATTTAACGGATGTCCCTATGATTGATGAAACGGTAGGTCTTGCGCTAGAAAACGCAGTAAAAGATGCTAAAGATGGTCAATGCGAAGTTTTTTTATTGTGTCCAAATAAGCAAACACATCAACAGCTCGAAAAGTGTAATGTATTGGATTTAATCGCCGATGATAATATCTATTCATTGCGTTATGAAGCTTTAGAAGCCTCGCTAACCTATCTAGATAAAAAGCACAGTAAGGATGACTAAATGCTTGCATGACACAAATACTGATCAACAGAGGAACTTGTGCAATGAATATGCTCAGCTTATGTTGGCTGAGCTTATTAAAATAATATAAAAGATAGCAGTTGCTTAGGTAAATAAACGATATACTGGCAGCCTAAGTATTAAATAAATAATGAATTTCTAGGGAAAAACCACATGTACATGATAATTAAGCATCTACACATAACCATAATTACACTGACTTTTGTTCTTTTTCTCATTAACTTTGTGTTAATGATGAAAGGGTCTGAAAAAGCTAACAACAAACTATTAAAAATTGGACCACATATTTTATATACATTATTTGTTGTTACTTTTATTTATTTGGTGATCGTTAACCCGCTTAATTTGTATCCTTTCGTTAATGGCTGGGCATCATCTAAACTTGCAGGTTTTGTTATCTATGTCCTCTCGATTACTTTGGCGCTTAAGTGGGCTAAAACTAATTTGTGGCGTATTGCTGGCTTAATTAGTGCCATATTTTGGCTAGCTATGACGGCGCGACTTGGTTTTGCTGATCATATTAAAACAAAGGGTATGAATGAAGATGTTAACGCTTATATTGACCTTGGACGGGCTATGTTAGCGAATATTTGCTAGTTTAGAGCCGTATTTTCAATAGTGATATTTTCTATGATCATAACGTTATGGCTTATGATCATAGATATATTTTAGTGATGAAATCGATATATTTACCCTACTTTTCATATAGGAAGATCGATGAGACACGAAGAATTACCGAAAATCATTCAGACCCATTGTTAAAGGTGCTGCATCGCTCGATTCGATTTGCGATACGAATACTGGCCTTGTTAATGGTATTAGTGATCTATTGGAGTATCGCTGATGTGGTTTATGTACTTTATTTGAAACTATCGATGCCACCTTATTTTCTTTTAGATATTGATGATATTTTACAAACTTTTGGCGCTTTTATGGTGGTGTTAATCGCGGTTGAAATCTTTATCAATATTCGTCTGTACCTTGGCTCAAACGTTATCCCGGTAGAATTGGTTGTTGCCACAGCATTGATGGCAGTTGCCCGTAAAGTTATTGTGTTAGATCTTAAACTTGTTTCTGCAGATCAAATTGTTGGTCTTGCTTTGGTGACTATTTCTCTTGGTGTAACGTACTGGTTAATAAAAAAGAAAAGTACGCCAGCTAACGAGATAATTAAGCCAGAAGCATAATTTATTGACGTCTACATATAGTTTTTAATTACAGTGTCAGTTTTTCCCAATGATAACGTTAAATTCAATGCTTTTTTTAAGCGGTTTACCTGCTTGTTTTCATTAGTTATTGTGGCTAAATTCAGCGTATAAATTACCGGTAATACTTCGTTAAATACGAACAAAACACCTAATATATTCGAATATACATTAAATAAATCCCATGATAAATCAACACTTCTGCTAAGGTATAAGCAGCGAATCATGATGTTTTTGTCTTTTAACTTTTATGACCCTGTTGCCGCCACAGGAAGTCATGGCGAATTTAGTCAATGAGCAACACCTCACCGACTAAATAAAACCTTAGAAGAACTTCAGCATAACTACCAGGTTAAAGACCCGGAGTTAATTATTGAGAACCGACTAGTTTGTCTTGAGTTTTAAGTTCAAAATCACTGGCATCATGGCGTTCATGTAATTGTTCTTCTAACTCTCCCCAAGTACGATTGACCATTAAACCACGCTTAACGGCTGCTCGATTGCCAATTTCTTCGGTCCATCGCAATAAATTTTTATAGGAATGCGTTTGTAAAAACTCTGCAGCTTCATAGACTTTATTTTGCACTAATGCTCCATACCATGGCCATATAGCGATATCTGCAATAGTGTATTGCTCGCCACACATATATTTATTATTAGCTAAATGACGGTCGAGTACATCGAGTTGTCGTTTAACTTCCATCGTAAAACGTTCAATTGGATATTCAAATTTTTCGGGTGCGTAAGCAAAAAAATGACCAAATCCACCGCCTAAATAAGGGCCACTACCCACTTGCCAAAATAGCCATGACAAGCATTGTGCTTTAAGTAACGGCTCTTTGGGTATGAAGGCAGCAAACTTTTCAGCCAAATGCAGGAGTATCGCGCCAGATTCAAAAATGGGCAGTTTATTATCACCACTATTATCAACTAAAGCCGGTATTTTAGAGTTGGGATTGATATCAACAAAGCCTGAGCTAAATTGATCGCCTGCCATTATATCAATCAAGTGCGCATCGTACTCGGCTTCAGCTATATTTAACGCTAATAGCTCTTCTAATAAAATGGTGATTTTGACACCGTTAGGGGTGGCCAACGAGTATAGCTGGAAAGGGTGCTTACCTACGGGTAAGTCGCCTTGATGCGTTTCTCCTGCGATAGGGCGATTAATACTGGCAAATTTACCACCAGACTCTTTATTCCATTCCCATATCTTTGGTGGTACATAAGTATTTGTAGACATTGTAGACTCCGTAATTATGATTGAGATTATCATTGAATGATAGTGGGATTTTTAACTAAGTAGTAGCGAATTATAAACCCATAATATCAGCTTAATCTGCTGATAATAATGGTGTTAGTAAGCTAAACCCGCAGCGTCTGTAATTAAACTCTATTATTTAAAATTCAACTGATACTTATTGAGTAATTCTTGAAAGTAAGGAGACGCTTTTAACTGCTCAGTGAGTTGCCCGAGTGTTGTATTTATTGCTAGCGAGTCTTTTCTTTTCTTGGTTAGCGCCATATATACAGGAGTCATTGATATATGTGGCTCTATCGCTTTAACCTGGGCGCCAACCTTTTCTTTTAAAATTAATTGATTAAACACTAATGGGTTGCTGATTAACATGTCTATTTGTTTGCCGAGCAACAGCTTTAAAAGTACTTCTTCTGTTAATGCGGGCAATTTATTTAGGTAGTTGGCACCATCAAAATATTCGCCGTAGGAATATTCTCTAATAGTGCCGACAGAATAGGGTGTTAGTTGTTTTAATTTTCCATCAAACTCAAAATAATTATCTTTTAAAGTGAATAATTGATTAATTTCATTAGCATAAGAAGGCTCAATAAAATGATACATTTGATCGCGCTTCGGTGTTTTAAATAAGGTCAGTATTAAATCGATTCTGCCTTCTGCAACCAAGTGAACCGCCCTTGGCCAAGGGAGAATAATAAACTCAAAATCATAGTTTGAATGCGCTTCAATATAATTAAGGACCTCAACCGAAAAACCTTTTATTTCACCATTTTCTGGATAGTAAAATGGGTAGTAACCAATATTTTCAATAGCTACGGTTAGAATTGTTTTGTCCTTTTCCAATAACGCCAACTCTGGTTTTGCGCTCGATTGTGCTAATACACTTAATGAGTAAAGGAAAAGTAAAGGTATTATTTTTATAAATTTCATCATTATAAGCAGTATAAAGCTTTATTTTTATTTATCTAGCAACTATTTATAGTCAACTTAAAGCCAGTAAAGCGCATTATTAGTTCTTAACGTTTACACCAGTAAACTTGTTTATACCACTTATCTTAACTGACCAAGTCTGTTGTCGACTCACCTTTGTCAATAAAAGTTAAGCCGTTTAAATGGTCTAATTTATGCTGAACTAACCGGTCAATAGAACCGGTTAGTTCTTTTTGTTGTTCAATACCTTGTCAGTGATAATATCGGACCCTGATGTCACTATGCCTTGGCACTAATGTGATGGATCTGCGGCGCTGCAATGCCAACACCACCGGCTACGGCTAACAGCATTTTATTAATTAATTGCTGGCACTCCTCACCCTAAATGTTTTCAACCTCAGCTGGACGAGGCCTTAATACAGCATTGCCTAATTGCGCGATAGGGAGTAGGGAACAGATTTTAGTTGTTTCATCTTTTAATCTTTTGTTTTAATGGTTATTTCAATATTTTTATTGTCACCGGCAAACCATTTTTGTACATAGATAGACCCTAAAACGGGGGGCATTCCATTCTCAGGTACTTCTTTATATCGAATACTATTTTTATTATGCTTTTCAAACTCGAAGTTAATCACTTTCTCAGACACTTTCAATTCAACCTTTATTTACGATGGCAATCTATTGTATAAGTGCTGTTAAATGAATTCTAGTACTAGATACTCTCTATATCTCAGCGAAATAGCGGGCTGCGTTACATTAGTATTAAGACACTTTTTATTGTTGGCTATTTTTTATTTCGCCAACCCTGATAACTTAAAAATATGGCTTAGTGATACATTTCGATAAAAAATAGCGCTATCATTGACGTAACATCCTTTAACAATGCTATTTTGACAGTAAAATTAAGTCACTATTGCTAGATAAACAGCCATTGGCTGGTGAGAAAAACGCGATTGAATGCTGATATAAAAATTAATTTTCTTAACCATATTGACAAAATAAGTGCTATTGATTGGCAGGCGTTAAATCATTCACCTTGCCCTTTTCTTACTTATGAGTTTTTTAGTGCGCTTGAAAAAAGCGACTCAGTTAGCGTTAAACAAGGTTGGCAAGCTCATCATTTAGTGACATCAACAAACGGTGATGTCACAGGCGTGATGCCGATGTATTTAAAAAGCCACTCTTGGGGGGAGTATGTTTTTGATTGGGATTGGGCCGAGGCTTATCAACGCAATGAGATAAATTATTACCCTAAATTAGTCGCAACTATTCCCTTTACACCTGTAACCAGTAATAAATTTCTTTCAGAAAAACTCCAAGTAAATGAGTTGTTTGCACCGCTAATTGAACATTGCCAGCAAGAAAATATTAATAGTTGGCATATATTGTACTGTGATGAAATAAAAACAGTTTTACCCGCGGATATTTATCAACGTAATACGGTACAATTTCACTGGTTTAATCGTGATTATAAAACCTTTGATGACTTTCTAGGTACATTTACTTCACGTAAAAGAAAAAATACTCGCAAAGAAAGGCTGTCTATTACTCAACAAGAGATTAAGATTCGTCAACTTAAAAATAGCGAGATTAGCCAACAAGAACTTGATTTTTTCTACCTAACTTATCAATTAACTTATTTAAAACGG